>JANPES010000434.1:0-2675 GCA_031423035.1 Cyclobacteriaceae bacterium | reverse complement strand
TTCTTCTCGTAGGCATCACCCTCGTTGCTCAGGCCCAGACACCAGGCAAACGAAAACTCCGCCCCTCCGATGTCTATCGATTGAAGTCCATCAGCGATCCCCGCACTTCACCGGATGGAAAATGGGTGTGCTATGTGCTCTCTTCCGTTGATTCAGCCAAAGACAAACGGAACAGTGACGTCTGGATGGTGAGCTGGGATGGCGCTCAGTCCGTGCAACTCACCCACAGCCCGGATGGAGAATCATCACCGCGATGGAGCCCCGATGGGAAATACCTCTCCTTTACTTCATCTCGGCAGGGGAAGAGCAGCCAGGTTTGGCTGATGGACCGCCGCGGCGGGGAGGCCCGGAAGTTGACCAACATCAAGGGTGACCTCGATGATTATGCGTGGTCTTCTGACGGATCAAAATTGGTACTTGTTGTTCAGGATCCTCCGGACACATCAAAGACCAAAACAGCAAAGCCCCTGGTCATCGACAGGTATCAGTTCAAGCAAGATGTAGCGGGATACCTCCTGAACCGCAAAACGCATCTTTACCTGTTTGATGTTGCGACGGAAAAACTTGACACCCTCACCCGTGGAAACTACAACGAAAATGGGCCGGTGTGGAGTCCCGACAGCAAACAAATTGCATTCATCAGCAACCGCACTGCAGAACCCGACCGGAATGAGAATTCTGACATTTGGACTATCGAAGCGCGCAAGGGTGGCACCGCGAAGCAACTGACCACGTGGACCGGCTCTGACTATAGCCCCCGCTGGAACGCTGACGGGAAATCGATTGCCTATCTCCAGTCGACATCTCCGGAAAAATACATGATGTATGACCAAAATATTCTGGCGGTCATTTCTTCAGCCGGAGGCGTACCCCGGTTGTTGACTAAAGCATTGGATCGGCCGGTTGGCACAATCACCTGGGACAAGGGTGCAACAGGTCTTTCATTCCTGGTCACCGATGACCGGCAGCGATACATCGGACATATTGCAGAATCCGGTGGCGCTGTAACAAAAATTGCCGGAGGGAATCGATCTTTCACGTCGCTGGAGGCAGTGCGCGAAGGCACTTATCTGGCCATGATGAGTGAACCCCAACTTCCCGGTGAACTATATGCGATAGAAAATGGAACGCCAAGGCGCCTGACAAAACACCAGGAAGAATTTGTGGCGCCCATTGCTTTTGCTTCCGTTGAAGGGTTCACGTCGAAAAGTAAAGATGGTACGCTGGTATCCAACATCCTGTTTCGTCCGGCCGACGCGCAGGCGAATCAGAAACTTCCTACTGTATTCTACATCCATGGAGGACCTGTGGGCCAGGATGAGTTTGGCTTTGACCTTTCCCGGCAAATGATTGCCTCCGCAGGGTATGCTGTGGTAGGCGTCAACTACCGGGGCAGCGACGGGCGCGGGCTTGAATTCTGCAAAGCGATCTATGCCGACTGGGGTAACAAGGAAGTCATGGATATTCATGGCGCCGCTGATCATGTCGTCAAAGAAGGAATTGCAGACCCCGAACGGTTGGGTATTGGAGGCTGGAGTTATGGAGGTATCCTCACCAATTACAGTATTGCCACCGACACACGGTTTAAGGCGGCAGCCAGCGGAGCCGGGAGCGCACTTCAACTTTCTCTCTATGGCGCCGACCAGTATGTCAATCAATTTGAAAATGAATTGGGTGTGCCCTGGAAGAACCTGGACAAATATTTGAAGTTGTCCTACCCTTTACTGAAGGCTGATAAAATCAAGACGCCTACACTATTTCTCGTGGGGGAAAAGGACTTCAACGTACCGGTCTTGGGAAGCGAGCAGATGTACCAGGCGCTTCGGTCGCAGAATGTACCTACCGGCTTGATCATTTACCCGGGGCAGTTTCACGGAATCACAACGCCTAGCTACCAAATAGATCGGTTTGACCGATATGTCGGATGGTTTGACAAGCACCTGAAGGGAATCACTCCCGTTAAAATCAATACGGAGATGCGCTAACTCTGTACGTATTGCGACTAGTGGATGGAGAAATAAACCCTAACTTTGATCAGTGACGCTCCTGTTCCAACTTTTCTTTCTGGATGTCACCTGGGTAGACCTGGTGGATGTCGGCTTGGTGACTATCCTGCTTTACCAGATTTACAAGATGATCCGGGGGAGTCTGGCCGTCAATATCTTCCTGGGGATACTTGCGCTCTATCTGATTTACCTGATCGTGCGTGCTGCGCAAATGGAATTGCTGGCCACCATTCTCGGGCAGTTTATGGGCGTTGGTGTGCTCGCTATGATCATCCTGTTTCAACCTGAAATTCGAAAGTTTTTGCTCGTCATCGGCCGCAGCACTGAGTTGAACCGTGATTTTTTCAAGTCCCTGGCCCATTGGCGTACCCGGTACCACGATGATTTTGACGTGAATGAAGTAATAGAAGCGGTTAAGACGTTGAAGGCTACCCGTACTGGTGCATTGATCGTCTTCTCTCGAGACGATGAATTGAAGTCATACGTAGAAACCGGGGATCCGCTCGACGCTGAAGTCTCCAAGAGACTCCTGGTGTCAATTTTCAATAAGACAAGTCCTTTGCATGACGGTGCGGTGGTCATCTACAAAGGTCGCATCAAAGCCGCTCGCTGCGTCCTCCCTGTCAGTGAAAACGATCACTTGCCAACCCACTTTGGATTACGTCACCG
>JANPES010000433.1:0-8227 GCA_031423035.1 Cyclobacteriaceae bacterium | reverse complement strand
AACGGAAGCTGAATGGTTTTCGTCACACCATGCATCTGAAATTGTCCGGTCGCGATATAACCGCTCTCGGTCTTTTCTATCCTGTCACTGACAAAAGTGATTTGAGGATATTTCTCCGTGTCAAAGAAATCAGCCGTCTTCAAGTCTTCATCCCGGGCCGGAATGCCCGTGTTGATGCTGCTCACCTGAATCACTGCCTTAATCCGGGAGCGGGTGATTTCATTGTCAATAAGGTCAATGTCGATGGAGAAAGTATTAAACTTCCCGGTAATCCGGGTTAACCCGCTGGAGATAGGTACAGAAAACTGGATGGTAGAGTGGTTGGTCTCTGCAATGAGTTTTATGGGGTCGCCTCCAGAGAAGGTGAAACCGGAAATAACAAGGACAATCAGCCAAACACCATGGAGGTATAACAAACGGCGCATCGATGAGTAAACGGTTTATTTCCGAAAGCGTTGCCTGCAACACCCAACAGCTAATAGCCAACACCTCTAAACCAAAAACTCCTTCACCTCCGTGTACGGAAGATTGAAAGCCTCTCCAACGGCTTTGTATACCACCTTGCCCTGAATCACATTGAGTCCTTTGCGCAGTTCCATGCTGTCCTGGCATGCTTTCTTCCAGCCGCTGCCAGCAAGTTTAATCGCGTAAGGGAGCGTAGCATTGGTCAATGCCAACGTAGAGGTATATGGAACAGCGCCTGGCATGTTGGCCACACAATAGTGGACCACATCATCAATGATGTAAGTAGGATTCTCGTGGGTAGTAGGTTTACAAGTTTCGATACATCCACCTTGATCAACGGCAACGTCCACGAGTACTGTACCGGGACGCATGGTCTTGAGCATGTCTTTGGTGATCAGCTTCGGTGCCTTTGCACCGGGAATAAGCACGGCACCTACAATTAGGTCATGTGTTTTGACCAATTCACGAAGTACATAGTCGTTCGATGCCATGGTGTGAACATTTTTTGGCATCACATCATCGAGATAGCGCAAGCGGTTTAAGTTAACATCTGTGATAATTACATCGGCCCCCATACCCGAAGCAATCTTGGCTGCATTGGTTCCTACCACACCGCCGCCCAGGATTAAAACCTTCGCAGGCATAACGCCAGGGACGCCGCCCAACAATATTCCGCGCCCTTTCAATGGCTTCTCCAGATATTTCGCTCCTTCCTGAATTGCCATGCGGCCAGCTACTTCACTCATTGGTATCAACAGCGGTAGACTTCCGTCAATGCGTTCTACCGTTTCATACGCCAGGCAAACCGCGCCGGTCTTAATCATGGCGTGGGTGAGGGGTTCATAAGATGCAAAGTGAAAATAGGTGAACACGAGTTGGTCTTTCTTGATAAGGCCATACTCTTGTTCGATGGGTTCTTTCACCTTGATAATCATTTCAGCGATGTTAAACACCTGTTCCGCCGTGGGAAGAATTTTTCCACCCGCCCGAACGTATTCCTCATCGGTAAAACCGCTGCCGTCGCCAGCCAGGGTCTGAATGTAAACGGTATGTCCGCGGCGAGTCAGCTCTTGTGCTCCGGCAGGAGTGAGCGCTACGCGGTTTTCATTGTTCTTGATTTCCTTGGGTACGCCGACGATCATTGGAATATGTGTTAAGGTGTAGACGTTTTGACGTGTTAATGTGTTTGAAGTGTTTAGGTTCGAAGTGCTCCTGACTCCTGACTCCTGATTGCCCAAAGTTAGAAGAAAACACACTAGTTTTAGGGCCCTTAGGATCAAAATTGACTGTGCCCAAGTGAATCCGAATTCTATCTACGCGTTTTACGGCTCGCTCCGCAAGGGGATGAGTAACCACCGAAGGCACCAGGCAGGAATGTCACTTCTGTTTATCGAGACGGTGCAGGGCTACCGGCTCCACGCGATGCGTTACTATCCCTATGCCGTGAAAACTGGCCTGCAAACGGACACAACCGTGGTCGAAGTTTATAAGATTATTGATCCTGTTGTGGAACGGGCAATCCATGAACTGGAATTGAGTGTAGGATATCACTATGATGAAGTGGTAATTCGGGGTATGCGAACCGGCATTTATCTCCATTCTGCATCCGGACCCGAACCTTTGGTGGAAGGTGGTGATTGGGTGAAATTCTTCGGTACCTGATTCGCGTTGCCCTAGAATATTTGGCCTGAAAAAAGAGGTTTGAAGGCTCTCCTTAATTTCTCTAATTTTGATTGAATACCTCATCGTCGTACATCACAATTCAGGATACTGAAGTTAACATGAGCCAGACAAAAACAGTGAATCCCCTTTTTTCTGAAAAGAAGGTTGCCGGAATCCTCGCTGATTATAAGTTGGCCTGCGCCAGTCGCGAGGCAAGCCTGATTGGCCGCAAGGAAGTCTTCATGGGCAAGGCCAAGTTCGGCATCTTCGGTGATGGCAAGGAAGTGGCACAGCTGGCGATGGCCCGCGTGTTCCGCCCCGGCGATTTTCGCTCAGGATATTACCGCGATCAGACCTTCATGCTGGCCATCGGCGAGCTTACGTTACAGCAGTACTTTGCTCAATTGTATGCCCATCCGGATGTTCAGGCTGACCCGGCTTCTGCAGGCAGGTTGATGAACGGCCACTACGCAACCCGGATGTTGAATGAAAACGGTGAACTGAAGGACCTTACAAAGTCAAAGAACAGTTCTTCCGATATTTCCCCTACAGCTTCGCAAATGCCTAGGCTGGTCGGGCTGGCATACGCGTCCAAGCTTTTTAGGAATAATAAAGGCCTATCTGAATTTACGAACCTCTCCAACAAGGGGAATGAGGTCGCATTCGGAACAATCGGAAATGCGTCGACGTCGGAGGGAATGTTTTTTGAGGCCATTAATGCGGCTGGCGTTCTTCAGATTCCAATGCTCACGGCCATTTGGGATGATGGCTATGGAATTTCCGTTCCCGCTGAATACCAAACTACGAAAGGGAGTATCTCAAAAATTCTCTCTGGCTTTCAGCGTGATAAGGACGATAATGGATTCGAGATATTCACAGTTCAGGGATGGGACTATGATGGACTGTGTAAGACATTTGAGCAAGCGGAGAAGATTTGCCGTGTGGAGCATGTTCCAGTGATTGTGCATGTGACTGAGATGACACAGCCTCAGGGTCATTCAACATCCGGTTCTCACGAGCGTTACAAAAGTAAAGAGCGACTCGCGTGGGAGGCTAGCTTTGACTGCATCAAGAAGATGCGGGAATGGATCCTGGAAAACGAAATGACAACTGCTTCTGCGTTGGATGAGTTGGAAAAGGAAGCGAAAGTCTTTGCAAAAGGGGAGCGCGAGGCTGCCTGGAAAGCATTCAATCTGGATATTCAAAACGATCAGCACGAATTGGAAGGCTATCTGGATGATGCTGCGGGAATCGTCCCCGAGGTATCTGAATTGAAATCAAAACTCGTTGCCACGATTAACCCACTGCGACATGATGCGATGAAGGCGGCGAAGCGGGCCGTTTGGATGATGCACGGCGAACCATCAGTAGCGCGGGACAAAGTAAGCGGCTGGGTGGAGCGTATAGAACGTGAAAATTATGAGCGATTCAGTTCGAACATGTTTAGCGAGTCCGGTGGTTCTGCGCTAGCGGTCCAGGAAGTGAAGCCACAGTTCGCTGAAAATGCTCCGCTGGTCGATGGCCGCGAAGTGCTTCAACATTGTTTTCAGGCCGCCTTTGATCGTGATCCGCGGGTGCTGGCCTTTGGAGAGGATGTCGGAAAAATTGGGGATGTGAATCAGGGCCTTGCCGGAATGCAGGAGAAATATGGCATATGGCGCGTGACGGATACTGGAATTCGGGAGTGCACGATTCTCGGTCAAGGCATCGGCCTCGCCCTTCGCGGCTTGCGGCCCATCGCTGAAATTCAGTATCTGGATTATTTGCTCTACGCGATACAAATTTTGTCTGATGACCTTGCTTCACTTCAGTACAGAACTAAGGGAGGGCAGAAGGCACCATTGATCATCCGCACACGGGGTCACCGTCTGGAGGGCGTATGGCACGCCGGATCACCCATGGGTATGATCCTGGGAAGCTTGCGCGGTGTTCACGTACTTGTTCCCCGCGATATGACTCAGGCAGCAGGCTTCTATAACACGATGTTACGATCCGATGATCCGGCCCTCATCATTGAGTGTCTGAATGGATACCGACTGAAAGAGCACCTTCCAGAAAATATTGGCGACTTTACTGTACCCCTTGGCGTACCGGAAGTTCTTAGGGAAGGAACTGACGTTACGGTGGTAACCTATGGGTCGATGTGCCGGATTGCGATGGAGGCGTCTATTGAGTTGGAGAAACTGGGTATTTTGTGCGAGATCATAGATGTGCAATCACTGCTTCCTTTCGATGTCAATCATATTATAGCTGAGTCCGTGCGTAAGACAAGCCGGGTGGTTTTTGCAGACGAAGATGTTCCCGGAGGTGCTACGGCATACATGATGCACCAGGTGGTGGAGAAACAAGGGGCCTTCCGGTTTCTCGATGCACAACCGATAACCATTTCAAGCAAAGAGCATCGCCCTGCATACGGTAGTGATGGAGACTATTTCTCTAAACCCAATGTTGAAGAAATGGTTGATCGTATCTATGTTCTGATGCACGAAGGAGATCCACTCCGCTATCCAGCATTGTACAGCAACCCTTAGCCGCTCTTTTTGATTTGTTGCAACGTAAACTCAGGGGTCTCAATCGTATTACTCTTGCGGAGGGCCCGATCCTGAATCGTGACCCGGAGTTTGAGCGTCTTGATGCTGAAAAGAAACAGGAAGCCAGTAGAGGGCATCGCATATCTGATTCGCCCGTCCAATGCACTTTTCGTGCTCAGATCTTTGGACAAAATGGGGAACCGACCATCGAGCGTAATTCCGCACTGTGGGTAAGCAAACTCTTTGGTCCAGTCAAACTCGGTGAAGGTGCCATCATTGTTCTTGACAAGAAAATCGACGAAAATATTATGATGGTTCTGGTTCCGTTGGTAATAAAATGTATCCACCTGGTTCTGGATTGTAAGTATTTGCCAATTCACGCAGTTGTACGGCTTGACAAATGCGGGGAGGGTGTCATAGTCAGGATTCACCCTTTTGGTCCTGTAAGTGACAAATGGACCGTCGGCATAAGGATAATAGTATCCCAATTGACTGTTGGCAATGGTGTCGAAAAAAGTACGGACCTGAAACGGAAACAATGTGTCGGTGGGGTCGTTGGCATCCAGCCCCATATCGCCATCCCCGTCCTTAAACCGAATGGCAAGAATTAGAGAATCAGGGTCCGAGACATTAGCAACATCTACGAACGTGATACTTTCAAATTCTATCGATGGGATGACATTATACTGTGGAGGATCGAAGCAAGATGCCAGGAGCAGCGTCAAAACCCCGCTTACCGCAATCCAATTTCCCAGCGACTTCATTTATTTTACATTTACAAACCTGTAAAATTGTACACCCTTGCAGACTTTTGAAAGTTTTGCCCCGGATTTATATCCGCTTAACGATTTCGCGTTCAATGAAATTGCGTTGCGGCTGTTCCATTTCCAGGCGGAAGGTAACCCTGTTTATAAGCAATACCTCACTCAGATCGGGGTATCGTCAGGCCAAATAGCTGCGGTATCACAAATACCCTTCCTTCCCATTACCTTATTCAAGTCCCACGAGATCATAACTGGCCAATGGAGGCCGGAAGCTGTGTTTACAAGCAGTGGCACCGGAGGTCAGTCCGTTAGCAGGCATGCGGTCCCTTCACGTGAATTCTACTATCACCATTGCCAGCGAATATTTGAAGACACCTATGGTCCGTTGAGTCGATTCCATGTGTTTTGCCTCCTTCCCTCGTACCTGGAACGTACGGGCTCATCACTGGTAGCCATGGCTAGCCATTTTATTGCCGAGAGTCATTCCCCTGCATCTGGCTTTTTTCTAAATGACCTGGACCGGCTTGTGAAAGAGCTCGAAGTAATCAGGGACGACAGGCAAGTGCTCTTACTTGGAGTAACATTTGCCTTGTTACAACTGGCCGAGCAGTATGAAGTGGATTTAAGCAAATGCATCGTTATGGAGACTGGTGGCATGAAAGGGCGCCGACCCGAAATTACCCGCGAAGAGTTGCACGAAATCCTGAAAAGGAGTTTCAACGTTCAAAAAGTTCATTCCGAATATGGCATGACCGAACTTCTTTCTCAGGCATACTCTTCCGGGGACGGGTTATTTCGGTGCCCGGCTTCCATGCGGTTGATTCTGAAAGAAGTTAATGACCCATTTTCAACCGAAATGCGCTTAGCCGGGATAATAAATGTGGTAGACCTCGCAAATACCCATTCCTGTGCGTTCATTGAAACCCAGGATTTAGGAAGAATCAACCATCAGGGTCACTTTGAGGTACTTGGACGTATTGACACCAGTGACGCCAGGGGATGTAATCTACTGGTGGAATGACCTTTTTTATCGCCAAATCGACAAAAACATACGTTGAGTTTGTTAAAAAGGCCAGTATTCCTATTTTTGTTGGAAGTAAACCCTACGATTATGAAGAAAGTACTTGCCTTTGCTGCCCTGGTCATGTTCTTGGCTTCCTGCAGCCAGTACACTTGCCCTACCTACAGCAAGAACGAGGTTAAAAAGCCCGTAACGCACCGTATCTAGTCCTCCTAGAGGTACTTTTTTACGTCTTCAGCATGGATCGTGTCTCCCGCCATGATGACGAGGCGTTCGATTACATTTCTTAATTCCCGGATATTTCCTGTCCAGGGATAGCTTTCCAGAAGTTTCTCCGCTTTTGCATCCAGTTTTTTCTTTTTCGAACCGTATTCTTCCGACACGTCATTCAAAAACTTTTCGGCCAGCAAGGGTATGTCTTCTTTCCGTTCTGAAAGGGATGGCACCGCAATGAGGATGACGCCCAGGCGGTGATACAAATCTTCACGGAACCTGTTTTCCACAATTTCCTTTTTAAGGTCTTTGTTGGTTGCGGTCAATACACGTACATCCACTGGGATATCCTTCTCGCCGCCTACCCGCGTTATTTTATTTTCTTGTAAGGCCCGCAGCACCTTCGCCTGCGCCGCCAGGCTCATGTCTCCAATTTCGTCGAGAAACAATGTTCCTCCTTCAGCCTGCTCGAATTTCCCAACACGCATCTTGATCGCGGAAGTAAAGGAACCTTTCTCATGACCGAAAAGTTCGCTTTCAATAAGCTCACTCGGAATTGACGCGCAGTTGACCTCAACGAATGGGCCATCGCTCCGGTTGCTCTTTTCGTGAATCGCCCGCGCTACGAGTTCTTTCCCACTGCCATTGGGTCCAGTGATAAGCACACGGGCTTCAGTAAGCGCCACTTTATCAACCATTTCCCGCACACGCTCAAGCGCCGCCGACTTGCCAATCATCTCGTATTTACGAGACACTTTTTTTCGCAAAGATTTGGTTTCTTTCAATAAGGATTGACGATCCAGTGCGTTGCGCACGGTAATAAGCAGGCGGTTCAGATCAGGGGGCTTCTGAAGGAAATCATAGGCACCCATGCGGATGGCGTCCACGGCCATTTCGGTAGTGCCGTGAGCAGAGATCATTACAAACGGACAATTGATATTCTTCTGTTTAGCCTTTTGAAGAACATCCATACCGTCCATCTTGGGCATCTTGATATCGCAGAAGGCAAGGTCATAGGATGTGATCTCAAGCATATGCAAGCCCTCAGCACCATCTTTGGCTTCATCCACTTCCAACTTGAGTTCTTTCTGGTCCAACAGAATGTCTTTCAGCACGGCCCGGATGCTGGCTTCGTCTTCAATGATGAGGATCTTTGGCATAGGGCAAAAATAGCGAAACCTGCTGCGCTTTCACGCAACAGGTTTCATGTTAAAAAAATGCAAGCCTGTAAGCCGGGTTCTGTCTCCCGCCGAGGCGGGGTTCCCATCATTTATCTGGCCGAGTCATCACTGACGGGCTCAATCAGCCTACCCGTCCCGATACCCAATCCCGATAGCTATCGGGATCAGATGTGAACGAGCCGTTCTCTTGACCGGGACTGTTTGGCCTTTCAACTCGTAAGGTTTGCCATGCCTCCGATATCACTATCGGAGCGGTGGGCTCTTACTCCACCTTTTCACCTTTTCCTCCCGGGAAAAATCCAGGGAGGTAGTCTGTTTTCTGTGGCACTCTCTGGCCCCCGATCCTGTCTCCAGGTACGGGGTCCTTCCTGTTAGGAAGTACGACGCTCT
>JANPES010000432.1:0-5855 GCA_031423035.1 Cyclobacteriaceae bacterium | reverse complement strand
CCACGACAACAGCATTGAAGTTCTCCTGATTCAGTTTTCTGACTAAACAGCTGCCGATAAATCCTGCGGCACCGGTGACGACAATCATGATGGATTCTATTTGCTGCAAGTTAATGTATATTTGTGGCTTGCCTCTCGAAGCCGCAAGAGGGTCGTGTGCCCGCGAAGGAGGGCAGTTTATGGTCTACGTCAGCCGCAAAGAACACTTCAACGCTGCTCACAAGCTGAGCAATCCGGCCTGGAGCAAAGAGAAGAACCTCGATATTTTTGGACCTTGTGCCAATGAAAACTGGCATGGTCACAACTACGACTTAATCGTTACCGTCAAGGGGGATCCTGACCCTGACACAGGATTTGTTATTGATCTGAAGCAATTAAGTACCCTCATCCGTGCCAGCGTCATCGACAAAGTCGATCACAAGAACCTGAACCTCGATGTAGATTTCATGAAAGGGAAAATGGCCAGCACAGAAAATCTGGCCGCCGAGATCTGGAAAATACTGGCACCCGCAATCACCGGATTATCTTCCCGTTCTATCCTTTATTCCGTGAGGCTCTATGAGACCCCGCGCAACTACGTTGAGTATTTTGGTGAATAGATCACATCACGCCTAACCTGGATCAGCATGCGGTACTATATCATTGCGGGTGAGCGTTCTGGCGATCAACACGGGGGAAATTTGATTAAGGCCTTGCAGAAGGAAGACCCGCAGGTAGTGGTGCGTGGATTCGGGGGCGCCAGTATGCAGGAGGCGGGAGCAGACCTGGCCGTTCACTATGAGCAGATGGCATTCATGGGGTTTATTACACTGATTGCAAATTATGGGACGATCCGCCGCATGTTGAAATTTTGTAAGGAAGATATCCAGAAGTTTAAGCCAGATGTCGTGATACTCATTGATTACGGCGGGTTCAACAGAAGGATAGCCAAGTTCACGAAGCCGCGTGGCATCAAGACTTTCTATTACATACCTCCGAAAGTATGGGCGTGGTACCAGCGCCGTGCCAGGGAGCTCAAAGCCAACGTAGATCGGATGTTTGTCATCCTCCCGTTTGAGAAGGAGTTCTATAAGAAATACGATTTTCATGTTGACTATGTCGGCAATCCAGTGCTGGATGCAATCAAAGCTTTTCACTTCGATGCTAATTTTGCTTTGAAACAGGGCTTTGTTTCCGGCAAACCAATTATTGCGTTGCTCCCCGGAAGCCGTAAAATGGAACTAGTGCGCACGGTGCCACTGCTGGCAGAGGTGGTGAGACTTCACCCCCAGTTTCAGTTTGTTGTGGCCGCGGTTGACGGGATCGACAGCGCTTTGTATGATCCGCTTCGTGCGCTTGGAAGTGTCAGGATTGTATTTGGGGACACGTACAATTTACTAAGCGTGGCACGCGCCGCCATTGTTACTTCAGGTACTGCTACCCTTGAAACAGGTTTGTTGAAAGTTCCCCAGGTGTGCATTTATCGAGCCGGATGGTTGGAAATGAAAATTGGCAAAGCCGTCGTTCAGGTAAAATTTATTTCCTTGATAAACCTGATCGCGGGGAAAGAAGTTGTTCGTGAGCTCATTCAGGAGGATGCCAATGTCCGGGATATTTCAACTGAATTGGAGAGGCTCGTCAGTGATGAAGGGTACCGCAGCGGAATGGATATCGAATATGAAAAGATCTATCGGTTGCTCGATACCGGGTCAGCGTCAGCGAATGCTGCGAAATTGATGACCGGATACCTTCATCAGGAGGTTACTTCGGCAAAGTAGCCAGGTCAAGGACGTACATGTTCCGGTCGATCCAACCGGGATAGTCCACATCAATTCCGCCGAAATAATATATCTTATTGTCGCGCACACAGATAACGCCATATTGGTCCTTGACGTTAGTTGGAAATTCAGTATACCCTTGTGTATTGGTATCATATATACCGAGATACCCTGTGAGGATTGGAGAGAATGGGAAGTTGTATTCTTTTCTGCCTGCGGGCATAGGGGTTTATTGCTCTTGGTGCCCACTTCTCAAGTTTAATGAGTTTCTTTCTGAATTCTAATTTACTCCACGTGTTGGCTTCAAAGGAATAATGATAGAAGTTCTCCCAGTCCCGTAGGAAGATATACTTACCAATATTGGCATAGTCATCTGCATAACCGGAAAAAGCCGCCGTTTCGTTAAGACAGAGAATCGAACAACAACTTGCCCATGTGAAAAAACGGATAGTAGCATCAACGACAAACACAATCGGATCGTCAACGGATATTGAATTTTGGTCGGATGACCGGACAGCTCAGGCTACCTTCAGCTTGCTGTAACGTGACTTGCTAAATTTCTCTTCTGCGTAAGCGCGATTGATCACCAACTTTTCGGTGCCCTTTTCAGAAGGCATTTCAAACATCGCATCAATGATTACGGCTTCGCAAATAGAACGAAGGCCGCGCGCTCCTAATTTGAATCCCATGGCCTTTTCTACGATGAAATCGAGGGCTCCATCTTTGAATTCCAGTTCGATACCTTCCATTTCGAAAAGTTTCTTGTATTGTTTTACGAGCGCGTTCTTGGGTTCAACCAGGATTTTTTTCAGGGCAACAGGATCCAGGGGGTTCAAATAGGAGACCACCGGGAGTCGGCCAATTAATTCTGGAATTAAGCCAAAGCTCTTGAGGTCTTGTGCAGAGACGAACTGAAGCAGGTTGTCGTTGTCAATATCGCTGGGGTGAAGCCCATCTGAGTTTGAAAAACCAAGAGGTCGTGTATTCAAGCGACGTGAAATCAGCCTTGAAATTCCCTCAAACGCGCCACCGCAGATAAACAGGATATTCTCGGTGTTCACCGTAATCATCTTCTGATCCGGGTGCTTGCGTCCACCTTGCGGGGGAACGTTTACCGCAGTGCCCTCCAGGAGTTTTAGCAAGGCTTGCTGCACACCCTCACCGCTTACGTCGCGGGTGATAGATGGATTATCTGACTTGCGTGCGATCTTATCAATTTCGTCGATATAGAAGATTCCACGTTCAGCAGCCTCAACGTTGTAATCAGCAGATTGTAAGAGGCGGGTCAGAATGCTTTCAACATCTTCCCCTACATAGCCGGCCTCTGTGAGCACCGTAGCATCCGCAATACAAAAAGGAACTTGCAGGATCTTGGCGAGCGTCTTGGCCAGGTACGTTTTCCCCGTACCCGTCTCACCGGCCATAATAATGTTTGATTTTTCAATCTGCACATCGGAGACTTCCGTCTTCCGCTGCATCAGGCGCTTGTAGTGATTGTAGACAGCAACTGAGAGTACCCGCTTTGCCTGATCTTGCCCGATGACATATTCATCCAGAAACTTCTTGATTTCTTTCGGCTTGATCAGCTTGAAGTTGGGCGTGTTTCCTGCTTCAATCTTGTTCTTCTTTTCTTCTTGCAGGATCTGGGTAGCCTGGGTGACGCATTTATCACAAATGTGAGCATGTATACCTGAGATCATCAGGTCTACGTCCTTCTTGCTTCTCCCACAAAATGAGCACGTTACTTCAGCCATTGGGCACTTCTAAATGAGTCAATTGTTCAAGGATGCAAAGGTACCAATTAATTGGCTATGGTTAATCAATGCGGGAATTTGAAGACCCGAGGGATGAATTCATCTTCAAATCTTCAAATCGATTTATTTCTTCTTTTCGAGGACTTCGTCGATCAATCCGTATTCTTTGGCTTCGATGGAACGCATCCAGTAGTCACGATCTGAATCCTTTTCAATCCGCTCAAACGGCTGACCGCTGTGTTTGGCAAGAATCCTATAAAGGTCTTCCCGGATTTCAATGGTTTGTTTCAAAGAAATCTCCATGTCCTTTGAAGTCCCCTGCATGCCGGATGATGGCTGGTGAATCATGATTCGGGCGTGTGGCAGACCTGACCGTTTCTTTGGCGCTCCCGCTGCGAGCAGTACCGCCCCCATGGATGCGGCGAGCCCGGTACAGATGGTGGCAACATCCGGGTTTACATATTGCATGGTATCGTAGATTCCAAGGCCTGCGTAAACGGATCCGCCCGGGCTGTTGATATACATGATAATATCCTTCTTATGATCTGCAGACTCCAGGAATAGCAACTGCGCAGTGATAAGATTGGCGACCTGATCGTCAACACCCATACCAAGGAAGATGATGCGGTCTGAGATCAAACGGGTAAACACGTCGATGGCCCTGAAATTTCCTGGCCGCTCTTCAATTACATACTGCGTCATGTTCTCAATCTTCTGGGCGTAGCCGTCAATCGTGTTGCTACTCATGCCCATGTGCTGGATCGCGTACTTTCTGAATTCGTTGTTCTTATCCATAGTGTTGCCTAAAATTTGTTTAGCTCTTTCCTGTTATAGACGTATTGGTGCGCATTTTATTCTAGCGCGGATTTTACCTTTGAACCAAAGTCAATGTTAAAGAATAATTCAGCGATAAAAAAGACCTTTCCGCCTCAAAACCCTACAACAAATGTCTCCTTGAAGAGGTTCGTTTACCTATTCGTGTGCGTGGGCCTCGGCTAGCTTCTTGAATTCGTCCAGGGAGACTTTCTTTTCGCTCAGCGTGATCTTTTCTTTAACGACCGTCATGATTTTCTCCTGGCGGATCTGATTGTAGAGACGCATGAAGTTCTCGCCTTTGCCATCTTGACCCGACAGGTAGTTGTCGGCAATCGAATCAAATTTGTCTCCCAACTGCTCAGCAATCGCGGCTCCTCCAAATTGCTGGGCGATCAGTTGTTTGGCCCGGTTGCGGACTTCGCCGCTTTCAATATTTACATTGTGCTCATCGGCAATCTTGTTCTTAATGAGGTCCCACTTGAGGCCTTTCTTGTAGTCTTCGAATTCCTTGTCGATCACCTCATCGGTGATCTTGCCATCTCCTGAAGCCTTGAGCCATGACTTTAGGAAGCTGTCTGGCATATTGACTTTCGTGTGGTCGACCAGGTGATGCTGAATTTCGTGCTCCAGAAGATGCGTGCTTTCGCGTTGATAGTTTTCGGAGATGGTCTCGCGGATCTTATTAAAAAATTCCTCCTCAGTTTTCACAACATCTTTACCGAACACCTTGTCAAATAATTCCTGATTCATCTCCGCTGGATCCATGTGGCTGATGGTGGCGACTTTCAACGTGTAAGTGCCTTTCAGGTTTTTGGCTTCTTCTTTGGTTGAGTTTACGGCCTGTGACAGAACCACGGCATCGTCAGAAAGTTTTTCGATCTCAAACGTAACTTCATCGTCTTTTTTCAAGCCAATGAATTTCTTCTGTTCACTCTTCGAGAGCTTTTCAACCTGGATGTAAGATGATTTCTTTTCGCCGGGCACATTGGTTGCTTCACCGAAGATGTTGTCATGAGCGCTGCTCACCTCCGGGTTTGTAATGTTTCCGAACCTCCTCTTCATATCGGCGATGGCATCATCAATTACCTTCTTATCAACTTCAATAAGGTAAGACTTGACTGATAATTTCGAAGAAAGGTCAACGGCAAAGTTCTCTACGAGACCAATTTGGAATTCAAATTCAAAGTCTTTCTGATTATCCCAGTCAATCTGACGTGCTTTGTCGTGGTTGGGGAGCGGATCGCCGAGGACTTTCAACTTCTTCTCTTTGATATATTCAGAAACTGAATGCGACAGCAGGTGGTTGACTTCCTCTACCAGAATGGATCGTCCGTACATTTTACGAACAACACCAGCGGGGACCTTGCCCTGACGGAAGCCTTTGATGTTCATCTTGCGGGAGTACTCGCGCACTTTCTCCTCTACCTTCGGATGGTAATCCGTTTCGGTGAGTGTGATTTTTATGAGCCCGTCTGTGGACGAGGGTTGATCAAGCGTAATATTCAAGGTTCTGCGATTTAGTTGTTCT
>JANPES010000431.1:0-5522 GCA_031423035.1 Cyclobacteriaceae bacterium | reverse complement strand
TGCATTTGCGACCACATGAGCACGTTGACCGGTCCATTGCCATAGGAAATCATGTTTATGGACCTTCCCTCTACCGATCTACCAACCTGTCTTATTCGAAACTCCTTTCCGTGGGATTTTAATGCACGAACCACGTCTTCGTGCTTAACCCTCCGGGTCGCAACCGCAGGCTCCATATACATCCCATGGTCCTTGTAAAGCTGCTGATTCAATTGACCGAGTGCCGATTGAACTGCCAGAACAATCAAAATGGAAAGCAAAGTCTTCATAGTAACATGGTTGTTAGGTCCTCAACGATTGGTTGTTTTGCTGAATTCTACTTCCGGCTGTATCTTCAAACCTTATATAAGGCATAGATACGTGAAATCCTACTTTCCACAAACCATAGGGAGGCAAGCTGCCTAAGAAGTCGGAGCAGCGGATAAAACTTAGCCATACAAACATGAACTATACAAATCTTCTTGTATCCGTCTCTGAAAACATTGCGCAGGTTTCCATTAACCGGCCACAGAAGGCAAATGCGCTTCATATGCCCGCTTGGGAGGAACTCAAGGCAATTGCGGATGAACTGAGCGCGCGCAAGGATGTGCGGGTAATTGTGCTGTCGGGTGAAGGAAAATTATTTTGCGCAGGGATTGACCTGGAGTTACTCATGTCGGTAAAACAGTTTGAGAAAATTCCATCTGACACAGACCGAATTGAGACACTATATATAATGGTCAAGAAACTCCAGGATTGCGTCAGTGCGCTGGAAAGGTGCACTAAGCCGGTTCTTGCAGCTGTTCACAATGGCTGCATCGGTGGTGGTGTGGATATCATCGCGGCCTGCGATCTCAGATACTGCACTGAAGATGCTTACTTCACCATCAAGGAAATTGACATGGGGATGGTTGCTGATCTGGGAACCTTGCAGCGCTTGCCCAAGTTTGTCCGGCCGGCCACGGTAGCAGAAATGGCGCTTACTGGTCGTGCCGTCTTGGCTCAAGAGGCTGTTGAGATAGGGTTGGTCAATAAAAGTTTCTCAACAAAAGAAGCAATGCTCGAAGGTGTTTATAAACTCGCTGGTCAGATTGCCTCCAAATCGCCACTCTCCATTCGCGGCACCAAAGAAGTGCTGCGGCATGCCCGGGATCATTCAGTTGAAGAAGGGCTTGATTTCATTGCAAGGTGGAATTCTACTCACTTGTTATCCGATGATCTGACAGAATCCTTCCGCGCTGTAACAGAAAAAAGAAAACCCTCGTATACAGACTAGCATCTTTTTCCTCGAATATCGCAATTTCAGCCCCAATCAACTTCCCATGAAGGCTTTGCTGCTCTTTACATTTGCTATCCTCGCCTTTGTTCTCCAAGTCGAAGGACAGAAGAAATCATACGTGTGTCAGCCCTGTGGGCTTCCGTGCGATGACGAAGTGCACAGCCAATCCGGCAATTGTACCCAATGCCAAATGCCGTTAGTGGATAAGTCAACTGTGACATTCACAAACCTTAGCCCCAAGGACTTTTGTGCCCGGATCGCCGTCAGCCCCGATGCCCTCATTCTGGATGTCCGCTCACCTGGAGAATTCGCCGGCACCATCACAGGTGTTGCCTCACATGGACATTTCAAGAACGCTAAGAATATTTCTATTGATGATTTGTCAAAGAAACTCGGAGAAATCAAGGATTACAAGGATCGGGAAGTCCTGGTTTATTGCAGTCAAAATCACCGCAGCCCCCGCGCGGCGTACTACCTGTCCTTGCAGGGTTTTAAGAATATCACAAATATGACCGGCGGCGTTTCAACGATCAAGGCGCAAGCTAAGGCGAGTTGTTTCAAGGAACACTACATCGAGCACAAGCCATAGGAAGTGTGAGCTGATTACTTCTTCTCTACGGGCCGAAGCCGCATGGATGTCTCGCCGTTCACCAGCTCATAGACCACCGTGCGTTGGCCACCGACTGATCCATTTGTCAAGTAGATGGGGAAGTTATTGATCAGAACACCATCTTTAATTGTGAATGTATCTTTGCCCTGATAGTCTGAATAGGGTTCTCCTTCTTTGGTATTGTAGGGAGTTGCGCCTTCAAACGAAATCATGGATACCGACTTATCCCGGTTCGAACACAACCCAAGAACAGTTTCATAAGCTTCGGGATCGACAGATCGTGTGACGATATAGAGCTCCTCAAATCCGTCTTTATCAAGGTCAGCCTGTTGGATAGCAACAACCGGATCATTCTCTCCAAATTCTACAACGACGCTGTCCGCGGAGAATCCTCGGACTTCAACAGCGATATTAACCATGCTGGAATCAGACATCGGAGTCTGGCGCACAATCCACGTTTTCCCTGTAAGGGTTATGAATTCTTTGTTAAGTGGTCCGCCAATCGGGTAACTAAAGACAATAGAATCAAATTCATCATCCACCGCGGTTTGATCGGCTGAACCACTGCATCCGGCCAAAAGCAAGAGACAGATGAAGCCGAGTAATTGCTTGCTTTGAAGAGTTTTACTATTCATTTCGGGAGCGAAGATATTTCTTTTTGACACATGCGTTAAGCGCCGGGCCGCGTCCATTGCCACAAAAGATGTTCGCCACCGAACACCTTCTTGCAAAACTGACCACCTGGTGGCTGAAATTCAAGTACCTGAGCCTACTTTAGGCATGGTACGTTTATTGAGTCATAAGTACGGCGGTTAGAAAAATTGCTACCCAACGAATAACCAACAACCCTGACATAAGCCGGGGCAGGCTAAACAACTATCAATGAATCCATGATACGTCACACCCTACTGCTCATCTACCGCAATTTCACACGATCCAGAAGTTCGTTTCTTATTAACCTGATTGGCCTATCTACTGGGTTGGCCAGCACTTTACTCATTTACTTATGGGTTACGGATGAATTGGTGATGGATACGTTTCATGAAAACGAAGGGCGGTTGTATCAAGTGATGGCTAATCACAACAATTCCGATCGCATCGAGACAATGGAGGCCACACCACATCCGCTGGCTGCCGCGCTTGGGAAAGAGATCCCCGAAATCCAACACGCGGTTAACCTGGCACCAGCATCCTGGTTTACCAAGTTTACGCTATCCCCCGAAGGTTCAACCACAAAAGTCAAGGCAGCAGGTCAGTTCGTGGACTCCGCATACTTACGCGTATTCACCTTTCCATTGCTGCATGGCGAAAGTGAAAATGCCCTATCCAATCCTCATGCAATCCTGGTATCTGAGCAGTTGGCGATAAATCTGTTCGGCACCACCGAAAATATTATTGGCAGGTCTGTGGAGTGGAATATCGCTCAGTTTAAAAACCAAGCTGTCATAACTGGTGTTCTTAAGAATGTCCCGCGTTCATCCACCCAGCAATTTGATTTCTTAATCACCATGGAAGCTTTCCACGAACTCACGGGACGTGATGAGAACTGGGGCAATAATGGACCGAGCACATTTGTGGTTCTGGACGAACATGCCGATCCAGATCAAACCAGTGAAAAGATCTCGGGATTTATCAAAACGAAACGCGCCAACGCTAACGTCACACTTTTCCTCCGACCGTTTTCCGATGGTTACCTCAATGGCCGGTACGAGAACGGAGTTTTAGCCGGAGGACGAATTGAATACGTACGGCTGTTCTCGCTGATTGCCATTTTTATTCTCCTCATCGCCTGCATCAACTTCATGAACCTGTCAACGGCGAAGGCCAGCCGGAGGATCAAGGAAGTGGGGATCAAGAAAGCCGTTGGCGCCGGGCGGCGTATTCTCATTTTTCAATATCTCGGAGAGTCCTTGCTGATGAGCTTCTTGTCACTTACCGTGGCTTTGGTGCTCACGCAATTGTTGTTGCCAGGTTTCAGCCTCCTTACAGCAAAGGTGCTGGTGCTGAAGTTCACCCCGTCGCTCGTCATCGCCCTGGTTGCGATCGCCACAATCACCGGAGTCATTGCCGGTAGCTACCCGGCTCTTTACCTATCTGGATTCTCTCCGGCTTCCGTGCTCAAAGGAAAATTCTCAGCATCCCTGGGAGAACAGTGGGCACGAAAAGGACTTGTTGTTTTCCAATTTGCACTTTCCGTGATCTTTATCGTCGCTGTTATTGTCGTCTCCCATCAAATTGAATTTGTTCAGACCAGGAACCTGGGCTTCGACAAAGACCGGGTTATTGTGTTTGACAAAGAGGGAGAAATAGCCGGTCACCAGGAATCATTTCTTGCTGAACTAAGAAGCTTACCTGGCGTTTCCTACGCCTCAACGGTCGGGCAAAATATCATCGGACTCGATCAGTATACCATTGGCGTGTCGTGGGAAGGAAAAAATCCTGATGACATGGTTCGCTTCAGCACAGTACAAGTTGACTATGATTTGATTGAAACGTTGGGAATTGAAGTGACCTCCGGTCGTTCATTCTCGAGAGACTTCCAAGACTCGACATCTGTCATCATCTGCAACCAGGCGGCAATTGATGTCATGGGATTAAAGGATCCAATCGGTAAGAAAATTGACTTCTGGAACAAGCCCGTAAAAATTATCGGCGTTGTCAAGAACTTTCATTACGAATCATTCCGTGAACGGGTCAAGCCGTTCATCTTCCGGATGAATCCCGCTGAAACGATGCATGTCCTCGTAAAACTTGAAGCAGGAAGAGAACGTGAGGCACTGGATCAGGTGGAAAATGTATTTACCCGCGTGAACCCAGGGTTTCCTTTCAATTACAAGTTTATGGACCAGGATTTTCAGGCGCTATATGTGTCCGAACAGCGTGTAGCCATTCTCTCTGACTACTTTGCCGGACTAGCCATAATGATTTCCTGCCTTGGACTATTTGGTCTGGCCGCCTTCACCGCTGAACGGAGAAGAAAGGAAATAGGATTGAGAAAGGTGTTAGGCTCAAGCGAGATTGGAATTGTGTTTTTACTCTCCCTGGATTTTACACGAATCGTGCTTGCCGCTGTCTTCATCGCGTTACCGCTATCCTATCTGATCACAAAGTACTGGCTTGACGGATTTGTCTATCACATCGAGTTGAAGCTCTGGTACTTTGCTGGTGCTGGAATCGCAGCTCTCCTCATCGCCTGGCTTACGGTAGGCATGCAGGCCTTCCGTGCAGCACGCGTAAACCCGACGGAGTGTTTGAAGGAGCAGTAGAACCTATATTAAAAAAGAATCGAAAAATTTAAAATACAAAATGTAAAAGGCGCGCAAGCTTCGTGAACACTTTTACATTCTTGATTGGCTATTCTGCATTTTACATTATTTTGAACCTGAAGCAGAAAGGTGATTTCCTCTGGTCAGAAGAAGCAAAGAAACCGCAAAATGTAAAATGTGTTAAGAGTTTTTGAAGAAGAAGTTGCCCATCCGAACAACTTCTCTTTGAAGCAGGTGCTTTGATTTTTTATTTTTTGGTAACTGCATTGGCATCAAGGATTACTGCCGTCTGTGCCAGGGCCTTTCCGTTGAGGGATGCTCCAGTCTGGAGTGTTATGCCTGTCATCGACAAGATGGTTCCTTCAAAGTGTGACGTTGTTCCCAAGTT
>JANPES010000430.1:0-3973 GCA_031423035.1 Cyclobacteriaceae bacterium | reverse complement strand
ATACCGAGTTTTTTTTTCTTGGATACATGGTGGGGGGATATGGGGTCCTCGATGTTCTTAAGGGTTTGTTGGGGTTGGCAATTTGGGTTGTCATAAAATAACGACTCGTATTGGCCCGTGATCCGTTCGGAATCAAGTTAGTCTACTATAGGGTCGAGGGCAATCGGCTGTATTTCGGTTCTGAGGTCAGAGCGGTACTCCAAGGAACCCAGGAAAAAGCTCAGGTCGATCCAACTTCTTTGAATCTGTTTCTCCGCTATCGGTACACGCCGTCGCCCTATACGCTCTTTAAGGGCGTCCAAAAACTTCCGCCGGGAACCAAGTTGGTTGTCGAACGGGGCTCTCATCGCATGAGTCGCTGGTACCGATCGAAGCCTGCTCCGTTCTTGCCTGCTAAGTCGGACGATGAAGCGAAAGAAGAGCTGCTCGCGCTCTATAAAAATTCTGTAAAAAGGCACCTCATCAGCGACGTGCCAGTCGGTTTACTGCTCAGCGGCGGCATCGACTCCGGGCTCCTGCTGGCCCTTATGAATCTCTACGGGAAGTCCTGGCCGACTTATACCGTGGGATATGGCACAAGCTATGCTCAAGATGAATTAGCCGATGGCGCAGAAACGGCACGTGAACTGGCATCGGCGCACACCTCAGTGACATTGACGCAATCCACATTTGAAGCGGCGCTTCCCAAGATCGTCGCCTGTCTCGAAGAACCGGTTGCAACATCATCTATCGTTCCGATGTACTTTGTCTGTGAGCGGGCCAGGCAGGACGTCAAAGTCGCTCTGATCGGACAGGGGCCTGACGAACTGTTCGGCGGTTATCGTCGCCATCTCGGCGTTCGGTACGGTGCCTATTGGGAGAACTTACCGAAGTGGGCTCGAACCGTAACTTCTTCGGCCATACATGCGCTGCCGAGAAATGAGATGCTCAAGCGGGGGCTCTATTCTCTCGACATTTCCGATCGTATGCGGCGATATCAAAATGTATTGTCGATACTTCCTGGGGCGACAATCGATGGGCTCTTTCAGGACGGGGTCGTACCAGCCGATGCCGGGGACAAGATATTGGACTGCTGGGAAGATCTAAGTGAATTGATGACTGAAACGGACGATCTCGGAGGATTTCAGTATCTGGAGGCGCGATCCACGCTGCCTGATGAACTGTTGATGTACGCGGACAAGTTATCCATGGCCCATAGCCTCGAATTGCGTGTCCCCTACCTCGACAAGGAAATCGTCCAATTTGCAGAAAGGCTCCCGGCGCAGTTCAAAGTGCGGGGCCGTTCTCAGAAATGGCTCCACCGGCAAGTGTGTCAGTCGTATCTTCCCAGCGTGGTTGTCAATCGCCCAAAGCGGGGATTTGCAGGGAATGTGGTGGATGATTGGTTCCGCGGCGCGATGGATAGCAAGATGGCCGATACCTTCATGGATGGCCAATCGCATATGTACCAATATCTCAGTCCAAAGGCTGTGCAGGCATTGTTTCAAGACCATTCGTCCGGCCGAAGCGATAATCACAAGATCCTATTTAGCCTGATCGTATTTGAGGAATGGCTGAAAGGGCACTAACACGTTAAGAACAAGTCTCCTCACCGTGTGAGGTCTAAGCGGGCCATCAGCGAAACGAGGCAGCACTGATTTTAATCGGACCTTTATGAACGTTTGTGGTCAAGAAATCAAAATCCAAGGAAGACTGATTCGGATTGCCGGATTGTCCGCAGAGACCTATGAGTTTTTGGAT
Source organism: Cyclobacteriaceae bacterium (assembly GCA_031423035.1). Taxonomy (GTDB): domain Bacteria; phylum Bacteroidota; class Bacteroidia; order Cytophagales; family Cyclobacteriaceae; genus ELB16-189. Next base: position 2,233 of record JANPES010000430.1, on the reverse strand, counting down.
GATGTGGAGGCGACGCTCGATCTTCTGAGGAAATCTGAGGATCGGATTGACCTTTTCACATTTATGCAACGATTGCCGGATACCGTGCCAAAATATTCATATCCCATGGAGTGGGATAATCTGGCTGTGTTGCCGGTTTCTACGTTTGATAACTGGTGGACGAAGCAAATCAATGACAAGACCAGGAACATGGCTCGCCGAGCTGAAAAAAAAGGTGTCATAATTCGTGAGGCTCGGCTTGATGACGCGTTTATCGAAGGTGTCTGGGCTATTTACAATGAATGCGAAATTCGGCAAGGCAAGCGATTCCCGCACTTTGGGAAAGATCTCGCGACGGTGCGCAAGATGATGGCGACATTTCTCGACCGCAGCGTGTTTATTGGGGCCCACTTTGACGATCGCATGATAGGTTTTGTCAGGTTGCATTGTGATGAAACGCGAACCCAGGCGGGTATTTCTTCCATTCTGTCATTTTTCCAGCACCGCGATAAAGCTCCAACAAATGCATTGGTGGCCGAAGCCGTGCGTTACTGTGCCACCCATGGAATTCCTTACCTCGTGTACTCGAGGTACAGTGATGGGAATAAACAGCGGGATAGTCTCATGGATTTCAAGGACCACAATGGGTTCCAACGGATCGATTTGCCTCGCTATTACTATCCCATGACTCAGACGGGCCGGATCGCCCTCCGCCTGGGCCTACACAAGAAGTTCGTAGACCATATTCCCGATCCCATTCTCGCGAGACTTCGCTTATTCCGGAAGGCTTGGTATAGCCGCAGGGTTCAACCTGTAACGGAATGACTCTTCGTCGTTATCGCGGATATGTCAGGACACGATAGAAGTCATCAAGGAGGTCTTGTGGGTTCTGATGCTGGGACACGTGAGATCGCATTCGATTGCCGATTCTTCTTAGGAGATCGGCCATGCACATGGCACAAGACGACGGGTGTTCTCTGTCCTTGTGATCATTACCAACGGGTCGAAGAACGTCTGTTGATCATTAAGCTGGATGCAATGGGCGATGTGCTGCGCACCACTGCATTGCTTCCTGCATTGGCCGAAGCGCATCCGAGGGCTTCGATTACTTGGATCACCAGACGCGAGGCGCGCCCATTACTGGAACGTAACCCCTACATTACCGAGATTCTCGATTACGGTGAGGATGCTCTTTTACAATTGGGGGTGCGAGCCTTCGATCGCGTGATTAATCTGGACGCTGGAAAGACAAGCGCGGCCCTTGCGAGTGCCGCTAATGCCACAAAGAAAGATGGATTCGTCCTGGATCCGCATGGGTGGGTGCAGCCGACCAACGCTGCGGCCAGAAGGTGGTTAGAGATGGGGGTGTTCGACGACCTCAAGCGGCAAGGCACTAAAACTTATCAAGACATGATGGCGGACATTATAGGTCTGTCTGGGCGTCCTCATCGCTACGTCCTTGAGTTGACGGAAGAAGAACGAGAGCGAGGTAAGGTGCATCTGCAGAATCTCGGTGTCGACTTCACGCGCCCCATCATCGGCCTCAATACCGGGGCAGGGCGCCGATGGGAACTGAAACAATGGCGCGAAGAGGGGTATCTTGAGCTGGTTGAGCGTGTGGCTAAAAACCGACCAGCACAGTTCGTGCTTCTTGGTGGACCGGATGAACGAGCGCGGCATGAACGGCTCATGTCGCGCTCGAGTGTACCTCTTATCGACGCCGGCTGCGACCATCCTGTCAGGCACTTTGCTTCGCTTGTCGGGGCATGCAGCCTGGTGATTACGGGGGACACGTTAGCCATGCATCTGTCGCTGGCGTTAAATCGGCGCACGATTGTCTTGTTCGGCCCTACCAGCGCTGCGGAGATTGAACTGTACGGCCTGGGCGAGAAAGTTGTCCCTCGCATGGACTGTCTCTCTTGTTATAAGGCAAAGTGCGACTTCGTTCCGAATTGTATGGATTTGATCACGACGGGTATGGTGGAGGCAGCTATGGAGCGTCAGTTGGATATGATTCAACGGTAATATTGAGCGTAAGCCCTGGAGAAACGTCAGTGGAAGTGTCTTTACTTACAGGAGGTGATGATAGACCGTATGTATTTGGGTTAACTGGGGTCCTAATCGCCAATGGAATAGAGTTAGACATTATTGGAAGCGATGGTTTAGAGAGCCCTATTTGGCACTCCACCCCAGGTGGACGCTTCCTTAATCTTAGAGGAAGTCAGAATGCGGATGCTGGTCTTTCTGTGAAGTT
>JANPES010000429.1:0-2427 GCA_031423035.1 Cyclobacteriaceae bacterium | reverse complement strand
AAAAAATGCCGCTATCGCGGCGGCTTGGCTGGCGGAGAGGGCGGGATTCGAACCCGCGATACCCTTTCGAGCATACACACTTTCCAGGCGTGCTCCTTCAGCCACTCGGACACCTCTCCATAAAAGGGCCACAAAGAAATGGATAAAATTGCCCTTAACCAACTTCCGTGTGGCGGGTAACCATCGGTTCATAATATCCATGTAGTAGCTCATCCAGAGAACAAAAGTCAATAGAGCAAGCCTGACCTCGCTCCGCCGGAGGGTGTCAACTCAAAACTTACGTCAAAACCCTCCTTTTAAAGTGACTTTTGGCCGTTAGGAGGGTTAAACCAAACGAGCGTTCGACAAAAGCGGGTTTTTTCCTTGAAAAAATTGTGTTTTCTTGTTTAGGAATGAACAAAAACTCTAATTTTGGCCACTTCAAGATTAGACTAAACCTTAAACCATGAAAAAACAATTCTCGATTCTCGCTATCGTCTTCACTTTCCTCTTTGGGGCCTATGCCTCATTTGCTCAGGATACAACGGCCACAGCCGCGCCTACTGAACAACCTGCCGTAGCAGAAACTGCTGCAGCGGACGTCGCAGTGGTTGATGCAGCCGAAGAGCAAAGCTTCCATCAGCTTCTGAAGGAGAAATTTATTGAGGGAGGCGCCCCTTTCATGTGGCCTATCCTTATTTGTATGATTTTGGGCCTTGCTATTTCCATTGAGCGCATTATCATGCTGAACCTGGCCACTACTAACACAAAGAAATTGCTTCTTGATGTGGAAGCTGCATTGCAAAAAGGCGGCGTTGAGGCAGCGAAGAATGTCACAAAAAACACAAAAGGCCCTGTAGCTTCAATCTTTACACAAGGGTTGATGCGTGCCTCTGAAGGAGTTGACATGGTTGAAAAGTCAGTTGTGTCCTACGGTGGCGTTGAAATGGGTAAACTCGAAAGCGGACTTATCTGGATTTCCTTGTTCATTTCACTCGGACCCATGCTTGGATTCTTTGGAACGGTTGTGGGGATGGTGTTTGCCTTCGATGCCATTGAGGCGGCTGGTGATATCTCTCCTCAGGTTGTTGCCGGTGGTATGAAAATCGCCTTGATTACAACTGTAGGTGGTCTGATCGTGGGTATGACGCTTCAGGTTTTGTACAACTACCTGGTATCAAAAATTGATAGTCTGGTGAATGCGATGGAAGATGCATCCATTTCCCTGATTGACTTGTTGGTGAAACATAAAATTTCGAAATAATGGATCAGGCTTGTATAGATTTTGGCATCAGCGAATTCGGTTGCACTTTAATAAGCGTCGGATTGTACGTTGGATACGCCATCTTTTTTATTGCGATGCTGGCAGTCGTTGTGCTGCCGCTCATGAACGCGCTTAAGGCGCCTAAGGAACTGCTCAAGTCTGGAGCTGCCATTGGCGGCCTTGTCTTGGTCTTCGTAATTGCGTACAGCATTTCTGGCGATGAAGTTACCTTGAAGACTGCCTCTTTGGGCACAACACCGGGTGCTTCGAAAATGATTGGCGCCGGGTTGATGATGTTCTATGTCTTCTTGCTCATTGCAACTATCGGGCTGATTTATTCTTTCTTTCATAAAGCGACACAATAATGGCAAGAACTACGCCTGAAATTCCTAATGCTTCGATGGCGGACATCGCGTTTCTGCTGCTGACGTTTTTCCTGGTGACAACCACAATCGCCAATGACCGTGGATTGAGTATCCAGTTGCCTCCGCCACCGGAAGCAAACCCGCCCGAAGACGTCAAGGTTCAGGAGCGGAATATGTTCAAGATCCAAATAAACTCTTCAGACGCGCTCTTGGTGGAAGGAGAACCTATGTCAGATATTACTGTACTCCGCGAGCAGATTGAGAAGTTTATCCTCAATAACGGAGTGGATCCTGCTTCTTCGGATAACCCTGAAAAAGCAATTGTTTCATATAAGACGGATCGCGGGACAACACATAGGCGGTTTATAGAAATCTTGGATATTATTCAGGGTGCCTATTATGACATCTATGCGGAACGCGCTGGGGTGACCAATTCCAAATGGCGTGAAATTTCATCTGACCTATCCACAGCTGATAATCAGAAATTTTATGACAAGGGCCGTGGAAGGCGCCCGGATGGAACTGTTGAAATCCCGATGAATCTTTCTATCGCCGAACCGACCAAGGTGGGCAACTAAAACAACGAGAAATTTAACCTATGGGAAAATTTAAAGGGAAGATAAAGCCGAAGCAGGAAATCCCGACATCTTCTATGCCTGATGTTGTGTTCATGTTGCTGTTCTTTTTCATGGTAACTACGCAGCTTCGTGAGACAACAATTGATGTGCAGCAAAGGATTCCGGAGGCTACACAGATGAGAAAATTGCCGCTCATGAACGCGCTTAAGGCGCCTAAGGAACTGCTCAAGTCTGGAGCTGC
>JANPES010000428.1:0-1892 GCA_031423035.1 Cyclobacteriaceae bacterium | reverse complement strand
GTGACTTTTAGTTCCACCTCATTGTCGACAAGAATAGTTTGGTTGATGGGGTCTTTGTCACCAAACAAAATCTTCGCCATCGATTCGCTGATGACAATTGATGTTGGGTCATCCAACACACTGGTGGCGTCCCCTTTCATTAATGGAAACTGAAACATTTCCAGAAACTCTTCACTCACAAAATACGCCCGCTTGGTAATCCGGTTGTCGCCGATAGTATATAAGTGATCGCCGCCCCAGTCCGCAATGGCCGAATTTTTAATGTTGTTGTCCTCCCCCTTCATGGCCTCATACGTTGGCTGAGGAACGGATGTCCATGAATTGACTTTTCCGTCGAAGTGCGCATTGATCCAAACCTGATAGAGCCGATTCGCCTTGGGCTGGAATTTGTCGAAAGAAAGTTCGTCAAAGACCCACAGGGTGATAAGCAAAGTGCAGGCAATCCCGATGGAAAGACCTGAAATGTTGATGAACGAGTAGGTGACGTTTTTGCGCAGGTTGCGGAGGGTCACCACAATGTAATTTCGGAGCATATTTCAGGATTACTGCACTTAGGTACTCCCAAAGAGCAGAATGGTTACCCTTGGGAGTGCAAAAACTTTTCTCCTGCTAAAGATTATAGCTGATGGGAAATAGTTGCAGGGGAGAGCTTAATAATTCACTTGTTTGGTGAGTGACTTCCCCGATCTAGGGTGAGGGATGTCCTACTTCAGCCGGAGGGCTGCTGCCTGCCCGATCCAGTTGTCGCGACCGATACGGCCTCGAAAGACTTTCAGTGATGCGGCCACCGCATCAATATCCTGCGGTGAAAATTCACTGATCTGCTGAAAGGAATAAATTCCAATGTCATTGAGTTTTCGCTGAATGCCTGGACCAATTCCGCTGATGAGCGTGAGGTCATCTTTTTTTGTCTGCCAGGTAGAGGGTGTAAACCGCGAATGGATTTTGTCAGACTTTTCAGCAACGGGCTGTTTTTCAGGTGTCTGCTTTACTTCCAGCGCAGCCTGAAGCTTTGCTTCATGAGCACGCTCTTCGGCAAGCTCACTTCTCAGCTGATCGGCAGTCCTGCGGATAGAATCCGTCTCTTCTTTGAGATTCTCATATCGTCGTTGGTGTTGCTTTAGCTCCTGCTCCAGGATATCAACCTGGTGTTTGGCTTGCTGCAGCAAGGGCTCGGTAACTTTTTTAACTTCCGACAAGAGTGATCCCTCATGTTGCCATTCTGCTACATGCTTGCGTGCGGATTGGTTTTCCTTTTCCAACAACCGCAGTTGGTCATGGAGCCCTGATTTTTCTTTTTGAAGTCCCCCCAGTTGTCCCCGTAATGCGCGGAACGTGCTTTCACTTAAAACCCACGAAGCCGCAAAACCAACTATTAGTCCTGTCAGAATCATGATGGCGATTTCTATGCTTGCTGATGCCGCACAAAAACTGTGTACCGCACAGAGATACCACCGCGTAAAAAAGTATGACAGCAGTAAGAAGGCGGCAATAATGGCGTAAACCAATCTCATGACTGTGGGGATGGCTATGTAAATGTACTGATTTTACAGCCCAGGACGCTAAAAGTCAACTTATGCTGTAACCTCTCAACAGCCAGAAGCGTCTATATACATAATTCACTTAGGTAACGTCCTCATGCATTCACCAGAACTCCTGAAAGGAACCCTTCAAACGATCATCCTCAAGTTGCTCAAGGATGAAGGAAGGATGTACGGGTATGAAATCACCCAGCGGGTCAAAGACCTTTCTACGGGTCGCTTGATGCTGACTGAGGGCGCCCTCTATCCCACCCTTCACAAACTGGAGGCTGAAGGTTTGCTGAAAACAGAGGTTGTAACAATGGGCAGGCGCGTACGCAAATACTATACACTCACAGCCGCGGGCAGAAC
>JANPES010000427.1:0-3835 GCA_031423035.1 Cyclobacteriaceae bacterium | reverse complement strand
CGGATCGTCATGCGGCGATGCCTTGAACTTATACTTATTCGGGTTGTAGAAATCCGTAAGCAGGCGGGGCGCATCGTGCGAGGCTGAAGTATTCATCATGGCCTGCTGTGTTGCGGGCGTCAGGCGTTTGAGTTGGTGCATGATGCTGTCGCGAAATGCCTTTGCATTGATTTCAAAGTTTGTCTTCGCAAAGAAATATCGAGATGGCCGGTAGAGCTGATAAAACATGACTGCGTCAAAAATATCTTCTTTCACGTAAGGTACCGGATTCATCAGTTTGTCCGGAAAAGTTTGCCACCATATTTCACCCACGAGGTAGGCTTCAGGCTGAATCCCTCGGACGAACTTCCTAAAGTCACGCCAGAACCCCATGCCAATCCGATCGGCTACATCGAGTCGGAATCCATCTATGCCCAGGGACGTCTCGCCATTTGGTGCCAACCAACGCCGAGATACTGCAAACATATGGCTCTTGGCATCCGCTTGGATGTTCCCTTCATAGGGAAAGCCAGTAACCTTTTTTGTCTTGAGGTCCACTTTTCGGATTTCTGGCAACGTGCCTATACCTTCATATCCGGCATATGAAAATTCATTGGCAGATGTTGTCGGATTGTCAAATGCGGTGATTGAATACCAGTCCTTGTACGGAGACTTCGTCTGATTCTTTAAAATATCCTGCCATGCCCAAAACCGTGTGCCGGTGTGGTTCCAGGAATAGTCCACGATGATGCGCATCTTTCTCCGATGGACTTCTTTAATGAGTTTCAAAAAGAGCTTGTCTGCCGCTGTCCATTTCCATGTTGAAGGATCTCCCGGGTTCTCGCCAGCCATGATCTTCAGATCGCCTTTCGGATCTGGGCCAAAATTCGCATCGACATGGTGATAGCTTGATGCGTCATACTTGTGAAGGGAGGGAGCGTGGTTAATCGGATTAAGAAAAAGTGCCGTCACCCCAAGGTCATCGAGATAGTCGAGCTTGTCTATGATCCCCTGCAAATCGCCTCCATATCGCCTGTATTGAAGCTCTTCGTTAAATGGCAGTTTTGCCTTGACCGCCCAAGGCTCCTGTTCCCGCCAGCTGGCTGTCCAGGGCGTGACCCGCCATCCTTCCGGAGCCATCAGGTTCAGTGCCGGTATGCCTATGCTTTCGGGAGTTGGATCGTTGGATGGATCGCCATTGTGGAACCGCTCTACAAATATCTGATACCAGACCACTTCTTTCGCCCAAGAAGGTGGTTGGTCGATGGGTGTTGGCTGCGCGAACAAGTTTGGGCTACAAAACCCGATCACGGTGATTAGAATTATTCGGTTCATGTTGATCGTTGTCAGTTGTTCACGAAGCTGAGTATCACCTGTGCAACTCGAGAATCAATACACCACGGGCGCCAATGGTGAGCGAAGTTAGGCTTTCTACAGCATTTCCAGAGATCACGTCGAAAGCCTTTGACGCTCCGCTGATACTCTCTTTGAACCTGTCTGTATTCAGCGTCACTTCCTTCTCATTGGCATTCAGCACAACCATCACCCGCTTGCTGTCTTTGATTCGGAAATAGACATAGACATTACTTTCCGGAACATAATGGATCAGCCTGCCACCTTGAAAGGCAGGGTTTCCTTTTCGCCAGTTCAGTAACTTCTTCGTGAAATCAAAAATCTCATTCTGCTCCCTGGTCCTACCCTCCCGCGTGAAGGCGTTGGCTTTGTCATTGGCCCAGCCTCCCGGAAAATCTCTTCGTACCTCTGGATGAGAACTATAATCTCCTTCCACATGCAATTCTGTTCCGTAGTACAACTGAGGAATTCCGCGTGTCGTTAACAGGAAGGCCAGCCCCATCTTGAACTTGGCCACATCCTTGTTTACTGAGTTGAAGAAACGTGAGCGGTCGTGATTGTCCAGGAATGTCAGGAGATTGTTGGCATTGGGATAGATGAAATCCTGGGATAGCAAGAAATATAATCGAGCCAGACCGGTATCATATCCCTCCTTTTCATTCAGGGCCTGCGGGATGGCTTCGCACAACGGAAAATCCGTCACCGAAGGAAGATATGACTGATACCCATCGCGGTTGATCATCCCTTTCTGCCAGTACGCCGTCGTGGGTACCGCAGTGATCCATACCTCACCGACCAGATAGAAAGAAGGATACTCCTCCATTATTGTTCGTGCCCAACGCGCCATGAATTCTTTGTCCGGATAGGGATATGTATCCATCCGGATTCCATCAAGGCCCGCATAACCAATCCACCAGAGGGAGTTTTGAATGAGGTACGTCGCCAACAAGTGATTGGCCTGGTTCAAGTCAGGCATGTGATTGTCAAACCATCCCGAGTTCATTCGTGTAAGATCCTCAGCTGACCGATAGGGATCAGAGATCACGCTCCCCCGAAAGTTTGATTTGGTAAACGACGGAAATTGGTGTACCCAGTCTTTCTCGGGAAGGTCCTTGGCCAACCAGTGCTCGTTACCAATATGATTCATCACCATATCCTTAATAACCTTGATGCCCTTGGCGTGACACTGTTCGATCAGTTGCTTATACTGTTCGTTGGACCCAAACCGGGCATCCACTTTGTACAGGTCGGTGATGGTATATCCATGGTAACTGGGATCATACGTATGCGTCTTGCCATCTTCGATTACCTTAAGTTTAGGTTGGTTGCTCTCGAGCACGGGATTTATCCAAAGCGCGGTGACACCCAGATCCTGAAAATAGTCAAGGTGGTCGCTGATTCCTTTCAGGTCTCCCCCATGGCGGCTCTGCGGAATCTCGCGGTGAGCCCCCTGGTACATGCCGGGCACCGAATCATTCTTTACATCACCGTTGACAAACCGGTCGGGCATGAGCATATAAACAACATCGGAAGCATTTACGGTAGGCAACGGGCTTGTGGAGGGCCTTGCTTTCAGTTCGTACAAGTACTCGATTTTACGCTTTCCCTGTATGAATGTGAGCGGCAGCATTCCTTGTTTTGCATCATCGGTGATCGCCAGCGTGAGAAAGAGATAGTGCAGGTTTTCCACCTTGCGGACTTCGGTCAAGGTCACTCCCGGATAGGAAAGTGAAACTGTATAGTCGGCGATGTTGACTTTGGCGTTATGGAGGAGAATCTGAACCGACTTGCTCCTCATTCCTACCCACCAGAACGGGGGTTCAACATGCTCAAATGGATTTGTTCTCGTTTGAGCTGATGCTGAATTCACCAGGATCGATAACAAAAGAACAAACTGAACTTTTCTCATGCCGTAATTTAGTTCCCGATGTCCTATTGGCAGCCTTAATTCTTTATGATTTTCGTCCGGTGAACTCCTGAACTTGTTTGTATCTCTACCACATACAACCCTTTGGGTAATCTGGCGACATCCCAGGAGAATGTATTTACCCGCTCAGGATGGAAGGATATTCCAAGCACATTGTGAAGTACCAGGTCAATTACATCAGCATCTGAATCAATCATAAGCCCTTCTTGGACCGGATTCGGATAAACCACGACCGCGGGCCTACCTTCTTCCTGGGCCGAAAGCACCAGTTGGTTCTCAATTTCTACATCCGTATACAACTTATATTGACCGGGCTGCAACAACGTTGAAACAGTCGTCGAGGAAACAGTCACCGGTGAACCATAGTTATAATAGTCATACCAGGTACCTGTATGTGGGAAGCTCACGTCAATGGTCTTTGCCGTTAAATCAAAGTTCACCGCTATTTGTGCGTTCATATCACCGGCGGTTGTGGGTGACGCGGTATAGGGAGTATTTTTTATTGTTAATTGCTTCGTCAAACTTGAGCCCCCTGACAGGGTAGCATCGCCTACGGTGAACACATCGTACTCATTT
>JANPES010000426.1:0-2588 GCA_031423035.1 Cyclobacteriaceae bacterium | reverse complement strand
GCCATTTTATAGTAAGGATGTCCAGACTTCACCCGTGCTGAACCAAAAATAGTAACGCATGGGCCAATCTTGGCAAGCTTCTCAAAGCCTTCCACAAACTCGCTCATGACTTTGAAAATCACCCACGAGTCGGAACTCTTGATCTCTGCCCAATCCTTGTCTTTAAATGCTTTTCGGATTTTGCTTTCTTCTTCAAGCGCTTGCTTGATCAGCTCATCTCCATTCTTCCTTTTCTTAGCCATATCTCACCTGTTTCGAATTGCCAAGTTAGAAAAAATACTTTTGGGATATCCCTCTTCCTCTATCCGACCTTATCTTGCTAACAAATCCTTCAAGGCAGCCAATAGATCAGGATAATGAAATTCAAGTCCCGTCGCTTGAATCTTCTTGCAAGAAACGTTGCTTCCAAAGAGGACAAGGTCTGCCATTTCACCAATAAGAAGATGCATGACAGTTGAAGGAATGTTCGGTAACAGAATCTTTCGGCGAAGGGTTTTCGCAATTGCTTCGGTCAATTGAAAGTTTGTTACTGGCGAAGGAGCTGTTCCGTTGAAGGCACCCCGCATCGATTCGCGCTGAACTGCCATCATAAACATTTCACACAAGTCATCCAGGTGAATCCAGCTAACCATTTGGCGACCCGTTCCAAGGGCGGCTCCAATGCCCCATCGAATTGGCCGCGCTATTTCTTTCAATGCCCCTCCGTCCTCACTCAGCACAATTCCAATACGAATCTTGACCACGCGTATCCCGAGGGTTTCAAGTCGATCCACTTCCTTTTCCCAGCCGACAACTACATCCGCCAAAAAGTCCTTGCCCGGAGGGCTTTCCTCTGTCAGCAAATCATCCCGAAGCCCAAATCCATAGTAGCCAATAGCGGAAGCCCCAACCACAGTACTGACGGAGTGAGGATTTTGTTTCAGATGCCTATTCAGCAGTGCAGTAGATTTAATGCGACTGTCACGGATTTCCTGCTTAACGGAAATAGACCATCTCTTATCTGCAATACCGGCCCCCGCAAGGTGAATGACGGTATCAATACCGTCAAAGGTCCCATCTTCAATTGTTCCGCGGTCCAGATCCCAGGCGAAGGAAGGAACGTGACCTGGGCGCCTCGAACGTCCCAGGTGAGAAACCCGGCACCCCTTTTGAAGCAGGAGTTCGGTAAGCCGGCGTCCAATCAAGCCGTTCGCTCCAGTGATTAAAACTGAATTTGTCAAAACATGAAATTTTGAATGATCTTTACATACAAGTTAACCATTCAGGCATGAAAAAGTTGGTGATCCTGGCAGCTGTATTTTTCGTCGGTACCGCTTGGGGACAAAAGGTGACCGTGAGTAAAAAAAGTGAAAGGGTAAAGGGCGAGTCCGCTGAAGGATATAGCACGACCCTGGAAGGGAAAAAAGAGGAAGTCTCCTCGGCCTGGTCAAAGTATATCAAGGCACTTGGCAAGGTGAAAAGTGGCGGTGATTATCAATTCATTGAAGGTCCCGCCATGGGAGGAACTGTGTATACCACAGGTATATTGTATGCCCGATCTGGCGGCGGCGCTGAAACCGGTACGGTATGGCTCGGCCTTCGTGCTGACGAATGGACAGTCAATGACATCAAGCTTGTCGAAGACGCAGCAGAAAAACTAGTATACCAATTTGGAATCAAGTTCTACAAGGACAAGATCCAAGCCCAAATAAATGAGGCCCAGGAAGCCCTTAACATTGTGATCCGTCAGCAACAACGGTTGGTGACAGAGAATAAGTCATTGAACACCAAGTTGGTGAGTAACGAACAACAGAAGATTCAACTCGAGAAATCGATCGAGGCAAACAAACTTGAACACTTAGTACTGCTGCAGAAAATCGTCAACAACAAGCTGGCGCAGGATTCTGTTAGTGCAACGACCATTCCCATCAAGCGTGTGGTCGAACTTCATAAGGAAAGACTTCGGAAAGTTAATTAGGTTACTTCGCCCTCCACATTCTCTTCTCCTTGTCGAAATAAGTGCGGGCATCAGGGAACTCGATATAGTCTGTATTCCCTGAATTGCTGGAGTAATATGGCTGGAGTTCTTCATCGCGGACCATTTTATCAAACAGGAAAATACTTCTTTTTACGAGTGTATCGGGCTCCATTTTCCAGGTTCGAAATACTTCCTCATAGCTGATTAATTCACCTTTCTCATCCAATTCCAGGGAACCACCGATTGCTACACGTTTCTCAATCAGACTGGGGGCTATGCGGCTAACGAGAAAATATTGAGTTTCCCCATCGATATAATAGCCATCCAGTCGATGCATGCTCTTTTGTTCGACATAGTGCTCATCATACTCTTTGTGGAATCGTTCCTCGAACGTAACCCCATCTGGCGCTTTGGCCATATACCGAATGACCTTTTCCATCATTTGATCCTGCTGTGGGGCTGATAAATGAGCAGTTGGCTGGTAGTCCTTTTCCATTCTGCAGGAAATTGCCAGGGAAAGGGTCAGGCAAATAAGTAATCCGCTCTTTACACGCATAGAACTTCAAAGTTAGGATATAAAGAAAGAAGACCCACCATTACTGGCGGGTCTTCCTGATAAAGAAAAGCTAAG
>JANPES010000425.1:0-10252 GCA_031423035.1 Cyclobacteriaceae bacterium | reverse complement strand
CCGGCGCGCGCACGAAGCGGGAGCAATACAGCCGCAAATCTTTCGAAGTAAACTTGTCCTTCCGTGAAAACGAATTCCGTGTCAAGCGTGGAGACACGATCGCCCTTTCTGGAAATACCGGCTCTTCCCAGGGTCCTCATCTGCACTTTGAAATTCGTGAAGGCAACTACGTATTGAATCCGCTGAAATTCGGATTCACAGAAATCAAGGACAACATCCCCCCCGCTGGACAAAAGATCGCGCTGCGAACACTGGATGTTAATTCACGCATCAACGACCGGTTCGGTAGGTTTGAGTTTACCTTGGTCAAGAAATCCAGCGAAGAATACGTTTTGCCCGTACCCATCCTGGCCTATGGCGCGATTGGTGTTGAACTCCTCGGTACCGACCGTATGGACAGTTCACCGGGCCGTTGCGGTATCAACTACATTGAGATGTTTGTCGATAGTCAACGCGTCTTCTCCCAGTACATTGAAAAGGTTGACCTGGATGAAACCCGCGGCATCCTCGCGCTGATGGATTACAAAGCTTCTGAAATCCGCGGCAAGCGTTACAACAAACTTTACATCGACGAAGGAAACCGGCTACCCTTCTATAAGACTGAAAACGATGGAGTGATAACAATAAATAATGCTGACCGTGCCGTCAGCATCTCCCTCAAGGATGAATCAGGGAATGCCAGCACCATTCGTTTCCGTCTTAAAAAGAGTCCGATTACCGACGAAATAAAACTCTCAACCTCCAAGACAACCAAACTGGAATCAGAACTACTAGAGAACACCCTGGTGATTTCTTCACGTCCTTGTCCTGACGTCAACAAACTAATCGTATTCAACCAAGGAAAAAAGACAAGCCTGTCGTACGCTTACAAAAGCGCTCAGCAAGTTGTCTACCTGATTGACCTCAAGGAGATGCAGCCTGATTCAGTATCAACGTGCTCAGGAAGCCAGACGTTTCACTTCAAAGACGTAATTCCCTCTGCTACCGAGTACACCTACTACAGCGATCGGGCTGATGCCAGTTTCCCGGCACTGGCCCTATACGACACACTTTTTCTAAATGTAAATCACCGGATCGACGAGTCGAGAGAATACTTTGTGATTGGCAACCGGACGACGCCGTTGCACAAGTCTATCCGCGTCACGCTGAAGCCAATAATTGAAATGACGCCTGCCAAAAACCTGGCCGTCTATCGCCGTGAGGGTTTGTCATATAACTATGTCGGGGGTGACTGGAACAATGGCAAGGTACGCTTCTCGACCCAAGAGTTAGGCGAGTTTACTTTCCTCACTGATTCCACAGCACCTGCCATCAACCGCATTCGCCTGGACGGGCAGAACGCCCGGTTCCGTATTCGTGACGGACGCTCCGGAATCGCATACTACGAAGCAAGCATCAACGGCGCGTGGGTGTTAATGTCGTATGATTATAAATTTGGAATCTTGCAGTCCGACAAACTTGATCCAAAGAAACCCTTCAAAGGAGATTTTGAACTCAAGGTGGTGGATCGCGCCGGAAACGAGCGTATTTTCAAACAAAAAATCTAATCGCATGGCACTGAAGAAAGGATCAAAAGCACCCGAATTCAAAACAAAGGACCAGAATGGCCACGAGGTCTCTTTGGCTGGAATGAAAGGCAAAAAGTTCGTCCTCTATTTCTATCCGAAAGACATGACTTCTGGCTGTACGGCCGAGGCCTGCAACCTGCGCGACAACTATAGCGCCTTGCAGAAGGCCGGGTATGAAATCTTTGGCGTAAGCAGGGATGATGAGAAATCTCACCGCAAGTTCATTGAAAAAGAAAAACTCCCCTTCCGCCTCCTCGCTGACACCGACCTATCGGTTCACAAGAAGTTCGGTACGTGGATAGAAAAATCGATGTACGGCCGCAAGTACATGGGTACGGCCCGCGTTACATTTGTGATTGATGCCAACGGTGTGATTGAATCCGTCATTGACAAAGTAGACACGAGCGATCACACTACTCAAATCCTGGGGGCTAAATCTACACCCTCCGCAATAGCCAAGAAACTTACAGTCAAAAAAACTGCAAAAAAGGCCCCTGCCAAAAAGAAGGCAACGAAAAAGAAGAAATAGGGAAACAACTCCCTATCAACGCCTGAATGTCCAGCCATTCAGGTTTTTTTATGTTCTCGATTTTCTAGACATTCGTTCACCTACCCAACGACCAAATCATGAAACCCATCCAACTCCTCGCTGTACTTTGCTTTTGCTCGGGCCTTGCCTCGGCACAGACCCCCGATTATGATATCGTTTTGAAGAACGGCCGGGTCATTGATCCGGAAACAGGCCTTGATGCTGTCAGAAACGTCGGCATTCGGGGCAACCGCATCGTCGAGATCTCAGCTAGCCCACTCACTGGAAAAGAAGTCATCGATGTATCCAACCTGGTGGTCGCACCCGGCTTCATCGATCCCCACGTCCATGGCATGACCAACAAAGAGCATGAATACCAGGTACATGATGGTGTCACAACCGCGCTCGAATTGGAAAGCGGTATTGAAGAGATTGGAACCTGGCTGGCGTCCCAGCATAACAAAACGATAGTCAATTACGGCGCCAGTGCTTGCCACCCGTGGGCACGCTCGGAGGTGATGTATCAAACAGCACAAAAAGCCGGAAATAAGGAATTAGAAAAAGGGAGTTACAAATTCTACTACATGCCACTGAGTGCGGCTGAGACTCAGCCTACGCTAGATTTACTTGACCGTGAACTAAAAGCTGGCGCCTTGGGAATTGGCGTCCCAATCGGATATTATCCGGGAGCCACCCGCGAGGAAGTTTATAACGTTTATGAGTTTGCAGCAGGTCGCAAGACGCTCGTTTTCACTCACGTTCGTGAAGGCAAGGCCCTCGCCATCCAGCAAGCCATTGCTGACGCAGCGACCAATGGAACTTCCCTTCACATCGTGCATGTCAACAGTATGGCGTTAGATGAAATAGGGCTAGCCGTGCGAATGGTCGGTAATGCGCAAAAGCAAGGCCTGGACATTACCACAGAATTGTATCCATATACCGCGGGGTCAACGAGCCTCGAGTCAGCGATCTTTGATGATGGCTGGCAACAACGATTGGGCATCACCTATAAAGACCTGCAATGGGTAGAAACCGGTGAACGGCTGACGGAAGAAACTTTCACTACCTACAGGAAGAAAGGCGGTATTATCATCCTCCACAGCATGAAGGCCGAGTGGATTGAGGCTGGAATTAAGTCGCCTATAACCATGATCGGCTCCGATGGCATGCCCTATTCCAGGCTTGCTCACCCACGAACAGCTGGAACCTTTGCTCGCGTATTGGGTGTTTATGTACGTGAGCGAAAGGCACTTACGCTGATGGAGGCGTTGCGCAAGATGACCATCATGCCAGCACAGCGCTTGGAGACTGTCTCTCCGATGATGCAGCTCAAGGGCAGGATGCAGGTGGGTATGGATGCGGACATTACCATCTTTGATCCCGCTACAATCATTGACAAAGCGACCTTTGAAGGCGGTTTGAAATTCTCTGAAGGTATCAATCATGTCCTGGTGAACGGAACCTTTGTTGTCAAAGGCGGAAAAACACTTGGCAACGTCTTTCCAGGTCAACCGATTTACGGCAAATACAAGCAGTGAGAAATGACTCACGTTGGTTACTTGCAGGCTAAGCCATTTTATTTAATCTTCGCCTCAAATAATCCTGCATGAGTCAGCCTGACCTCTCCAAGCTTAAAAAGTTATGTTCACAGATCCGGCGCGACATCGTGCGCCAGGTCTACAACTGCCAGTCAGGACATCCCGGAGGTTCATTGGGCTGCACCGAGTTTATGGTGGCCCTTTACTTTCACGTGATGAAGCATGACCCCAGCTTCAACATGGATGGAAAAGGTGAAGACCTCTTCTTCCTCTCCAACGGTCACATTTCACCTGTCTGGTATGCAACACTTGCACGGGCCGGCTATTTCAAGACATCTGAACTGGCAACTTTCCGTCAGATCAACAGCAGGCTTCAGGGCCATCCCGCTACGCATGAACATCTGCCGGGTATTCGTGTGGCCTCCGGATCCCTCGGCCAGGGACTATCCGTTGCCATTGGTGCCGCGCTGGCAAAGAAACTGAACAAAGATGAGCGCACCGTTTATGTGTTAATGGGCGATGGTGAGCAGCAGGAAGGACAAGTTTGGGAAGCCAGTATGTTCGCAGCTCACAACAAGGTCGATAATCTCATCGCCACCATCGACTACAACGGCCAGCAAATTGATGGCCCTGTTGACCAGGTGCTGTCACTTAAGAACCTAAAGGCCAAATGGGAAGCGTTCGGGTGGACCGTACTGGAATGCAACGGCAATAACCTGGAAGAACTCATCGCAACACTGGAAAAAGCAAAGTCTCTCCTCGGAAATGGAAACCCAGTCATGAACCTCATGCGCACCACTATGGGATTTGGCGTCGACTTCATGATGGGTTCGCATAAGTGGCACGGCGTCGCGCCCAATGAAGAGGAATTTAAGAAAGCGATGGCGCAGTTGGAGGAGACGATGGGGGATTTTTAGGTGTTGGGTATTGGGTTCCAGGCAATCAAGTAATCAAATCTGTGGTAATCCGTGTAATCTGTGGCAACCTATTGCACTTTGAATGAAGACGAAGAATCAATAAGAAAGTAATGATCAAATTTACATCGACAGAAAAGAAAGAAACGCGTTCCGGCTTTGGGGCAGGATTGCACGAACTCGGAAAACAGAATCCCAATGTGGTGGCGTTGTGCGCAGATCTTCTTGGGTCGCTCAAGATGGATGCGTTCAAGAAGGATTTCCCCGATCGCTTCATCCAGGTAGGAATTGCCGAAGCCAACATGATGAGCCTGGCAGCCGGACTTACCATCGGAGGTAAGATCCCATTTACAGGAACGTTCGCTAATTTTTCAACCGGCCGGGTCTATGATCAGATTCGCCAGTCCATCGCCTACTCAGGTAAGAATGTAAAGATCTGCGCATCCCATGCTGGACTTACACTGGGTGAGGATGGCGCCACACATCAAATCCTTGAAGATATTGGCATGATGAAGATGCTTCCAGGGATGACCGTGATTGTCCCTTGTGATTACGAACAGACCCGGCAGGCCACCTTGGCCCTCGTCTCGCACATTGGGCCGGCCTACCTTCGCTTCGGCCGTCCTGCATGGCCAATCTTGACAACGGGTAGGCCCTTCACAATTGGAAAAGCAGACCGAATGGTTGAGGGAAAGGATGTCTCGATTTTCGCGTGCGGTCACATGGTGTGGCAGGCTATTGAAGCCGAAAGCATTCTTGCTGAAAAAGGCATCAATGCAGAAGTTATCAATCTGCATACGATCAAGCCACTCGATGTTGAAAGCATACTTAATTCGGTACAAAAAACAGGCTGTGCAGTGACTTGCGAAGAGCACCAAATCAATGGCGGACTGGGTGATTCCGTTGCGCAAGTACTCGGACAATTTCACCCCGCTCCCATTGAAATGGTCGCTGTAAAAGATTCTTTTGGCGAAAGTGGCAAGCCGTTGGACCTCCTGAAGAAATACGGATTGTCTCCGGAGAACATTGTTAAGGCCGCCGAGAAAGTCATTAGCCGAAAAAAATGAAAAGCCTGGCCACACATGCACTGTTATTGTGCCTTGTGCTGGTCGCGTGGCAATCGACTGGTCAACCCTCAACCGATAAGGCCATCCTTCTTGAAAGCAAGCCCTGGACCGAGGCTCGCACACTTCTCGCGGACACGACAATTGTTGTTATCCCGCTGGGCGCAGAGTCCAAAGAACATGGACCACATCTTCAACTCAGAAATGATTTTCTGATTGCGGAGTATCTCAAAGGCCGTATTGCGAAAACACAACCCGTAGTTATCTACCCAACCATCAACTACCATTATTATCCTGCCTTTCTGGAATACGCAGGATCAACGTCGCTTCAACTGGAGACTGCCTATTCCATGCTTGTAGATATCTGTCGGGTCATTTCTGCTCATGGCCCAAGGAAGTTCTACATTCTCAATACCGGTGTCTCCACGCTCCTCCCGCTGCGGATCGCACAGGAAATCCTCGCCCGGCAAGGGCTGCTGATGACCTACACGGACATCCTTCATGTTGCCGGTGATGCGGAGACGCGCATTAAACAGCAGCCAACCGGAACGCATGCAGATGAAATTGAAACATCGATGATGCTCTACATCGCGCCCCAAACCGTCGACATGCGAAAGGCCGCGCGGGATATTCCGGCTGTGGATGGACCAGGACCCTTATCACTAGACCCAAAGAATCCACGCTATTCCCCAACAGGAATCTACGGCGATGCTACTTTGGCTACCCTTGAAAAAGGTCGTATCGTTATCGAGGCCATGGTCGAAGGGATCAATCGTGAAATCAATACACTACGCCAGTCCGTTCCCCTTACACTGCCCAAGGAGATTGTCGACCTGTCAAAAATGACGGGTGATTATCACCTTTCCCAAACAGAAAAAATCACACTCACCCTGGAACAAGGGCAATTGA
Source organism: Cyclobacteriaceae bacterium (assembly GCA_031423035.1). Taxonomy (GTDB): domain Bacteria; phylum Bacteroidota; class Bacteroidia; order Cytophagales; family Cyclobacteriaceae; genus ELB16-189. The sequence continues at coordinate 3,730 of JANPES010000425.1, read as the reverse complement.
TGTTTGAAGGTAAGGGGCGAAAGGTTCCCTTGATCGCGCAAGCCGAAAGTGCATTTACAGCAGGCACGCGTGGCCGAATTGTACTCTTTAAGGATGAACACGGCACATTCAGCACCCTCTATCTGAATTGGGAAGGAAAGGACTTCCTGGGAAGAAAGTAACCCCTCATTTTTTCCACCAGCGGATCATTTGATTCCGCTTCATGCGGTATCTTGGTCGTTCAATTTAACCCAAGATGAAACAAATCATTACTGTGCTTTGCGTGCTTGCTTCGCTTTACAGCTACGCGCAAAAGTCAATTACCGGATTCAGCAAAGATGGCGCAGATGCGCAACTCAAGCTCGAAGAAAAATTTGACGCGCAACTCCGCGTCGAAAACCTGGATCAATGGCTCAAAAAACTTACGCTGCGCCCCCATCACGTAGGGTCTGCCTATGGCAAAGAAAATGCCGAGTACATGCGCGACCTGTTGCGCAGCTGGGGCTACGATGCCCAGATTGAATCCTATCAGATTCTTTTCCCGACACCCAAGGTACGCGTACTGGAAATGACCGGGCCCACAAAGTTCGTTGCCAAGTTAGCAGAACCCATGATCAAAGAAGATGCTACAGCAGCTGTCGGCAAAGATCAGTTGCCCGTGTACAACGCCTGGTCCGCTGACGGAGATGTAACAGGCGAACTGGTTTTCGTCAACTACGGCATTCCATCTGACTATGACCAATTGGAGCGTCTTGGCATCGACGTGAAAGGAAAGATTGTTATTGCCAAGTACGGTGGATCCTGGCGAGGCATCAAGCCCAAAGTCGCACAGGAACACGGTGCCATCGGTTGCCTGATCTATTCGGATCCGGAAGGAGATGGATATGTGCAGGGCGATGTCTACCCCAAAGGCCCCTATCGTCCCAAGGATGGCGCGCAAAGAGGTTCCGTCATGGATATGCCAATTTACCCGGGCGACCCTTTAACCCCCGGCATCGGATCAACACCGGATGCCAAACGGTTGAATCGGTCTGAGGCAACCAATCTGATCAAGATACCCGTTCTCCCAATCTCCTATGGCGATGCCCAGCCGCTACTGGCTGCTCTGGGAGGACCTGTAGCACCGGCACCATGGAGAGGCGGTCTGCCCATCACCTATCACATCGGACCCGGCCCTGCAAAGGTCCACATGAATGTACAGTCCAACTGGAACACCGTTGATGCCCTAAACGTCATTGCCAAAATGAAAGGGAGTGAGCTTCCCGATGAGTGGATCATCCGTGGCAACCACCATGACGGGTGGAACAATGGTGCATCTGATCCAATCAGTGGGATGGTGGCCGAACTGGAGGAAGCCCGCGCTATTGGCGAGCTGGTAAAATCAGGATGGAAACCGAAGCGCACCATTGTGTATTGTGCCTGGGATGCGGAAGAGCCTGGACTCATGGGCTCGACAGAATGGGTGGAACATCATGCTACTGAATTGCAGCAAAAGGCAGTTGCCTACATTAATTCAGATGGCAATGGAAGAGGATTCTTGGGCGCGGACGGATCCCACACATTGGAAACCCTGGTAAGTGAAGTTGGTCGTGATGTACTTGACCCAGAGACAGGTGTAACGCTGCTGGAACGCCGCAAGTCATTCACCGCCGCAAACGCATCATCCGCCAAAGTAAAAAAAGAAATTCTCGCCAAAAACGGAATGACGATTGGTGCCCTCGGCTCAGGATCTGATTTCACACCCTTCATTCAGCACCTCGGAATCCCGTCACTTAACATTGGATTTGGTGGTGAGGGTGGTGGCGGTGAATATCACTCGGTGTATGATACGTACGACCACTACAAGCGCTTCGGCGATCCTAAGCTTGAGTATGGTATTGCGCTGGCAAAGACTGCTGGCCGAGCTACCCTTCGGCTTGTCAACGCCGATGTCCTTCCATTCGACTTCAAAGGATTTCACCGCACCGTTAGCGGTTACATGACCGAGGTAACGATGCTTCTGGAAACTATGCGCGAGTCAACCGAAGTTGAAAACCAAATGATCAAAGAGAACCGGTATGTTTTGGCTGCAGATCCTACAACGAAGTATTTCCCTCCGACTGCAAAAACACCTGTCCCCTACCTGAACTTTTCCAGCCTACAGAACTCGCTGACACAACTTGAGAAAAGTGCGACACAGTTTGCGGAATTGTACGTTCTGAATCCCAAGCCAAATACCAACCTCACCCAACTAAATCAACTCCTCTATCAGGCGGAGCAAAAGCTCCTGTCTGCCAACGGGCTGCCTCGCAGGCCTTGGTTTAAGCACACCATTTATGCGCCTGGATACTACACCGGCTATGGCGTAAAGACATTACCGGGTGTTCGCGAAGCCATCGAGCAACGCAACTGGAAGGAGGCCCAGGAGCAGATTGAGATTGCAGCCCAGGCCCTGACTGCGTACTCCAGCCAAGTGGATGCCGCGGCAAAGATTCTGATGCTTAGATAACATTTACCCTTCATCAACCGAACCACTATGAAAACCCGATTCATTACCCTCCTGCTGATCGTCCACACGTTCGCGCTGGCCCAGCTTCCGCAAAAGAACTACGCCCTCACCAATGTGAATGTCTTCAATGGGGTTGACAACAAAATTCTCACAGGTTCCATCATCTACGTGAAAGGGGGTAAGATTGAGAAACTCGGAAAATCAGGGGAGGCCATTCCGAAAGACTACGAAATCGTAGACTGTCTGGGCAACTACGCCATGCCCGGTATGATGGACGTTCACACGCACATCGACAACATGGAGAGCGCCAAGCGTGCGCTGCTTTCCGGTGTGACCACGTTCCGTACGGCAGGTGTGTCCGCCTATCAGGATGTATCCCTTCGTGAGTTGGCAAAGTCAGGACGCATCGCGGGGCCGGATGTTGTTCCTGCCGGTGTCTTTGTGACGCCCAGTCCTGGAGAGACAATCCTTGCCGATCCTCGTCTTGGCAGCCTTATTTCGGGAGCGAACACAGACGAAGAACTTAAGCTTCTTGTGAACGTGAATATTGATCGCGGAGCAGAAGTAATAAAGACCCGCGGAACCGAACGTGCAGGTTTGCCAGAGACAGACCCCCGGCAGCAATCCTACACACAACATCAGCTGAAAGTAATTATTGATGAAGCCGCAAAGCGCAATGTGCCCGTAATGATCCATGCTCATGGTGATGAAGGCGCAAGGGCGGCGGTCGCAGCAGGCGCGCGGAGCATTGAGCACGGCACGTTTCTGAGCGAGGAGACACTACAGCTTATGAAGCAAAAGGGTTGCTTTCTTGTTCCTACCTACATCACCCTTGAAGATCTGACAAAGCCAGGTGGGGATTATTCTGGCGCCGTACTCGAACTCCGCGGGCGGTTCATGATGCCTATGGCCGAAAAGGTATTTAAGAAAGCCCATGCTCTTGGTGTGCGTATTGCAACGGGAGCGGATAACAACTATACTCCGATCAGCACCAACAGAATTTCACTCGAGTGCGAGCACTTCGTCCGCATGGGCATGACCAACTTTGAAGCGATTCAATCTGCAACTGTGGTCGCAGCAGAACTGCTTGGTATTCAAAACAAAACAGGCAAGATTCAACCTGGATTTGAAGCTGACCTGGTTGTTCTTCCGGCCAACCCGCTGGAGGATATCCGTGCATTGCAAGATGTGCTGATTGTCATGAGTAACGGTCACCTCGCGTTAAAGCGGTTGCCGTTTGGGAAGGACTGAATAGCGGCTTCG
>JANPES010000424.1:0-11874 GCA_031423035.1 Cyclobacteriaceae bacterium | reverse complement strand
TCAAGGCGAGGGATACATGATAAAATGCTTCCTTCAAATCCAACTTGCGCCGGTAGATAGCGGCTGCCATAGAATGTGCTGCTGGATCCTTTGGAACCTCTTTTAACGTTTCGAGGAATAACGCAAGTCCTTTATCGTATTCCATCAACGCCCAATAGGCGTAGGTACCCTGGATCAACTTCTTTTCCCAGGTATCAGGAAAATGATCTTCAATGTAGGTCATGTAAGGAATAATCATTTCAAGGGTCAGAGTTGAAGTGCTCCCGCGGTTAAAATAGTAATAGCAGTATTGCTCAACAACCCCTGCCCAAGGACCAATAACACTGGAATCCAGCGCAATGGATTTCTGAAACTCCGGAATAGCCTTCATTCGGTCTTCCGGGATGTTGGACTTAAGCACCATCTCAAGTCCCCTGATGTAATGCGCATATGCTTCAAGATTGGGAGTCGCTGCATGCGGATCTGCAGCATCCCGTACAGAGAATCTATCCATCACCTTGGCCGCAATACAGGCCTGTACCTCAAAGATGTCCTTGTAATGTGTCTTGTAGGGAATACTCCAGACAACCTTTCCCGTGGCATCCACAAGCTCCACCAGCACCTGGATGTTTTCTCCGGCGGTCTGGTACATGCCCGTGAGAATATGCGTCACCCCAAGTTCCCTCCCAATGGTTTCAGGTGACTTGTCGGTTTGTTGATATTGAATCGTAGCCTGCAGCGAACTGATAAAATCAAACTGCTTGGTTAATCCAAGTTGGGTGCTCACTTCTGATGCTATACCCACGCCATAGTGACTCATCGAAGGATCACCGGTATTGTTGCGAAAAGGGATGACGCCAATACTCACCTTCGAGGCATCAACGGCGGGCGTTAGCAACCGAATTGTGTAATAACCCACAAACAAAATCAATATGAGGGCAGCGGCAATCGAGAGGATCTTTATTATGGAACGTGGTTTGTCAGAAGATCCGTTTCCTTGCTTGCCCTCAAAAGGCCCTGATGAAACCACGCCTCCCCTTTTCTTTTCTTCTTTCACCACCGCCGTACCAATCTCCTTGAGCGCGTTGGCTACTTTGTTAATCTGATCGCGATAGTTCGTACGGTTCTTGTTGTTTTCTGCCTGCTCCTCATGCACGCGCAGCGGGCGGTTCACGCCTGGTGACGAGTAGATAAAGGATATGGAACGCAACGCGCCGGAGAGTGCAGACTCAATAGCCTCACGGTCCTCCGTATCCAAATCGTGGATCTGGATCGGTAAAACACGGCTGGCCACATTGCCGTTGGCAAGCGTCACATTCATACCCAAGGCATCTGATGACGCCATCCGGATAAACGCAAGCAGCTCATGTTGCCAGGCAAAACTCGAAGTATCACAGTAGGTCTGCGAGATGATGGGTATGAAGACAATGCACTTCAGTTTCTTTTCCAGAGATGCGTCGACCAGATGCGTTTCCAGCAACCCATCATGCGGGTTCTCATCAAAATAGATTGAGACAGGGTTCTTGAGGGTGGCCTCCAGCTCGGCCTTCAGGGTATTTACAAATTCCGTAACCCAGCCGTCACGCTTGTTATCCTTTTGTCGATAACTGATGAAGATATCGTATTCAAAATCAGGAAGAATAGAAGGCATACGCTCAAAGATAATACTTTCAACGGCAGGTTCTCCCTCAGGCTGCGCTGGCCTTCCGCTGCTTTATCCACCACGAGATCGCCGTCCCGCCAACAAGGCCCATGCCCACGGCCGCGGTATAAGAAATCAAGGGATAGTCATCGTGTCGCTTCAACACAATACCATAAAAAGCCCAGACCACAGCCATCGCCAGGTAGGGATTGCGAAGACGCGGGATAGTATATATAATGATTCCGCCTCCAATTGCAATTAGGATCAGCGTCCACGCCACCGGGGAAAGACCGAAGCCGCCCCACGAAATGGATACGAGCAATGCCGTCGCGTTGGCGATGGTCGCGATACAAATCCAGCCAAGGTAAATGCCGAAGGTCACGCTCGCCAAGTTATCATTCACGCGCTTTATCCGCTGGTTTATGATTATCAATGTAGCCAAGAGCCACCCCATGACAATTACCGAAATCACTACTTGTTCATAATGCCACGCCACAATCCATGATACATTTAGCAGGCAGCTCAGCGCCAACAACCATCCAACCGCCTTGTCAGTCTCGTTGCTTTTCCGAATGAACTGAACAACAACGTAGCTGATCAACAGCAAGTAGATCAGCCCCCAGATCGAAAATGTAACACCGGCAGGTACAAACAGGTTGGCATATTGTTCTGAAAGCTCACCCGTAGTCTTGCCGTTGATGGGTAAGGCGTTGGCCAGGTAGTTGACATAAAGCACGAGGCCAAGAGCGAGGAAATTCAGGATTTTTCGGATCATGATATACAAGAAACAAAAAAAATGAACATGAGGCTAACAAATGGTCAGATTTGCGACCCAAGCTAAGGCCAACCAGAATCTGCGTCCCTGGTCAATGTTCTTGCCAAACCCTAACACATTTAGTATCATTGATGCCAATACATTCAAACCCATGAAAAGAATCATCCTTACGCTCTGCGCTTTGATGCTGCTGACCAGCCTGTATTCCCAGGAGTCCTTCAGGAGATGGAGAAACTTAAACCAAATCCGGCTCGACAAATTTGATCTGGTTTTACCGGAAGTCATGCGCGAAAACAAGATCGACATGTGGATTATCATGTGTCGCGAAGGAAATTTTGATCCACTCTATTCATTCCTCGGCGAAGGCTATGTGCTACACAATGGGTATTACATTTTCACCGACACCGGCAAACCCCGAATCGAGCGTTCTGTGTTGGGCATCGACGGTTACCTTCTCGAGGAAACCAAAGCCTACGACTATTTTGGATCGGAATCTGAGCTGAAAGAATTTATCACCAAGCGCGACCCAAAACAAATTGGGTTGAACATGTCCAAAGACCTGGGGCGATCAGATGGCATGTCTTATACAGGAAGGATGGAACTGGCTGAGATCCTGGGAAAGAAATATGAAGCACGGTTCGTGTCGGCAGAGAAGCTGGCATCCGATTTTCGATCCAGGCATGTTGCCAGTGAAATCGCTGTCTTCGCTGAAGCAGGGAATTATTCCTACCGGATTGCCGAGCGCGCGCTATCCAATGAAGTAATCACGCCGGGCGTGACCACGCTCGAAGATGTAGCGTGGTGGATGAAGGAAGAGCTTTTCAAGAACAACCTTGAGTCTTCCTTCGGCATGCCCTCAGTCTATGTTACCGGTCCCAACGGCATTGAGGCCACATCTAGCGATCGCATCATCCAACGTGGGGATATTCTTATGCTTGACTGGGGCGTAGGACTCATGAATTATTACACCGATATGAAACGCATGGCGTATGTCCTCAAACAGGGCGAAAAAGAAATACCAAAAAGCATCCAGCATGCCTTTGACAAGGCTGTCGATGTGCGACAGATTGTCATCCGTACCATCAAGCCCGGGATTACGGCAAAACAGAACGAGACGAATGTCTACAAGGCTTTACAAGATGCCGGCTATACGCAGATTGAATTCAACAAACCCAGCGCGACAGACAAGACAGATGTGATCACGGTTTGTCATTCCGTTGGTGACTGGGGTCATGGCACAGGACCGTCGGTTGCTTTCTTCCAACCTGTTCAGCTTACCTATATGGTTAGGCCCACCAATTTGTTGTCGATCGAACTCTTCGCCTACACACCCATTCCCGAATGGGGAGGCAAGAAACTACGTATCCCTTTGGAGGATGATGCTATCGTTACAGAGCGGGGCATTGAGTGGGTGTACCCCGCAAATTCGCGTGTGCAGCTCATCAAATAAAAATCGGAATCAAAGCGGCCTGAGGCAAATCCACTTTGCCTACAATACAAATCGATAGGTAAACTTTAGCACAAAGGTGTTATGGGCTTGTTGCTTGAAGTCAAATCCATACTGTGGATGATTGATATCGTTGGGTGTATAAAAGGCGCCATTCATTTCCTGAGTCCAGACAAGAAATACCGTTGAGCCCGGAATATATTCCCATCTAACAACCATGTTTGACCGGAATTGTCCGAAGTTGAAGTCCGGCTTGCCAAACGAATAATCAACATTCCCATTGTTGTTTTCATCTACCTGGTATTGATCGCCGTTCAGTGTGAGTGAACTTGCAGGAATGGGCATGAAGCGTTGCTGATATTCAACTGCGGAGCCGTTGGTGATATTCTTAAAATTAGTGTACTGTCCCGATGTACCAAAGGGCTGACCCCAGTATTGTATAGAAAGATTAGGCGTGATCATGTAGGTCATTCGGAGTGAGAGGCGGAAGGTTGACTGATCTATTTCGCCCATGACATATCGCGGTTCCCCGGATGCATCTCCGGTATCCACGTACTGCATCTGATTGTGACTCGCATACCACCCGGGAGAAACAGAGATGTTAAGGGAATTGATCGGGCGATAGATCAGGTTCAATTCCAGATTTGTATTTTTCTGAAAGCCCTCCATGCCCCACATGAACTGAGGGTTGAAATTCAACTGGAGTTTCTTACGGCTGTCAGTACCCAGGAAGAACCAATAATTCAAGCTACCCGGATAACGTAGGGATGGCCCCCCCCGGAGGTCGGCATTTGACACTTGAAACGGTTTGAAGGCAAATCCGTTGCCAAGCTCCCAGAAATTCTTAAACTCGAAAAAGCACGCCATCTCATATTCGCGAGAGAGCGGGCGGCCGTCGAAGTCCAATGTTTGCGCCTGAAGCACGTTGTAGTATTGGCTACGCGTGATTCCAACCGGGTTCGGCACCCGGTACTGCATAAATACCCATTGGCTCACCTTGTCCGTCTGCTGCAGGAAGCCAACATCGTTTGGCTCAAGCTGAGGGGACAACCACCTGCCACCAAGTTGGTACGTGAATCGTCCGCTCTGTTTTCCAATAACAAAAATCCCGCCCGTTCCCAGAAGCGATTTCCGAGTAGAATCCACTTCTTCATATCCATTGTCGGGGCGTTGAAAATAGCGCTCTGAAGAACGCTGCGTAGTCAGGATGGACTCTTGACTACCCTCAACATAACTCATAAATACTTTAGTGCGCATGAAGAACTTCCGCTCTGCCCAATTGTGTACTAAGTCAACGCCTCCAGAATATGCCTCCTTGTGCAACCAATCCAATCCAGCATCTTCAATCTTGCGATGCGTTGCAGTGAACATAGCCCCCACGAGCGTGTTACCTTTATTGATATCCTGCTGGGCACGGGCCACAAAATAATTCGTCAGTGGCTCGACGGTCTGATACCGAACCTCCCCCTGGTTGTCTATTGTGGCCCGCTCCGGTGCCGTCACCGATTCCATAATTCCCCAGGAAAATCCATTCCTATTTTTTCCCGTCAGTTTGGCAGCACCGAGAATAGTCGTCCGGGTATCTTGCTTGGCGTATTCATTGGATTCCAATGAGGCAGAACCTTGAGGGCTTCTTCCAATTCGACGTGAATAAAAAAGGTTGTCGTCATTGAAGTCGGCAAGCGGAAAATTGAGCGTATTACTTCCCTCCAGAAAGAACGGCCGCTGTTCGCGGAAGAAAAGTTCAAAGGCAGTCAGGTTGACTTGAGACGGGTCGGCTTCCACCTGCCCGAAGTCAGGGTTCACCGTAAGGTCGAGTGTGATGTCGCTGGTGATCCCGATTTTAGCATCAATGCCAACAGCTATGTCTGATGCCTGGCCAGTCTTGTATGGATTTCCTTCCTCCTTTTGAAAGGTCTCAGCGCTTGTTACAACATACGGTTGAATCTCCAACTGCTTTTGAGGCCTTATACCGTTGATCCCCTGCACCTCGGCAAAAAGGTGAACCCATCCAGGTGCCGTTGGCGGTATGTACTGCCAAAGAGATTGCTCCTGGTTCCGGAAGAACCGTCGCTGGATTTGAATTCCCCACGTGTGCTCTGCTTTATCCGTAAACCGAAGTTGACTCAAGGGTATTCTCATTTCCGCAATCCACCCTTCCTGGTTGATGCTTGTCTTCAGGTACCAAATGGGATCCCAACTGCTATCAAAGCTGTCGCCGTTGTTGGAGATGTATTCATCACTTTTAACTCCTGAAACGGAGCTTGTAAAAGAGAAGGCTGTGCGTTTGTCCGCATAGCTGTCAATGTTGATCGCTACCCAATCCCCGTCAGAACCATCGCGTCGTGACATTCGCTTTACGATCTTGTCAGGTTCCGGGTCAAGGGCCTTGATGAGAACGTAAAGATTCTTCGCGTCATACAAGATCTTAAACCAGGTTTGAACGGAAGGCACGGCTCCTGCATCAGGATTTCTTTGCCGAAAGTCACCTCCACCCCAGGATACATTTTCCCAAGCAGCATCGTCAGCCAAACCATCAATCTTAGGGGCGTCGCCCAGCACCCTGGCTGTTGTGTATGATTTCGTTGAATCAATGATGTTCTTGATAGAATCTGACTGCCCTTGGCCACGTGATAGTACCACGCTCATAAGGAGAAGCGCGACAGCATATATATAGTGTCTTAGAGCAAAAGTCGGTTTAGTCACTCGGGGGAAGAAATTAAAGGCCGCTAGATACACCAATTGTCGCTTACGCCAGTTGGAGATAACGGTATTTTGCCATTTGAGGTTGCCCTGTTGCCCTATAATGGGGTTGACTGGCTACTGGTCAGGATAGATGGAGGTATTTCACACATTAACTGTGTGAAGATTATATGAGGTCCCGTCAGGAGTGAATAGGCCAATAGCACCCTTAATCGATACGATCCGTGGAATGTTTGTTCTCTATGAATTCACAGGTCAGCATCAGCTCACCTTCTCTACCACAAATTCCTTGTGATTAAAACTGAACGAATCACCCACACGCAACCCTTTGAGGTTCGTGCCAATTGGTGACGCCGGAGAAATGGCGTACCAGGTCACGCCGTCAACTATGAGTTGGCCCACCGCGGCGGAGAGAAAATACTTTCCTTGATTTGTGTAGACGAGGCTTCCCAGCATGACAACACTGGATTCAACATTAGGTGACATCTGCTCCAGGGCTTGCATCATTTTATTTGCCTCTGCAAACTGAACGCTCCCCTTCTCAATTTCAAGCTGAGCCATGGCCCTTCCAGTTTCGTACTTATCGCCAGCACTGCTTTTACTTTCTTCATTAGCAGAAGCTTGAGCCATCTGAATGGACAGCTCTGCCGACCTCATGCGTGCTTCGATAAATCCACGGCACAGCGTGAGTAAGGTTTCCTTTATGTTCGATGGCGAGGCCATGAAGTTCAGGGGTCAAGTACAGCGTTCAGCACCAGTTTCCAAAAAAGAAGAAGAACCAAGGTAACCAAACCAGGCTCTTCTTCACAGTCTATAATTTCCTCACTGTTGCTAAGTCACCGTCAAGCTGTTGACCTAAGCTTTGCTCGATAACTTGGCAATAATCACCTCCCTCGCCTCGCGGTGCTTGCAATAATTGCAACGGTAGTGCTTGATTAATAATCCTTCCTCGGCTACGGCTGGCTTTCTGACTATTTCTTCGGAATGAATCTTCATTGTGAAAAATCCGCATTCCCCGCACTTTTCCGCATGCTGATAGCCCATGTATTTTTCAACCCGTTTGAATCCTGTCTTTTCATCTATCCACACATCGTATTCGGCAGCGTGAACCGTGCTGGCCTGCGCATCGATTTCGCTTTGCTCGAGGTGTACAGATTCTTCTTCCTCACGAAGTTTCCTCATGATATTGCCGGCAGGCGAAACGCGGGGCTTGTTACGTATGCGCTTCAGCCTGCGCTCAATAACCTGCGGGTAAAGGAGCCTTACAAGACTCGACAGGATCAAATAGGCTACAACGGAAAATCCGGCCAGGAAAAATAACCGCACATAAGGCAGTACTGAAACAGAGACCGGAATCAACGGTCCAACGACCTTATTCAGATACAACCCTACTGCTGCAATGAAGGCGATGACGGCATACCAAAAATACCTGATCTCATGTGTATTGACGTAATCATATCGGTCTTTCGCATCCTTTACCATAAACGTGCGAATCTCATGGTAGATCAGAATACCCAAGGCTATGGCGAGGCTAGCCATGGCACCCCACGTTAAGAGCGAATCCGTGGTTCCGGCTACAGGTGAATTTTCCATACGGTAATGATTTAGTGGCGAGTCAATGAGTACCGAAATAAATCATTAATCGCCAAAGAAAATATGACAATGGTCAGCTAATCGGTTTTCACCTGAAATCCGGTGCTTGATAGCCAAATGCGCTGAAATAAAACTCGTTTGAACCCAACCTTGGGCACGATAGAAATCATCACATAACCAAATCCATCTTAGGCAGCTTTGGAATAAGTTGGTGTGTGCCCCTTCATCCCATAGAAGACGATGTACGCATAGCAAAGGACAGGCAGTATAAAAGCATGATGAATGCCTATACTATCCGCGAACATACCCTGAATGACCGGAATAATAGCGCCGCCCACAATGGCGGTGCAAAGAATTCCTGACCCTTGTCCTGTATGCTTCCCCAAACCATCGATGGCCAGCGTAAAAATGGTTGGGAACATGATGGAGTTGAACAAGCCGACACACAATATACTCCACATGGCCACCTGGCCATTGGTTAGCATGGAAATGATGACGAGGGAGGCTGCGCAAAACGCGAGAATAGCAAGGGTCCTGCCCGGCTTCTGCTTTCCTAAATTGAAGGCCACAAAATTTAATCCAACCAAAAGAAGAAACATGAACGTCTTGCTAAATCCGGTCAGTGAAAAGGAAGACAGGTTTTCATACTCCTTGGTGATGTACAGGGCTATCACCAAAGCGAGGACAAATACGCATACCGTATAACGCATCTTCTTTCTTGTGTCGGTCATCCCCGACAAAGTGATAGACCCGAAAAATCTTCCAATCATCGCCCCTCCCCAATATAGCGCCACATAGGTTCCAGCCTCGGCCTCCGACATGCCGACCAGCTCTTCAAAATAGTTCACCAGAAAACTGCCGATGGAAACCTCGCCACCCACATACACAAAAATGGCGACGGCACCCAGCACCAGATGGCGGTACCCCCAGGCGCTCGTATGCTGGTGCTCATGATTTCCTTCGCTCGTGGAAGCGGAAGAAGGTGAGGTGCTTTCAATTTTTGGTAGTTTGAACATGGCAATCACGATCGCAATCAGCACAAGCATTCCGGTAAGCATCAAATAAGGAGACTGCACTGCGCTGGCTTCCGTAAGCTTGTATGCTTCTTGTTCTGCGAAACTTAGCTTCGCAAGTTCATCCGCGCCTTTCACGGCCAGTGAGAGTATCAGAATAGATCCAAAGATGGGGGCTACCGTGGTGCCCAGGGCATTAAATGCCTGGGAGAGATTGAGCCGGCTGGAGGCGGTCTCCGGTTTGCCCAGGATTGCCACATACGGATTGGCGGCCACCTGCAGGAGTGTAATGCCTGCGGCCAAAACAAAAAAGCCCAAAAGAAAGAGTTCAAAGGAACGGTACCCCGCAGCCGGGTAGAATAAGGCTGTTCCAACGGCTGCTGTCAGCAGTCCGGCAATTATTCCCATTTTATATCCGATCTTCTCCACCAGCATTCCCGACGGAAGGGAGACGATAGCATAGGCCGTAAAGAAAGTGAACTGCACAAACATTACTTGCGTGTAGGTCAAGTCGAAGATGGTCTTCAGATGCGGGATGAGAATATCGTTGAGGCAGGTGATGAATCCCCACATAAAAAAAAGCGAGGTGAGAACCACAATAGCAGGACCGTAGCTGGCATTGCCGTTGTTTGATAGACTGTTCGATGAAGCTGAGGGAGCGGAAAATGCCATAGGCTACTATTTGGATAGTTCGCTTTAAAGATAGAGTAAAAGAACATCCAACTTCAACATTCAGTATGTATCAATCAATATCCCCACGGGCCCCGACGGTCAAAACAAATTCCTAATTTGATACCCGAATCCCAATCCAAACTGCCATGACCACAGAAATCCTCCTGCGCTATCTTCACTTCATAAGCATTTTCATCATTGTGGGTACCCTGACAGCCGAATATGTACTGTTGAAGCCAACGCTAACCCGGCAGGAAATCGGGCGCATCGCGCGAATCGACGGGCTCTACGGGTTGGCGGCCATTTCCTTGGTGGCCGAAGGACTCACATTGTGGCTGGGAAGCTATACCAAACCCTCTGTGTATTACACTCAAAACTGGTTGTTCCTGACCAAGCTTGGCTGCTTTGCTACCATCGGCCTGCTCTCCATCTACCCTACTGTCTTCTTTATCCGCAACAGAAAAGGCGACTCGGCGCAGCCAGTAGAGATACCAATGTCTATCTATTGGTCTCTGCGCTTAGAGTTGATGCTGCTGGTAGTCATACCGCTGCTGGCAGGACTAATGGCCAGGGGTATCGGTTTGATCCGTTGAGGGCTACTAAAATTCTAATCGCTGATATGTTTATTATCAACCTTCAATACACAGCGCCCCTCGAACAACTTGACACGCACATGAGCGATCACGTGAAGTTCCTGCAAAAGCAGTATAAGCAAAACAACTTCATGGCCTCTGGCAGAAAGGTCCCCCGCACAGGTGGGATCATTCTCGCCGTGGGTGAATCAAAGGATGCCGTGGAGAAAATTATGAGCGAAGATCCATTCTGCACGCACCACCTCGCCGAGTTTACGGTAACCGAATTTCTTACCTCCCAGATGCACCCCGAGTTCCGAAAGATGATGGTTGAATTGGGTCATTGAAAGATTAGTAGTAATGTTGAGGCCATACGAGAATATTGACCCTATATATATCCTAAATACAAACTAAATGACTACGAAACAGATTGTACTTGCATCAAGACCAGCAGGAACCCCTACCCTTGACAATTTCAGATTCGAGAATATTGAAGTCGCCAATATACAAGCAGACGAAGTGCTGCTGGAAGGATTGTATTATTCCGTCGACCCGTATATGCGCAGCCGAATGAATGATGCAAAATCATACATTCCTCCGTTTCAGTTAAATGAAGCGGTAGAAGGTGGCGTGATCGCACGCGTAACAGAAAGCAAATCAGCTCGCTTCAAGGCGGGCGATGTGGTTTTTGGAATGCTGCCCTGGCGTCAGCAAATCGTTGCGAATAGCAAAGCGCTTCGGACGATAGACAATACCCTGGCGCCAGCAAGCTATTATCTTGGCGTCCTGGGTATGCCGGGCCTGACTGCCTACTTCGGATTGATGGATATCGGCAAACCAAAGCCTGGAGAAACAGTTGTCGTCTCCGGTGCAGCGGGAGCTGTTGGCTTGGTCGTTGGTCAGATCGCGAAAATACAAGGCTGCCACGTCGTAGGTATTGCCGGTACCGATGAAAAGGTGACCTTATTAAAGGAGACGTTCGGTTTTGATGAAGCCATCAACTACAAGAAAACATCCAACATGAAAAAAGCCATTGCCGCAGCATGCCCCAATGGCGTAGATGTCTATTTTGACAATGTGGGAGGTGAAATATCCGATGCCGTCGTCCGCAACATGAACTTCCACGCGCGCATTCCGTTGTGCGGGCAGATTTCAAGTTACAATGCGACTGACATACCCATGGGACCACGCTTGCAGCCCATGTTGCTTACGCGAAGTATCCTGATGCAAGGATTTATTGTCAGCAATTATCAAAGTCAATTCCCGGAAGGCATACAGCATTTGGCCTCCTGGGTAAAATCCGGAAAGCTTAAGTTTACAGAAACGATCGTTGACGGTTTCGATCAACTGCCCAAGGCGCTACTTGGATTGTTTAAAGGGGAGAATACAGGGAAGATGGTTGTCAAAGCGTAACAAAGGAGTTGGCGCTCTTACCCATCACCGAAAAATCGAATCACCGAATCAACTTCCCCGGTACC
>JANPES010000423.1:0-4160 GCA_031423035.1 Cyclobacteriaceae bacterium | reverse complement strand
CAAAGGAAAAAGCACGGTCGAGCAAGTTGCGGACTTCTCCAGGGCACTTTTGGGCACAAACGGCTTTCTCCTTTTTCAAAACGAAAAGCAAATCCAGGTGGAAGCCCAGGATGGCAAATATCTCGTGCAATCCGGCCCAGTAGTAGCAGAGTACCCGAATGCCGGATACAGTATCACGTGCTACTTTTCTTCAAATCAATTTCAAGATGTTTCAGAGGCGGCTTATAGCTATCAGGAATATCAACTTCCGGATGTCAATCAAAGTATAGCGTTTGAAAAGAACCGTATGGCACTCTTTCGCGGCTCTCTTAAACATTGGCTTATGGCGTTGGTCGTCAACAAAGCAGAACATGAGGCGTTCACCATGGAGGATCAGCAAGGATCTCCAATTGCAGGGCCCAGTCTGGTAACCCCAGCTTCTGCTTCAGGTTATTACCGAATCAAAATCGATCAACCGCTGATGGTAAGGTATGGACCGAGGTCCTCTATCCTGACAACCACTGGGCCAATCGATGTCAACAAATTGGGCATCATCATCAATCCCAAACTCCTGACGATCAAAGGAACAATGGGCAACCACGGGCTTGAAAGTCAACTTCCGTTGGACTACCTGCCAATCGCGGGAGATATTGAATCCAGTTTTGCAGAGGCTTTGAAACGCTTCTATGAGAAAATATACATACAGACGGATAAACCGTATTACTATCCTGGTGAACCACTATGGTTCAAAGCGTACATAAACTACTACCACACCGCCTGGCGCGATTCACTAAGTGATGTCCTCCATGTCGAAGTGATTGACTCAGCACGCAAGGTCCTTATGCAACACATGTTCCGAATTCAAAAGGGAACGGCTCATGGGGATTTTATTTTCCCCGACACGCTGAAACCGGGAACGTATTACTTGAGGGGATTCACCAGCCTGAGAAGAAATTTTACCGATGAGCACTTGTTTACCAAGCCACTACAAGTACTCAATATGCTTGACAAAGTTGACCCCGCCCAACAACAGCCTCCGGTCAGCACTCAATCCCTTGCCATTTCTCCCTATGAGAAGTCATATAAGGTGCGAGAAGAGGTCATATTAGATCTTATCACGAAAGATACCCAGGGTAAACCCGTCGCATCATTCCTTTCTATCGCAGTCACCGATGCAGCTCAGGTAATCGCTGTTCCCGAGGCCACTACTATCACAAAGGAATATCCAATCGCGCCGGAGGAAATTGCAAGCATCAATGAACTGAAATATCGCATTGAACGCGGCGTGAGTTTCTACGGACAATTTCTGAACAACAAGCGAGTGGGGGAAAAGACCCAACTGACATTCATTCAATGGAATACGGGGGACATTTTGTCTGCAGGGACCGACGACAATGGGAGATTCTGGCAAACGGGTCTGCAGTTTACGGATAGCGCCCAGTTTTCGTACAAATCTGATAAGGCAAAAGGACGGCCCTATGGCAAAGTCACCATCTTGCCCAGGGAAATTCCGCCCCTCCAGGTCCCGAACGCAACTCCATTAACCCTCATCAAGGCAGGTACGGTTCAACGGATAATTTCGGAATACGAAGTACCCAAGGGAAATAAGCTCCTCGAAGAGGTTGAGATTACTGCTGCGCGAATTGACAAGGATTTTGAGCAAGCTAAAAGTCGTCCCTATGGCAGGGCCGATCATGTCATAACCAAAAACACCTTGAATGTCGCCACAGGAAATCTGCTTTATGCACTTGTTGGCAAAGTGCCTGGATTGGTCGTAAACCCAACCATGGGCTACGTGTACTTTGCAAGGGCTTCAGCAAGTTCGATTTCTGTTCAAACAAGCCCGATGGTCACACTAAACGATGTGCCCATGTCCGGCGATCCGGCCACGATTCTACAATCCATCGACCCCAACATCGTAGAATCCATCGAGTTCACCTCCAGGCTTAATTCTTCATACGGCGCACAAGGTGCATTCGGAGTGATTTCGATTTACACCAAGTCTGGCGTTTCGGTTGACAATACCGATCCCAATTTTCAAATTGTTAAGCTTCCGGGATTTTCCAAAGCAAGAAAATTTAAGGCTCCGGAATATTCTGACCCAAAGACGGATGCTGATCAGGCAGACTATCGCGCAACGCTGTACTGGAATCCAGTAGTCGAAACAGATCCAGTCAAGGGATCGGCCCATGTCTCCTTTTTCGCTTCAGATCTGCCGGGACTTTATCGGGTTGTTGTAGAAGGTGTAACGGCCGAAGGGACACCCATAAGAAGTGAGTTGTACCTGACGATTGATGAGAAACATTAGCCTTACCGAATCGTGAAATTGATCATTACGCTCCTGGTCCTTGCTGTTGGCTCCGGTTACGCGCAACAGAATGCTGATACACTGTTTCACTATGACATCAAGCATCCACGCTATCCAGAAGGCAAGGGCCCGCTCATTCTGCTGGATGAAGGCCACAATAACTTCCATACCACGTTGGGTCGGTTCCGGCCTTTTTCCGATTTTCTACTAATGGATGGATATGTTGTAGTTGGTAATCCCAGTGAATTTTCTAAAGAAAGCCTGAGTCATGCACGTGTGATGGTGATCGCCAATGCACTAAACGCCGTCAATGTATCCGTATGGACACTTCCAACACCCTCCGCCTTCAATGATAAAGAAATCCAAATTTTGGCAGACTGGGTAAAGCAAGGAGGATCTCTTTTTCTTATCGCTGATCACATGCCTTTTCCTGGAGCAGCAGAAAGCTTAGCTGCAGTTTTTGGCTTTACATTTCATAACGGATTCGCGTTCAGAAAAAGCCGTTCCGTCGTTTCTGTTTCCAATGCCCTCTCCCTCCCGGATATTTTCTCGCCCGGAAAGGGCCTTGGAGAAAATGAAATCACCCTGGGTAAGCTTCCCCGAGAGAAGGTTACAAGCGTCCGAACATTTACGGGGCAAGCCTTCAAGATTCCGCCTGGAGCCACACCCCTGATTATGCTGGATGATCGATATGAAGTGCTGCTCCCCAATACCGCCTGGGAATTTGAAGAAACCACAACAAGGCTGCCGGCAGATGGCCTGTCGCAAGGTGCTTACCTTGAGTATGGCAAAGGCCGGGTTGTCATATTTGGAGAGGCCGCGATGTTTTCCGCACAGATTCAGAATGGGTCAGTTCGCATGGGCATGAATGCCCCGGATGCGATTCAGAATCCTCAATTCCTGCTAAACATTATCCACTGGCTTGACCGAAAGTTGGACTAGGTTAGCGCTAGATATGATCCTTTTTGTTTTTCACCATATCATACATGAGTTCCCTGGCACGGTGAAGCTGAGCTTTGACTGTACCTAGCGGCGCATCCAATTCCTTGGCAATTTCTTCATAGGAAAGCTCATTGAAGTATCGCAACCGGATGAGTTTTTGATACTTGGCAGGCAACATTCCGACAAATACCTGCATCAATTCCTCCTTTTGCGATCTAATCGTCTCCTCCTGGGGGTCAGGATTGCGATCCGGCACATCGATGGACACCGACTGACCATCGCTATCTGTATATGAGTTCTCAATGCTCAGGGTGTTGATCTTCTTTTTTCGAATGTAATCGATCGTATTGTTTGTGGCTATGCGGAAGAGCCAGGTACTGAAGGTAAAGTCTTTTTTGAATCGATGGAGGCTTCGAAACGCTTTTGCAAAGGATTCAATCATCAGATCCTCCGCATCATCCACATTGCGGACCATTTTAAGTATCATGTGGTATACGGGCCGCTTATATCGTTGCAAGAGTTTGGCAAAGGCCTTGTCGTCGCCTCCGACAGCCCGGTCAATCAACTCAAAATCCTCCAGTGCTTTTGAGGAAAACCGGTTTTCTAAATCTTCCATCGAATTCGTTTGGATAGTAATGCCGCAAGGCCCGTTCCAAGATAGTAAATGGCATAATTAAAATCTAAAAGTGGTGTTTTCCATGCTTCAAAGGCGTCCCCCAGTGTCCGGGATGCCCGGTGAACTAGAACCATGAGTATCACCTCGCGGGCCAGAAATCCTGCCCAGATGTAGGTCCAAAGAAAAGAAGGCTGAACCATCAATGGAAAAGTTGCCCACGAGAGAATCCATGTAACTGAGAATAGGCCAAGCCGCGCCCTATCCCGCAGCCGGTATCGTTTACCGACCGAAAGGTGCCTAAGCTTCTGATACAGG
>JANPES010000422.1:0-11158 GCA_031423035.1 Cyclobacteriaceae bacterium | reverse complement strand
ACTTTCCACAAACTCATGAGAAGTGCCTTCGCGCCGGCCACTTGAAACGCACGCTGAAGGCCGTAGACACCCTCCCCTGCACGCACTTCGCCAAGACCGGTCTCACAGGCACTCAATACAATCAGGTCCGTTCCCTCCAGGTTGAGGTTCATCGCTTCATAGGCCGTTAGCACGCCGTTGTCGTTGCTTTCGAGATCGGGCTTGCGCTCTTCCTTCGCGGGATCCGGAGCGCCTGCGAGAATCAGGCCCGAACGAAGCAGCGGGTTTTTCTTCGAATGATCGGAGTCTACACCCATGGCATCCGCTTCCGCATCAGGGAGGAAGTAGCCGTGCGTAGCAATGTGCACGAGCGAGGGTCCACTGAGTGCTTTGATGCTCGCTTCCGTCGCTTCCCCTTCAATCTTCTGACTGACTTTGTACCCAGCCGTTTTCAACACAGTCGCTACCGCGGTGATCTCCGCCTTTGTGCCGGGTAGCGCTGGGGCTGCTCCGCCAAATTCAGGGAACCCCAACAAGAACGCCGCCTTTGCCGACGCCGGCTTTTTCAGCTTCGCAGCCATCAGGTCCTTGGAATTTCCAAACGTCACCACATCATAGCGGTTGCCGACATAATCGCCTCCAGGTTTACGAATGGTGTTTACGTTGATCTGGGTGAACACGCCGTCGGGAGAAAGATAAAGTGTCTTCTTGCCTGCCAACAGCGGATCAAGCTGCGACCAGAACTGGATGTATGAGAATTCGTCGGGGATATGCTGGAGAATCGCATTCTTGTAAAACTTCGCAAACTTCGTTTCCAGCTGACTCCCGTTGTCCAGCATGGTGACCTTCGGAACGGCCGCTCCCTTGGTCAGCACGAGAATCGCGTACCGTGAATCGGCGGTGAGGTCTTTGTCGAACTTCCGAATGCGGATGATTTCCACGATCGCTTCGAGGTCACCCAATAAACCCGTAACCGATTTCATCTCCACCCGCTCGGAAGCGTAGCCCTGGGAAAATTCAGTAGACCGCGACGACAACGAACGCTCCATGTCGTTGGCCTCTTTTTCGAGTGAAGCCAGGTCTACCTTTTGATTGGTGAGTTCCTCTTTGGAAAGGGAATAGTAGCGCGCCAACGCTTCTTTCTTATCAAGCCAGGTGGTGTAGTCCTTGATCAGTTCCTCGTTGCCGCTGGCCATAATCGTCTGCTTAATCTTGTTGGTCGAGTTGAGCAACAATCCTTTCGTTGTCATCTGGAACTCAAACATGGTCTGCAGCATCGCTGGATTGGTTGTGCTGGCGTCCAGGCAATAATTATAGAACCGCTGAAAGCGAGGCTGCAGTACATCCCAGTATTTTGTTTTCTCTGCCTCACTCATGGGCGGGAAATAGCGGTTGATGAAGTCCATTGATTTTTCCATCGCCACGGAATAATACTCCGCCGCTTTTGGCAGGTCGCCTTTCTTCCAATACAAAATACCGAGGTCTTCCTGCGACTTAACATAGTCCGGGTGGGTCTCCCCGAGCGCCGAACCACGGATCGCCAGGGCCTGGGTCATCACTTTCTCCGCTTCATCAAACCTGCCCTGCATCCGGTAGAAATTACCCTGATCGTTCAGCACCTTGGCATAGTTTGGATTCTGCTCTCCGAAACGTGCCTTGTATAGGTTTGCCGCCGACTGAAGAAGGCCTTCCACTTTGTCCAGCTTGCCCATCTGGATGTAGAGCAAGGCCAGGCTGTTTTGCACTCCTGCATAATACGGGTTGCTGCTTCCGAGTCCCTTTTCCAGTGCCAGGTAGATTGCTTCAGCCTCGGCCTGTTTGCCGGTCTGCTGGTAAAGCAAGGCCAGGTTGGATTGAACGCCCACCTGGTTGCGCATATTCTTTTTCTTCAGCTTGTCGAGAATCGCGGACGCTTTCTTCAGGTTTTCGATGCCGTCTGTGAACCGGCCGATCTCCGAAAACAGGATAGCCTGATTGTTCAGGACAATGGCATACTCCTGACTTCCGCTACCGATGCGGTGCTCAATCACGCTAAGCGCCTCTTCAAAATTTATTTCGGCCTCGTGGTACCGGGCAAATTCCTGCATGAGCACTGCGCGGTTGTTCAGCGAAGACGCATAGGCCTTGCTGTTCTTGCCCAGTGTCTTTTCGCGGAGGGTGAGCGCTTCGGTGGTGAACTTCTCCGAGGTACTGTACCGGCCCATTGTAGCGTAGAGCAACCCGAGGTCGGCAAATACTTTGCTGTAGTTGATGTTGCTGGTGATCCCCTCGGTCTCGTAGGCCGTTTTGGCAATCAGAAAATTAACTTCCGCAGCCGGGTAAAGGCGTTCCTTGTAAAGTTTTTCCGCGATGTCGAGGAAATCACGGCAACGCTGGGAGGCCGTTTTGTCTTCCGCGTTTTTCGTCATACTGGTAACGGTAGTGACCGTCTTGATGGCCGTCTCATCGGCATCCTGGATGTCCATCATCCCGGAGTTGTCGATGACCGAGATGGCGTAATTGAAATCTGACGAGTCGATCCGGTCGCGCTCCTCCTCGAGATTTCCCGTGGCCATCTTCTTGCCGCGGTCCATTTGTTTCTTCAGCATGTTGTCGAACTGGGCGTTTGCCACATTGAGGGTCAAAAGGAACATGGCGAATAGAAGAAGTTTTTTCATGACTCAGCGGTTAATACAAATTAAGCAACACTCACGACAACATGATTTGGTTTCACGCCTGCCTTCGCCGAAGCGGCTACGCGCAGGCAGGCAAAGACACAAGGAACACAAGGAATTCGACGAAAAATCTCTTGGCGGCCTTTGCGTGAAAAATTCCATTTCCATAGCTTGATCAAGTTAAAAATTATCAATCAATATCTTCTACCTTTCGGGTAAAATTCTCCTCTCTTGAGACTCTACCGCAACCTTTCTGAAGCCGTCATCGAAAATCTTCATCAAATCTTTGTTGAAAACCGCTATGCCGACAAGGTCATTGAAAAAGTTCTTAAGCAACATCCCAAGTGGGGTGCCCGCGACCGCCGATTTATCGCTGAGACGACCTACGACATTGTGCGTTGGTACCGGCTGTTCGTTGATCTGACCCATGCCGACGACAAAGACTTCTGGACACTATTTGGTGCCTGGTGCATGTGGAACAAAGTGGATCTCCCCGACTGGGAAGAGCTCGCACCCGATAAAGATCGGGGCAGGCTGGGATTAAATAAGAGTCAGTTCTATGAAAATTACGACAAGGCTCAGCACATTCTCAAGGTTCGTGAATCGATCCCCGACTGGCTGGATGAACTCGGACAAAAGGAACTGGGAAGTTTTTGGGAAAAGGAAATCCACGCGCTCAACGAGCCAGCGAAAGTTGTACTGCGCGTAAATACAATCAAGATTTCCCGCAAAGAATTACAGCAACAACTGCACGATGAGGAGGGAATTGAAACGGAACAGCTGGATGATTTTCCCGATGCCATTATTCTCAGTGAACGGCAGAATATTTTTACCCGTCAGCAGTTCAAAGACGGCTTGTTTGAGGTCCAGGATGCCGGCTCCCAAAGTATCGCCGCATTTCTGGATGTAAAATCGGGCATGCGGGTAGTTGATGCCTGCGCCGGTGGTGGAGGAAAAACCCTACACCTCGCAGCGCTCATGCAAAACAAAGGACGCATCATCGCCATGGATACTGAGGCGTGGAAATTGGACGAACTGAAAAAACGTGCAAGACGCGCTGGTGCGAGCGACATCATTGAAACGCGGTTGATCGATTCATCAAAAGTCATCAAGCGCCTGGAGGCCTCGGCGGATCGGCTTCTGCTGGACGTTCCCTGTTCGGGACTAGGCGTCTTGAAGCGAAACCCAGATGCGAAGTGGAAACTGTCGCTTGAGTTTATCGACAAGATCAAAGTGATTCAGCAAGACATCCTTCGCAGCTATAGCGCCATGCTGAAACCAGGGGGAATCATGGTCTACTCGACGTGCAGCATTCTTCCATCTGAAAACGAAAAACAGGTTGCTGCGTTTCTGGAATCGAATCCCGGGAAGTTCGAGCGCCTGGAAGAAAGAACGTTACATCCGAGTGACGGGTTCGATGGGTTTTATATGTGTCGATTGAAGCGGTTGTAGGCTTTTAAGAGACGAAGTTACACGGAGGAACACGGAGGTATCACGGAGTTTCACGGAGGGTTGCGAAAGGGCTTGACCCAATTTTAAAAAATGCCGCTGAGGTACACAGTTCAAACGCGAGGTGGAGAAATGCAAGTTGCACAGAGGAACACGGAGGCAGCACAGAGAAACACGGAGGATTGCAACTTAGCAGTGGCCTTTACGTCGCCTGCACTTATGTGCTTTGCAACCCACGCCTTTCCTACTAGTTGCTATTGACCTAACTTAAGTCAAATTTCGATTTATGGAAAAGTCACTTAAGGAATTGCTGCAAGAAGTGGAACGAGCTCGTCTGGAATTCCTTGGCGCAACCAAAGGACTATCTGCCAAACAGGCCAGTTGGAAACCAGATGATCAGACCTGGTCTGTTATCGATAATGTTGAACATCTGTTCTGGGCAGAATTGGGAGGCATCAACGGTATGTGGAAAACATTTGAGGCCGTACAGCGCAATCAGCCGGTGTACACAGGCGAAGCCATTCATGAAGGCCTGCCGATAGAAAAGATCGTCGAAATGACCTGGAAACCAAAAGAGCAAGTCCCCGAAATTGCCAAACCGCGCTGGGGAGGTTCACTCTCCTATTGGGTTGCAGCGTTATCCAATTTACAATTGCTGCTTACCAACCTGACCGAGGCAATGGGAGGCGCTGACCTGAAAAAAATCATTCATCCACATCCCATCTCCGGGCCGATCAACATTATTCAGCGGTTTGAGTTTCTGCGATTTCATATGAACCGCCATCAAAAGCAGATTGAAAACCTAAAGAAGCATCCGGGGTTTCCAAAGGAATAAGCGTGTTCTCTGAAGAAATTAGAACAACGACTCCGGCAAGAATTTCTCCAGTTCCGTGAAACGATAACCCACCGTAATCCCCAACTTCAGGTCGCTGGTGAAAAAGTAAGACGGGTCGACCAAAAAGTAATCAAATTCATAGGATGACCTAAACGCAGCATACCACCGTCGTCCGTTGTATCCCGCGTTCAACACCCCGCTCGCCTTCCATTCCGCATTTACCGATGTTCGCTCACCTACGTTGCCTTTGTACACGTTCACTGCTACACCCGCTCCCGCAAAAATCATTGTTGAGAGAAACCACCGCCCCCCAGCTGTTGTCAGGTTGTAACCATAGCCTGGCATGAAGACTATTCCGGGCGCATAGACATACTGGAGGCCAACCTGCTCGCCATACGTTGCCGCAACATCTTGGCTGGCTGGCACCAACGGAGTACCTACTCCCAGCCTGCGGTAAAACGGCTCCATTCGCATCAGGACAGAACCGGCACTCCGGCGCTGGACTTCACTTTGAAATGCGGCTGAGCGATACGAATATCTTTTATGATTGAAATAGTACGTGAAGGGAATGCCGAGGCTAAGCATGTCAACGGAAGGTGTGGAAATAAATTGACCTGCAGGGTCGGCCGCGACAAGCCCGGTGCTTTGCAACCAGTAACCCCGTATCGTCCATCTCCTGGAAGAAAAACTCCCCGACAAACGAAACTGCTGCAGGTTTTGCAGACCGGTTTGAAGAACCCTGGATTGCGGAAGGGAAAAAGCGAAGTCCACATCGATGAACTTATAGGTCACTCCAATGCCCAGCAAATCGCTTGTGTTGGTGAAAACTCCATCCCCAGTCGGCGCTGCTTCCTTTTTGGAACCATATTCCAGCAGATACCGCTGAGACAGGTAAGCGACCCTAAAATCATTCTTGCGGGAAAATCCCATGACATAGGCGCTGTCAACATCGGAGAGTGACTGCAAAGAATCTTCTTGCATGGACTGCACCTGTCCTGAGGCTGGTACTATCGCGCTAAAACTCATCAGCAAGAGCCAACCAACCTGTATCACATTCATGGCCGCCAAAAATACGACTAAAGCCTTAATTCCTGCTCAATTTGCCCGCGACGGAATCCGAAGATGCGCTTCATCGTTTGCCTGATAGTCTGTCAAGAGATAAACCGTGAAATACCGGGCCAGGCTTCCGCCTCGGTAGCTGTAGAAAACTTTCAATAATTCAGCCGAACGAAAACTCTGATAGTAGCTCTCCTCGAGATTAACTGGATAATTACTTGGGACGACCAGGAGTGCATTGTCTCCTGGTTTCAAGGGGGGGCGGGTCTGGTTGAGCCATACATACTGATGAAGGTCCACTGCTCGTCCAACGCCGATTACGGTTTTGTTCAGAGGACGCGCTACATAATACTCGATGTGCGCACCGGGAAACCACTTGTTGACCACCAAAGGGAGGTTCCGGGGGATGTTGCCTAACTTTTCCTCTTCGGAAAGCCAGGATTCAAAAGATCTGGAAAATCGACCCCACCCATACAAATCAAGCGTAAAATCGTCGTCACCAAATTTACGTTTGTTCTGGCTGCCAAAAGTACCTGGATAGAATTCAATTACCCCGACAGAGATGATCAGCAATACACCAAGGACGATTGCGCTGCTGCGGAGCACGCGAGGCACTCCAATACTATCCAATGAAACTCCAATTTCTGCAAGATAGGCGGCCGCAAGAAATGACAACACCATGAATCCCGGTCCACTCCAATGGGGGAGCATCGAACTGAACAAGGACATAAAGGAAACGACAGCCACCAGGGGAACGCCGTTAACCAGCACAAAGCGAAGGGACTCCTGTGACAGGTAGTGCACAGTCTTTAGTTTCCACAGGGCCAGAATGATTAGTGCTGAGTTTACCGGATTACTATAAAGCAATTGGCCAAACACAGCCTGAAAAAAATAATCAAGGTGAATCCATGCACCCTGAGCGTCCAGGCGCTCGCTATGGAATCGGTATGTGATAAAATCGTTTTGAATGTTCCAGATGAGAATCGGGCTGATCACCACCGCCGTCACCGCTGCTGATACATAAATTCCGGGTGAAGCAAGTCGCTTTCTTGCAAATAACACGAGATATCCACCGAGGCTGACCCAAAGGAATATGCCATGAACTTTACACAGGACGGTTACTCCAGCAAGCAATCCGAAAAGCAACCAGGAGCGAATCGGAACGGATTGGTCCTCCGGAATAACAAGGATGCCGTGCATAACAAGCAGTGCCCCCAGCCAGGCTACTACCTGCGGGCTGTCCGGAATAATAAATGTCCCGGCCAGAAGTGAGGTGTACAGGCTTGCTGTATAAAGGATGGCCGCAAACCATCCCGTTTGCTCATTCTTGAGCAATGTCCCCAGTCGATAGGTCAGCCAGGTGCCTGCCGCTGCGCAAGCAATCGGGCCGAGTCGAACAAAAAATTCATCCGTAAGGGTCAGATTAAGTGTAAAAATACGAATGAGGAACGCCACGCCCGGTGGGTGGTCAAAGTAATTGGGTTGTATTTTAAGCGCGTAGAGAAAATAGTAAGCCTCGTCATTGCCAAATTCCAAAATCAAGGCAACGATCATTCGCAGGATCGTAGCAAACAGAATCAACTGAACTAAACGTCTTGGCACAACGGCGTGTTAATCGTGAAAAGTACGCTTTTGCCGTCTACTTCCGAAATAGAGATTCAATAAATTGCAGTTATCGTTTGAGGTCATCGCAATTCTATTTGTCAGGAATTTCTAACTTAGCCTATTCCTTTGGACACCGCATTGATTTGAAAAAGAAAGCGACGACAGAGTCAAAAGACCACCGAGTTGACGTGTACATTTCACGATCGGCAGTCTTTGCCAGACCTATTCTGGCGCATTTGAGAAAACTTATTCACAAAGGCTGCCCGGAAGTCCACGAAACCATCAAGTGGGGATTCCCTCACTTTGAGTACCATGGAATAATCTGCAGCATTGCATCGTTCAAACATCATTGTACCTTTGGTTTCTGGAAGGCAACTCTGCTTCAAGGCTACAACAAAATGGAAAGGACGGCCATGGGAAACTTTGGCAAAATCACCAACCTGAAAGACTTGCCTCCGGATCAAACCCTTCTTGAATTAATCCAGGAGGCAAGCCGAATCAACCAGATGGGTTTAGCAGTTTCCAAACAAAAGCCGAAAGCCAGGAATCCACTTTCACTGCCTCCTTACTTCAGGAAATCGCTCGCCAACAACAAGGCAGCGCAAATCACATTTGACAATTTCCCTTATTCACAACAGAAGGAGTATGTGGAGTGGATCACCGAAGCCAGGACAGAAGTGACCCGGACAAAGCGAACGGCAACTGCGATTGAATGGCTCGCTGAAGGAAAAATCCGAAACTGGAAATACGTCCGCTGAGACACCGTGTGGATTTTCTGTAGCCAATCAATCTGATCTTTAAATGAATTTCTTTTGCTTATTTGCACAAAACGTAGATTGAGCAGCTTGAACCCTATCCAATACATTGTCCGCAAGCTTTACATCGCCTGGGTGCTATTCGTGTTTACCTTCTTTATGATCCTGTATTTGCCGGGTATCCTGCTCCCCTTTCTCCTGGGCGACCGGTATGGGAACATCAGCTATCAGTTTCTCAAACTCTGGGCCTGGACCTTTAGCAAGCTTAACCGTATTTCCTACCGGATCTATGGCCGTGAACATATCCACACGGGGAAGGCCTACATTTACCTCAGCAATCACACTTCCTTTCTGGATATCCCGGGTGTATGTCTCACGGTGCCGCGTCAGATCCGAATGCTGGCCAAAAAAGAACTTCTGAAATTCCCCGTGCTTGGGTGGATTATCAGACACGCTTCCGTGATTGTTGACCGGTCCAGCAATGAAAGTCGCCTGAGAAGTTTGGAACACCTGAAGGATGTGTTGCGGAGAGGAATATCTGTACTGATCTTCCCGGAAGGAACTCAAAATCGCAGCGACCAGCCCCTGCAGCCTTTCTACGATGGCGCCTTTCGCATCGCTATCGAAACACAGCAGCCGATCCTGCCGATGGTGATCCTGAATGCGGGAAAACTTATGCCTCCAAGAAAAGCGTTTATCAAAGCAGGGGCGATAACCATCATCGTTCGGCCCGAGATTCCAACGAAGGGACTTAAGTTCAATGATATTCCGGCGCTCAAAGAGCAGGTGAGACAGGTTATGGTTCAGGCTATCACGTCGGGTGAAGTTGTTCAATAACTTACCGTCTTCCCGGTCTAGCTATTTCAGAGCCATCCGGTGTTCCGAAATTGCTATAAAGGCAGATAGACGATCTTCTTTGTCTGAAAAAAATCATCTTTAAAAAAGTTAGTCAGATCATAGAGGCTATACGGCCGCTTTAGTTGCCCCATCTCTTCATCAAGTTCACCGCCCTTGAGATACAATATCCCATTGTCTAGTGTGTGGACGGAATCGCGTTTCACTTTGTTTTGTACCCATCCATAAAACTCTTTCATTTGCGTTACAGCCCGACTGATCACAAAATCATATTTCCCCTTTAATTGTTCGGCGCGCACTTGATCAGCAGTAACATTTTTCAATCCAAGTGCCCTGCTTACTTCCTTTACTACAGTAATTTTCTTGCCGATCGAGTCCACCAGGTGGAACCGGGCTTGAGGAAAGTAAATGGCAAGCGGAATTCCGGGGAATCCTCCACCGGTACCCACGTCGAGGATATCCGCACCCGGGAGGAAGGAAATGACCTTGGCAATGGCAAGGGAATGTAAGACATGATTCATGTACAGATTGTCAATATCCTTACGGCTTATGACATTAATTTTCTGGTTCCACTCCTGATAGAGCGGAAGTAACAAGCCAAACTGGCGCTGCTGCGCTGTGGTCAGTTCAGGAAAATACTTGGTCAAGATGGAAATGTCGGAAGCCTGCATAATGGACAAATCTTGAAATAGCCAGGGAGAAAACAAAATACCCCATACTGCAAGAAGGCTGGAATTTCCGATTGACCCGCCATTGGCGGAGAAATTAGCATCCAGTTTTCAATCGGAACAAGTATCTTAGGATTCCGTATAATCCATGTAACCATGAAAAGAAGAACTTTCATTCAGTCTGTCTCGACTTCGGCCGTAAGTCTTGGCCTGCCGGCCGTGAGCCTGGGCACAACGTTGGCAGAGCCCCTGGACACCGTACGCAAGCTTTTTATTTATGGTGGGGGAAGCGACAAGGCGATTTTGAACCACATTATCCGGCTCACGAAAAAGGAAAATCCGAGGGTCTGCTTCGTTCCCACGGCCACAGGCGATAGCCCATCGAGTATTATGAATTGGCATTCCCTCTGCGAGGGGTTGCCGATGCGGCCCTATGTGATGCGGGTGTTTATCGATTCCTACACGACCAAAGAGTCCTTCGAAGAAACGCTGATGAAAATGGATGTTGTCTTTGTAGGCGGCGGCAACACGCTGAACATGATAGCAATCTGGAAAAGTCAGGGCATCGACCAGGCCCTTCGAAAGGCCTATGAGGCCGGCATCCTCATGACTGGCGCAAGTGCCGGTTCGTTGTGCTGGTTTGAAAGCGGAACCACTGACTCCAGACCCAAGGAGCTCAGCAAAGTAGAATGTCTCGGATGGATCAAGGCATCTCACTGCCCGCATTACAATGTAGAAGAATTCCGGCGTCCCGTTTATCACGATCTGATTACCCGAAAAGAGTTGTCCCCCGGATATGCCTGCGACAATCAAAGCGGAATCTACTTTGAAAATGAGAAAATGGTCAATTGCGTTTCGTCCAATCCAAAATGCAAGTCATATTATGTTGATTTGGTGAACGGAAAAATCGTAGAACAGGAACTAAAAGCGGAGGCTATTCAATAAACTAGTCATTTTCACGGATGCTTTGCACTTCTAAATCAATTCGATACACCGGTTGGATCTTCTTCATGGCCATGGCATCAACGCTTTCGGCCCAGGTCTCAGGCATCATCCATGGTCCCAACGGTAAGCCGATGGGGGGAATTGAAGTCTTTTTTAACCGGAGCACGATCCGTTCCACCACAGATGAACTTGGCCAATTCACATTAGTCAACGCTCCTTTCGGTTTCCTGGAAATTGTCGCTTTCAAAAAAGGATATGCATTGTATCGTGCACCCATGCGGGTGCAGGAAGGAAGGTCGTACAACCTCAACCTTCAATTGAAAGAAGCTGAGAAGAAATCCAAAGGAAAAAGCACGG
>JANPES010000421.1:0-16620 GCA_031423035.1 Cyclobacteriaceae bacterium | reverse complement strand
CATGCCGGTAAGTCAAACATCCGAATGGGCTGGATATTTGTCAAGATCTCTTTGCTGCTGAACTACTTCGGCCAAGCGGCGTGGCTAATCTCACAAAACGGACAACTGCTGAATGGACGAATACCCTTCTACTCCATCATTCCTGAATCCCTCCTCATCGTTGACATCATCATTGCAACCGCCGCTGCCGTTATCGCCAGTCAGGCATTAATCTCCGGAACATTTACGCTGGTCAATGAAGCGATGAAGTTGAAGCTGTGGCCCAGCACACGTGTGAGGTATCCCAGTCAGATGAAGGGGCAAATTTATATTCCCGCCATCAATTGGCTGCTGCTTGCCGGAACGATTCTTGTGGTCCTGCGATTCGGAAGATCAGAAAACATGGAAGGTGCTTACGGGCTTGCGATCACATTCGATATGCTCATGACGACGACGCTCCTCGTATACTATTTTACGACGGTGAAGAAGTCACGATTCAGGTCGTCGGTATTGGCAATCCTGTTCTTTACGCTGGAAGGAATGTTTTTGATTTCCAATCTGGATAAGTTCCAACACGGCGGCTCGTTCACGTTTGTCATCGCGTTGATCTTCTTTCTCCTCATGTTTATTCTGCTTAAGGCACGTGGACTGCGTGATCGCCATACAGAGTTTGTCGATCTAAAACATTACACGCAGCTTATTCAGGATCTTCAGGCCGATACCACCATTCCCAAGGAAGCCACTAACCTGGTTTTCATGGCTGTCGCCGACAGCAAGCGGTACATCGACTCGAACATCATCTACTCCATCTTCAAGAAACGCCCTAAGCGGGCCGATGTCTACTGGTTTCTTCACGTAGATACAGTAGACAGTCCGTACACCTCAAAGTACTCGGTGGACACCATCGTGCCAAGAAAGTGCTTCTTCGTTCGCATCAAGCTCGGCTTTAAAGCGGATCACCGGGTGAATCTGTTATTTGCCCGCATCTTGCATGACATGGCAGAGAGCGCAGAGATTGATTTGGTCAGTCACTATGATTCGCTGCGCAAGCACAGCATGCCGGCAGACTTTAAGTTTATCATGCTGCATTCACTCGCGTCGGTTGACAGCGAGATCTCGACATTTGACAACCTGATTATCCAAGGGTACCGGTTTATCAAGAAGTACAGTCTGTCGACCGAGGAGATGTATGGCCTTGAGCTGGCGAATGTTGAAGTGGAGACCGTGCCGATCATGGTGGGACCTGTCGCGAAAGTGCGCATCAAACGCGAGAAGGAGGATGTAGAGCGGCAGAAGGAGATCGACTATCACAACCGGCCTTAATGCCCGGTATCGGACGGATTCGTTCAATTACGATCTTATCCGAAAGCAAAATCCGCTATTTCCATACTAATTATCCAGTATTGAGGTTGGCACTAGATTGGACTAGTGTGGGACGAGTTACCTTGCTAACCATCACACGCACATGCTTTTCAACTACTTTAAAATTGCTATCCGGAGCCTCCAACGTAGCAAGACATACTCCTTAATTAATATACTGGGACTTTCCCTCGGGGTCACCTGCTGCCTGCTTCTTGCCCTATACATCGCAGATGAAGTCCGTTACGACAAACACCATGCGCGGCTGAACGACCTCTATCGCATAACGTCTCAATTTGATTCTGAGCGGGGATTGGACCGGCTTGCATCGACCTCCCCGCCTATCACCATGACGATGTGGGAAGAAATCCCTGAAGTGGAATCTGCTACCCGAATGTTAAACCCACCCGGCGTAGCCCAAAACCTGATTCGCTATGGTGATGCTATGTTTTATGAGAGTAACGGGTTTGTTGCCGATTCTACTGTCTTCGACATTTTCACGTATGAATTCCTTCAAGGCAACCCCAAAACAGCACTGGTCGAGGCGCATTCTGTGGTTATCGTCGATTACCTCGCAAAGAAATTATTTGGTGCCGAATCACCCCTGGATAAAATAATTCATATCAGTCAAGGCGGGCCATCCGCAGACTACCGGGTAACGGGAGTGTTCAGTTCACGGTACAGCAGTCATCTCAATCCAAACTTTATCACCTCCATGACCAGTTCAGGCTGGGGTGAATATATCCGCGCAAGCAAAGAAGGATCCAACGAATGGGCTGGCAACAACTTTGTGCCAGGCTACCTGCGACTGGTGCCCGGTCACGACAAGGCCGCGGTAGAAGCAAAGATGAACCAGGTTCTGATCAAGCACGGCGCAGACGCCATGAAGGCCCTTGGTATTCACAAGACCCTGCACCTGGAGCCTGTGAAAGATATCTACCTGAAGTCAGACATTGGGCACAGTCCGCGAATCACCTATATCTACATCATCGCTTCGATTGCAGTTTTTATCCTGGTTATCGCCTGTATCAATTTCATGAATCTTTCCACGGCAAAAGCCAGCAAGCGTGCCACAGAAATGGGAATTCGTAAGGTCATGGGTGCCTTCCGCAGCGCGCTGATCAAGCAGGTGCTCGGTGAAGCCCTTGTTATTGTCCTGATCTCGATTCTGGTCAGTGTGATTTTCGTCCAATTTACTTTGCCGCAGTTCAATCACCTGACTGGAAAAGAGATCACCCTGGATTCGGGCTCAGCGGTTTTCTTTGCATTGGTTCTCGCAGGGATTGCACTCATCACCGGACTACTTGCCGGAAGCTACCCTGCCTTCTACCTTACTTCATTTCAGCCGGCACAGGTACTAAAAGGCAAAGCCGTTCTCTCCAATTCCAAGGGTTTGCTTCGCCAATCGCTGGTCGTCTTCCAATTTGTTGTTGCTATTGCCCTGGTCTGCGCGATGCTGATAATCACCGAGCAACTTCAGTATATGGAGAAAAAAGATCTCGGATTTAGTGCCGACGCGCGCATTGTCCTCCCACTTCGCACGTACTCCGCGCGGAACAGCTATCCGGCACTGCGCAAAGAATTGTCAAGGAACAACAGCATCATCCATGTGTCCGCGGCTGATTACGTCCCAGGTACTTTTGTCTGGAGTGACAGATTGTACTATCCCGATGGTGGAAACATGGAGAGCGCCATCATACACCGTCGGAACAATGTTGACGCCGGTTACCTTGAATTGCTCAATATCCCCATCATTGCCGGGCGACCATTTAGCGACAACCGTGTCCAGGAAAGTTCCAGAAAGATCATCATCAACCGAACCTCGGCCAAGAAATTTGGTTTTGAACCTGAACAAATCGTAGGCCGCTCTGTTCATTATGATTATCAGGGTGAAAAAGTAGACATGGAGGTTATCGGCGTCATGGAGGATTACCATCAAATGCCGCTGAAAGAAGTCATCACTCCCATGCTGCTTGAAATGCCAGCCGTGGCCAGCAGCTATGAATTTCTCATCGCGACTGTTAACAAGGAGCGCATCAATGCGACGTTGACCGAAATGGAGAAAGCATGGAAGGCAAACATCAATGACACACCCTTTGAGTATGTCTTTCTCGATGAGTCGCTGAGGAAGAATTACGACGAAGACCGCAAGGTATCCTCCATCATAACCAGCTTCACCATGATTGCCATGGCCATCTGCTGTCTC
This sequence comes from Cyclobacteriaceae bacterium, assembly GCA_031423035.1. GTDB lineage: Bacteria > Bacteroidota > Bacteroidia > Cytophagales > Cyclobacteriaceae > ELB16-189. The sequence continues at coordinate 13,076 of JANPES010000421.1, read as the reverse complement.
GGATTGTACGGGTTGTCCAGCTTCATGGCGGAGCGCAGAATTAAGGAAATTGGCATCCGTAAGGTCATGGGTGCAAGCCTATCACAGATTGCAGGGATGATGTCCCAGGAATTCGTCAAACTGGTCTTCGTTGCTTTTGCACTCTCTGCACCCCTTGCCTGGTATGGCATGAGCCGTTGGCTGGAGGGATTTGCCTATCATGCACCCGTAAACGGTTGGGTGTTTTTCTATGCTGGAACCACTGCACTGGTAATTGCTCTTGCGACGGTCAGCTATGAATCACTCAAGGCCGCTTCCGCCAACCCTGTGCAGTCATTAAGAAACGAATAAATCAATCCACTCACATTCCATAATCTTTTCCGTCCATGCTTTTCAACTACTTCAAAATTGCCATCCGGAGCTTGCTCAAGAATCCAATATTCTCCTTTATCAACATTGCCGGTTTGTCCATAGGCCTTGCTTGCAGCATGCTCATTCTCCTCTGGGTTTGGGATGAGGTGACCTTTGATCAGTATTTTTCAAAGTACGATAACCTCTATGAAGTATATTCCAATTCCTCCATCGACAAAGGCATTGTAACGGGCGAATCGGTACCGTATCAGGTAAAGGATGCATTGCTGAGCCGGGATGCCCGCATCAAACGAACAGTAAGAACCAATTGGGGCGAGGGTGCGTTGCTTGCCGTCGGCGACACCAAACTCAATAAGGTTGGCTTGTGGGTGACCGAGTCGTTCTTTGACATGTTTGAGTTTCAGATTCTCAAGGGCACGACCAGTGCGCTGGATGATCCGAGAACCATTGTACTTACGGCTTCCACGGCAAAAGCCTTCTTTGGCGACGAAGATCCCATGGGTAAAATGATCCTGGTTGACAATTCAGGTGAGTTGAAAGTCACGGGTGTTGTTGCAGACCTGCCGGCCAATACTACGTTCAGCGGTAATCAGTTTTTTATCGCCTATGGATACTATGAGCTTACCCAATCCTGGGTAGCCAATGTAAAAGACAAGTGGGACAACAATGTCAGCAAGGTATATGTGGAACTGGAACCGGGTACGCCTTCTGTTGAAATCGACAAGGCCATTCACGGTCTCATTGCAGAAAAGAAAAAGGAACTCGACAACGTTTCCTTATTTCTCCATCCCATGAGCCATTGGCACCTGTACACCAATTTCACCAACGGAAAAGAGTCCGGAGGCATGATCACCTATGTGCGCCTGTTCTCCGGCATTGCGATTTTCATCCTGGTGATCGCATGCATCAATTTCATGAATCTTGCTACTGCCCGTTCCGAACGTCGTGCGCGCGAAGTAGGTATCCGCAAGAGCATCGGCTCCAGGCGCAAGGAACTGATATTCCAATTCCTTGGTGAATCCGTACTTCTTGCACTAGTAGCTTTCCTGGTTTCTATTGTATTGGTCGAACTATCGCTTCCCCTTTACAATCAGTTGGTCTCCAAGAATCTGGTGATTGATTATTCTTCAACTAAATTCTGGATCCTGGGACTCGGGCTTACCCTGATTACGGGCATTCTTGCCGGAAGCTACCCCGCCTTCTATCTCTCGTCGTTCAATCCGGTACAGGTGTTGAAGGGAAAAGCTCAAGTCAGTCGAGGCTCAGCGACACCCCGCCAGGCACTCGTTACACTTCAGTTCGGCTTCTCCATCCTTCTGATCATTGCCGCTGTGGTGGTTTATAAACAGATAGATCACCTTCGCCAGCGGGATGTTGGCTACGACAGGGACAACTTATTGCTGATTTGGACGACCAGTGACATTGAAAAGAACTACCGGCCCCTGAAGACCGAATTGCTTGCCAGTGGAATGGTGGAGTCGATGACCAAAAGCAACAGTCCCATTACCGCCATTTTCTCAACCAATACCCTTGACAGCTGGCCAGGCAAACAGCCGGGGCAGCGGATCGAGTTCACAACCATCGCGACAGAATACGACTACACAAAGACAATGGGCATAAAAATGCTTCAGGGTCGCGACTTTTCTCCAGAGCGGCGGCGCGATACGGCCGCGATGATCATCAACCAGGCAACCGTCGATGTTCTTAACCTGCAAAATCCAATCGGAGTAGTTCTCAAAATGTGGGAACAGGATTGGGAAGTGATCGGCGTCACCGAAAACATTCTCATGGGATCAGCGAGCAGAACCATTGAACCCATGATCATGGTTATGTCACCGACCTGGACGAGCACCATCACTGTCCGGCTGAGCTCATCTGATAATCTGCAAGAAACGCTGGCTGGCGTTGAAAAGATATTCCGGAAACACAACCCGGCATATCCGTTTGAATATCGCTTTGCCGACGTAGAGTTTGAAAAGAAATTCGCTACGTTCAGCATGATCGGACAATTATCAAATGTATTTACTGCTCTGGCGCTGATCATTACCGCGCTTGGACTTTTCGGTTTGGCCGCTTTTGCCACCGAGCAGCGCAGCAAGGAGATCAGCATCCGAAAGGTTATGGGTGCAACAGTCCCTGGTCTTGTCCTGCTCATCACCCGCGATTTCTCCCGTCTTGTCATCATTGCCTTCATCATCGCCGCGCCATTGGGATGGTACTTTATGAACAATTTCCTGGAGCGCTATACCTACCGGATTGACGTGCCGATATGGGTATTGCCGGTAGCCGGGCTGTCTGCACTCTTGCTTACGGTGGCCATTGTAAGCTCGCAGGCGTTGAAATCTGCTGTGGCGAATCCGTCGCAGGCATTGAGGAGTGAGTGAATTATGTGGTGATTTGGTGATGTAGTGATGTGGCGGTCCGTCACTTTTGAAATTTTGAATGAGGAATTACTAAATATCACGTAACTAATTATTGAATTAACAGGTAGTCACTAAAACTATTTCATCGACTGCACGCTCTCCTTCAAAACACCAAAGCCATGCTTAAGAGTTATTTTGTTATAGGAATCAGAAATCTGCTCAAACAAAAGTTTTATGCCCTGATTAAGATTCTAGGGCTTGCGTTCGGTTTGGCGGCCAGTATGGTTATCTACCTGTATGTGCAGGAAGACCTCTCCTATGACCGTTTCCATCCCAATTATGAGCGGATTGTCCGCGTGCTCACGATCGATCAAGCGGAGGGTGTCAGCAGCAAACTGGTTGGGGTTACTCCACCCGCATTGGGGCCAGCTGCAAAGGCAGAAATCCCCGAAGTGGAAAATAGTGTACGACTGCTCAGGAGTGGAAGACTCGATCTTACATACGAAGGCAACTTGTTGAAATGCGACGCCGGATTTCGTACGGAGTCTTCCTTCTTCGAAGTTTTTGGGTTTACGATCCTGGAGGGAAAGAAAGTGGGCACCCTCGACGAGCCGAATACCATTGCCATCACACAAAAGCTGGCCAAGCGTTTGTTCGGAACGGATACCCCTATTGGAAAGGTGGTAAAGCTGAACCAAACAACTGAGCTGCATGTCGTTGCCCTGGTGGCCGACCCACCGGCCAATTCTCACCTGCAGTTTGACCTTCTTCGCTCGATTACACCGGGTCAGTCCGATGTGGGCTATCAGCAATTTTTGCAGTCGTGGCAGGGCATCAGCGCGCATACCTATCTCCTGCTTGATCAAATTCCGGATATTGACAGGTTGAACACAAAACTGCAGGAGCTAAACAAAAAGAATAATGGTGTTGTGTATTTTGTTCCGGTCACTCAACGTCTTCAGGACGTTCACCTGAAATCCAAGGAAATTCTTTTCGAGACAAACAGCAACAAGTCAGATTTGCTAAATGTCTATGTGCTTTCTACCATTTCATTTCTCATCCTCCTGTTGGCCTGCGTCAATTTCATGAACCTCGTTACCGCCAAATCAGCGGGTCGTGCGAAAGAAGTTGGCATGCGCAAAGTTATCGGCGCGGCACGTCCCCAGTTGATTTTCCAACATCTTACAGAATCCCTGCTGGTTACCTTGTTTTCCGCGCTGGTGGCCATGGCCATCGTCTTCGGTGTAACACCGTTGTTAAACAGCATTTATCAGCGCTTTGCCGACCCATTCATTCTGCTTCAGCCGATCAATATTCTGTTCTTCTTCGGACTCATTATTGTTGTTGGTGTAGCGGCAGGAATCTACCCAGCATTTGTTCTATCTTCATTCAAACCGATCCTCGTTTTGAAAGGTGCATTCAAGAGTTCGTCGCAGGGAACTCAGCTTCGCAAAGCTCTTGTCGTACTTCAGTTCACTATCTCCATTGCACTCATGGTGGGTACTGGTATTGTCTATCAGCAAATGGACTTTATCTACAGCACAAACCTCGGATATTCCCGCGACCAGGTAATTACGTTGGCCCTAAGTGGTCCATCGACCGAAAAGGCCACCCTGCTTAAGGATGAACTCCTGCGCAATCCAAACATCGAGGCGGTAGGAACTTCCTCAACTCAAATAGGACAACAATTAGGGAGAACCGGTATTATCCCGGAAGGGTTTCCGACTGACGCAAATTTCATAACGAGCATCATGAATGCGGATGAATCGTTTATTCCAACCATGGGAATGGAGATGCTGGCCGGGAGGAACTTTTCCTTTCAGTTCGAAGATTCACTAAGCATGATCGTCAACGAAGAATTGACAAGGTTACTGAAATGGGATGAGGCCGTGGGCAAAAAGATAAGCCTCAACACAGGTCCAAATCCCACAGACGTCCAGGCCTTTACGGTCATTGGAGTAGTAAAGGACTTTCATTTTGCCACCTTGCGCCATAAACTGGAGCCTATGTTCATTCTTTTCAGCCGCAACAATGGATCCGTGGCTATCAAAGCGAAAGCAAAAGGAATGAAGGAAACCATTACATCTGTAGAGGCAACCTGGAACAAGGTTATTCCGGGGTCACCTTTTGAATACAAATTCCTTGATGAAGAGTTTGCGGTAATTTACCGGAATGAGCAGGCCTTCGCTATGATGTTTACGCACTTCACCGTATTGGCCATCCTGATTGCCGTGTTGGGATTATTTGCGTTGTCTGCCTTCACGACGGAGCAACGAAAGAAAGAGATAGGCATTCGAAAGATACTTGGTGCTGGAAACACAACCCTCTTTGTCACACTGTCTTCCCAGTTTGTCATGTTGATTGGCATGTCCTTTGTTCTTGCAAGCTGTATTGCCTACTATGTTATGGGCGCGTGGCTTACCGATTTTCAGTACAGCATCACGATTGGACCCATAGTCTTCGTTGTCGCTGGCGTTGCATCTTTGCTCGTTGCCTTGCTGACCATTAGCTATCAGGCTGCACGGGCGATTTTAAGTAATCCGGTTGATGCGTTGCGGATTGAATGAATTATCTGGTGATGTGGTGATGTGGTGATTTGGTGATGTGGTGATGTGGTAGTTTGAGGAGTGAGTAGTTGTCAGTGGTCAGCATCTGGTTGCCAGTATCCAGCATCCAGTTCCCAGCATCCAGTTCCAAGAATCCAGTTCCAAGAATCCAGTTTTCTTCCTTTTCATGCAACCTGATGGGCCGATTGTCAGTCTAAATACAAACATCCCATCAGTCTATGCTCAACAACTACCTGAAAATCCTCTTTCGCGGATTCATTCGCAACAAGACATTCAGCATCATCAACATCCTGGGCCTGTCGGTCGGGTTGACTTGTTTTATGCTTATCGCCCTTTATGTGGTAGATGAGTTTTCGTTTGAGCGGCACCAGGAAAAACTTGACCGTATCTATATGGTCACGACCGAGGCGTCATGGAACGGACAGACGCAGAAGTGGACGGGTGTTCCTAACGCTGCGGCGCCGACCATTGCCAGGGAAATTCCGGAAGTTGAAAAAGCCATCCGACTTTTTTCACACGATTTCGGCAACCTGGCATTTGTTTCGACAGAAACAATCAAGTCGAGTGAAAGGACATTTGGCTGGGCCGATCCCGAGATTTTCGATGTCCTGAGCTACCAGTTTATCAAAGGCGATCCTGCAACCGCACTCACCCGGCCTCACACGGCGGTGATGAGTGAAACGGTGGCCAAAAAATATTTTGGTACGACGGAAGTTATTGGCAAGACCATCAAGGTGGATAAGCTGGATCCCCTAGAGATCACCGGCGTTTATCTCGACCCGCCCCCTACTTCCCGCTTTCAATTTCCCATCCTGGGTTCGTTGAACTCCCACTACTTCGGTGAGGAAAAAAATCAATCGTGGGGCAATGCCAGCTTTGAAACCTATCTTCTGCTGACGCCAGGTTCCGATCCGGCTGCCGTAGAAGGGAAAGTCAGTGACATGATCAAACGGGTGGTTCCGGCGGACAATCAGTGGCTCACCCTCCACCTGATGCCACTCAAGGATGTCTATATCTATTCGGGCGATATCCAGGATTTTAACAACCCCGGGGGCAAGCGCGGTGATATCAGTCAGATTCGCATCCTAATGGGGCTGGGTCTCATCGTCATTCTCATCGCCGCTTTCAACTACATGAACCTTTCTACGGCCCAGTCGCAGCGACGTTTTAAAGAAATCGGTATCAGCAAGACCCTTGGCGCAACCAGCAGCCAACTCGGACGGCAGTTCTACACTGAAACGGCTGTGTTTGTTCTTATCGCTATGGTGGTGAGCGTCTTCCTGGCGGGATTGTCCCTGCCGGTATTCAATTCGGTTACAGGAAAATTCATCACCGCCTATTTTGTTGGAAGTTTGTGGTTTTGGGGTGCATTCCTGACAATCTGGATTCTCTTAAGCGCCATTTCCGGGTTTTATCCTGCGCTTTATCTCTCTTCTTTTTCTCCCAAGCGTGTCTTGAAATCCACGCCAGAGGCAGGTGGCGGAGTGACGTTAAGAAAGAGCCTGGTGGTGATGCAATTCTCGGCATCGATTATACTGATCATTAGCGCCATCATATTATATCAGCAACTGGCATTCATGCGCAACAGGAAATTGGGCTATCAACCCGAACAAGTCGTTGCAATTCTCACCTCGGGCACTGAGAACCGTGAACAAGTGATGTCTTTAAAGGCGGCCCTTGAACAAATGCCTGAAGTGATTTCTGTAAGTCGCTCACAATCATTTCCGGGAGCTGGGGCCAGCGGCCGCTCGATCCCGCCGCTAAGCGGTGAGGGCGAAGGTAAGTCTTTACGAACCGTACGCACAGACGACAAAGCCATTGACGTGCTGGGAATTCGTCTTCTTGCGGGATCCACGTTGCCGGAGATAAAGCAGCCCCTGGACTCAACCATACAGGTAGTCCTCAACAAGGCCACAACCGATTTTCTCGGGCTCACTCCGGAAGAGGCTGTGAAGCGTCAGGTGACCATTCAAGGATTTGGGCCCGGTCCAGTTGAAATCGTCGGTGTGATGGACGACTTTCATTTTGCATCCATGAAAGAAGAGATTGGTGCTTATTGCTTTCACAATGCCCGAACAGAGGCCTTGAGCTACTTGCTGGTCAAAATCAAGGCCGGACAACTTTCAGAAACCATACAGGCTTTGGAGGTCACATACAAAAATATTGTCCCCAGTGCATTTGAATTTACTTTCCTGGAGCAACGGTTGGAAACCCTGTATCGTACAGAGGAGCAGTTGGCGGAGGTGATTCTCATTTTCGCCAGCCTTGCCATCTTCGTTGCGTGCCTCGGCTTGTATGCGCTGGCAGCCTACACCACTGAGCGACGGACGCGTGAGATCGGCATCCGCAAAACGTTGGGTGCTTCAGTAGCTCAGCTGACAAACCTTTTGTCGAAGGACTTCATCGTGCTGGTTCTGATTGCCATCCTCATCGCCATCCCCATTGGCTATTACATCATGGCTCAGTGGTTGCAGGGGTTTGCCTACCGGGTGGATCTCAGCTTTTTCATTTTTGCAGGAGCCGGCCTGCTATCCCTGTTGATTGCATGGGTGACGGTCGGGCTAGAGTCTGTAAAGGCAGCGCTGATGAACCCAGTCGAATCACTTCGAAGTGAGTAGCGCCTGCCCCGGTGCCTCGCCTATGTATTAGGGTCTTTCCTCGTATGGATCCGAATGGAATTCTTGCGAGTTTCGAACGGTGATGTGAACGCTTTTACCTCATCTGCATCCCGTCCATCACCTGTTTTCGCTTGACAGCTTTCCCGACCGGGCATATGGCTTTGAGGAAGGATGGGTTCTTCCGCAAAATTTTGTTGGTGGATATGTAAGCTTTAAGTCCCTATCTTCGTCCCACGTCTAGACAGGTGAATCTGGTATTTTTCACGCTAAGGTGTATCGTGTAAACTAGACCAATTAAGAAACAAACCATGAATAGAATAATTAAGCGAGTCTTGAAAAGGTGGTTCAAAATTAATGCGCACATCGAGTCGCTATTTGATAAACAAATGATGGTTATCGATGTCCCTATTTCAAACCTTGTTAGTCATCAACAATGGCAAAATTATTTATACCAGATTGGTAACAAGCCAGGAATGAATATTTTGGAAATTGGCAGTCGCGAGGTTACAGGTTTATCGACTGCCAGAACCGAATTCTCGAATGCGAAATACACAGGGTTTGACTTCTATCCAGGACATAATGTTGATGTTGTTGGTGATGCCCATAAGCTATCTTCTTACTTTAAAGAAGAAGAGAAATTTGATATTATATACACAAGCGCTTGTTTTGAGCATTTTGCAATGCCATGGATTGTAGCCACAGAAATTTCAAAGTTGTTAAAAGTTGGTGGAATTGTTTTTGTTGAAACTCATTTCTCTTTTTCGTCTCACGAAAGACCATGGCATTTTTTCCAATTTAGCGACATGGCTTTGAAGACTCTATTTTCAAAGGCCCTTGGTTTTGAATGTATAGAGGCTGGAATGTCAAATCCAATGGTTGGGAGATTTTCATCGCTAGCGGACAAGTATCTAAGAAGAAGAACTGTAGGTGGCCTCTATTGCCATAGCCAGTATCTGGGAAGAAAAGTTAGAGATGTTGTGGATTTCGATTGGAATAAAGTGGATTTGATTGATGTCGTTGGTGAAACTAAATATCCTGAACCCAAGCATGCTTGAATGAATAATCTACCGGAGACAAGACACCAAATACAAAATTGCTGCTTAATTGGTTAGTCAATTGCATAAACCTGAATTACGGCTTTTTCATTTTGGAAAGATCGCCGGAATGCTCAGCCTGACATAACTCATTGGAATACCCTGCAACCACAGCACAAACTAATCGCTATACTCACTTGGAGTAAACATAAGCCATACTAAACATGTCAAAAATCAAGAGTTATTTTATTAACAAGTTGTATCCATTAACTACATATGAGCCCATCAAGAAGAACACACCTGAAACAATGATTCAAATCCCTACTGCATGGAAAGGGCTTGAGTTGATTGTTGAAGACATCTTGGATCATTTCGATGTTGGAAGAGAAACTTGCATAGAATTTGGTGTAGAGTTTGGTTATTCAGCAGTAGTCTTTTCTAATTACTTCAAAAAGGTGAAGGGGATTGACATATTTATTGGCGATGAACATACCACGCACAAAGGAGATCATTTCGAGAAAACGAAGAGTTCACTGAGCGAATTCAGGAATATTGAATTATTCAAGTCGAACTATCAAGACTGGATAAAACAAGATCAAGAACAATATGATTTTGCACACGTCGATATTGTTCATAATTACAAGGAGACATATGAATGCGGTCTTTGGGCTGCCCAACACAGTAAATGCTGCATTTTTCATGATACCGAAAGCTTTCCTTCTGTGAAAAGAGCCGTATACGATATCGCCAAAACCACCGGAAAGAAGGGCTACAATTACCCCTATCACTACGGATTGGGGATTGTGGTTTGATGCAACAAAGAATTAGCTGAACATCAGCAAAAAAAAAGAAGAGGTGATCCATTGTCAGACCACCCCTTCTATTAATTAAAGAGACCTAAGATTAGCCTAACTACGCCAGGCTTCGTTACGCATGCAGGTCGAAGCGGTCAAGGTTCATGACCTTGCTCCATGCGGCCACAAAGTCCTTAACGAACTTCTCCGCAGCATCCGCACAGGCATAGACTTCGGCAAGGGCCCTGAGCTCGGAGTTCGAACCAAAGATGAGATCAACACGGGTGCCCGACCACTTGGATGAACTGGTTGCACGATCGCAGCCTTCAAATACATTCTGGGAATTATCAGTCGCCTTCCAGGTCGTTTCAAAATCGAGCAGGTTAACGAAGAAGTCGTTGGTGAGCGCATCGTTTCGTTTGGTGAATACGCCATGCTTAGACTGATCGAAGTTCGTGTTAAGAACACGCAGACCCCCCATCAGTGCAGCCATCTCAGGTGCAGTGAGCGTCATCAGTTGTGCTTTATCAACAAGCATATCCTCTGCCATCGCTTTATGCTTCGGCTTGAAGTAGTTGCGGAATCCGTCAGCAGCCGGTTCCAGTACTGCGAATGATTCTTCATCCGTTTGTTCTTGTGAAGCATCGGTTCTTCCCGGTGCAAAAGGAACTTTCAAATCCTGACCGGCATTCTTCGCCGCTTTCTCTATTGCTGCACATCCGGCAAGAACGATTAAGTCGGCCAACGAAACCTGTTTACCACCGCTGTTGAACTCTTTTTGTATACCCTCCAGTGTCTTCAGCACTTTCGCCAGCTGAGCGGGGTTATTCACTTCCCAATCCTTCTGTGGTGCAAGCCGAATGCGTGCACCGTTCGCACCACCGCGCTTATCGGAGCCACGGAATGTTGATGCCGAAGCCCAGGCTGTTGAAACCAGTTGGGAGATCGTAAGTCCTGAGGCAAGAACTTTGGCCTTCAGCGCTGCGATGTCTTTATCATCAATCAGCTTGTATGTAACAGCCGGGACAGGGTCTTGCCAGATGAGTATTTCCTTAGGAACCTCTTTGCCGAGATAGCGTCCAATGGGACCCATATCACGGTGCGTGAGCTTGAACCACGCACGGGCGAAGGCGTCTGCGAACTCATCCGGATTATCGAGGAAGCGTTTTGAAATTTTCTCGTAGGCAGGATCAAATCTCAAGGAGAGATCAGTCGTAAGCATAAATGGAGCATGTTTCTTTGTTGAGTCATGCGCATCCGGCACGGTGCCAGCCCCTGCGCCACCTTTCGGCTTCCACTGATGCGCCCCGGCAGGGCTCTTTGTCAACTCCCATTCAAAGCCAAACAGGTTCTCGAAGTAGTTATTGCTCCATTTCGTTGGTGTGGTCGTCCATGCTCCTTCAAGACCACTGGTAATCGTATCGACTCCTTTGCCGCTGCCGAAAGTGTTTTCCCATCCAAGGCCTTGCTCCGCGATGCGTGCTGCCGCAGGTTCCCGACCGACATACTTGCCTGCATCGGCGGCACCATGGGTTTTGCCAAGTGTATGCCCACCGGCAATCAGCGCGACGGTTTCTTCGTCATTCATTGCCATGCGGCCAAAGGTCTCGCGAATATCGTGGGCTGCGGCAAGCGGATCTGGATTCCCGTTAGGACCTTGCGGGTTCACGTAGATGAGGCCCATCTGAACGGCGCCAAGCGGATTCTCAAGTTCCCGATCACCCGTATAACGCTTGTCTCCCAACCACTCACTTTCAGAGCCCCAATAAATATCTTGCTCGGGTTCCCAAACATCCTCACGTCCACCACCAAAACCGAAGGTCTTGAAGCCCATCGACTCGAGTGCGCAGTTGCCGGCTAGGATCATCAGGTCGGCCCAGGAAATTTTCTTCCCATATTTCTTTTTGATTGGCCAGAGCAGCAAGCGCGCCTTGTCGAGGTTCGCATTATCAGGCCAGCTGTTGAGAGGTGCAAATCGCTGGGTGCCGGAACTCGCCCCGCCACGACCGTCGGAGATCCGGTACGTCCCCGCAGAGTGCCACGCCATCCGGATGAAAAGCGGCCCGTAATGACCGTAATCGGCAGGCCACCAATCTTGCGACTTGGTCATCAGCGCGACGATATCTTTCTTCACGGCATCCAGGTCAAGTTTCTTGAACTCCTCAGCATAGTTAAACGACTCGCCCATCGGATCGGAAAGGGACGAGTTTTGACGGAGGATGTTCAACTTCAGTTGGTTGGGCCACCAGTCACGGTTTCCCGTGCCACTGCCTGCGCTTTGCTTGAGGGGTCCGCCATGAAACGGGCATTTGCTTTCACCATTCATATTGCTTTTTGATGTGTTCGAAGATGTTGTATTTTCCATGTTTTTTAGGTTAACATTTGATAAGGATAAAACTACGACAAACTACTTTTAGTTGCTAGCTCAATTCCATCAGGCGGAATTTTACATTACCAATGGCAGACGTGTGGAGCATTGGAGAGTTTGAAAACCAGCTGATCCAAAACTCAGTTTCAAAACACGGTAATCCCTTAATTGTTTGATTATTCTGTAGGTCAATTTAGGCAAGGCCCGGCAGGATACGCATTCTCTTGCTGAATTCAACTCCTACAGATGGGATTCGCCCATACCCTCATTTGCCTGACATACCCGATTGGCCGCATTCCTCAGAAAAAACTAAATGAACGGTAGCCTGCATTGTTTGCCGGGCTCCTATCTTCGCCCTAACCAATCAGAAGTCATGAAAAAATACATCGCCATGATATCCGCGCGTTGCGCTCCGTTTTTGCTCAACAAGCAGAGCCGCTGGACACAGCCACCATTAGCAAAATAAAAACAGAAGGCTTCACCCGGTCCAAAGTCATGGCCAACCCCTCAAGGGGAGCGACGAGTTCGCACCCCTTTGCACACTCGTACCTTAATTCGAAAGCAAAGCCATTCAAAACCCGCGGCACTCAGACACCTAGGCACGTAGACACTCAGACACTTTAAAACACATCCCCCACCCCTAATCCCCTGAAGGGAAATTAAGAGATCCCCACTTGTCGATGCGGAGGCACCCAGACACTTTAACACTCAAAAAAGCGACTTAAATCATTTCACTATCCCTTGCGGAAGGTGTCGCTACAGCTGAGTCGGTAGATAGGTGTTGGTCCTGCATCTGATGGACATTCATTGCCGTTCTGCTAAACTTTCACTTCAAAATGTATTAACTTCGGAAGCCTGCGGGAAGCTCGCCGGACCTGTTTGACCACTGATAAAAGATATACACGCCTCCTCTCATCCCCACTTCATCCCCGAAGCCGGAAAAGAATTTTCTTTGCGATCGGATTGATTCTTTTCTCCTAT
>JANPES010000420.1:0-3110 GCA_031423035.1 Cyclobacteriaceae bacterium | reverse complement strand
GGCGTAGCCAATAGCCTTCTTGTCTCGAACGATACCCTGAGCGGTGACAATTACCTCCGTTAACTGCTTGGTATCCAGCGCCATGCCCATATCAATGACAGAGCGCTCGCCGATCTCAACTTCTTGAGTGGCCAAGCCGATAAAGGAGAACACCAAGGTTCCGCCCGTGGCGGGAACGCTCAGTTTGAAGTTACCATCGGTGTCGGTAACTGTACCATTCGTAGTACCTCGCAGCACCACGTTTACGCCTGGCAATCCCGACCCATCTTCTTGGGCCGTCACCCTGCCTGAAACCACCCGTTCCTGCGCCCAGACCATGCTGGTGACAAAAACGAATGAGAAGCACAACAGTAAAAACTTCTTCATAGGTTTTGGTTTAGGTTAAATTAATTCGAATGGTAAAAATAGAACCTTATCTCAAAAAATGAAATCCCGTGTTAAGTATTTGTTAAAAACTTCCTGCTGCTGCTACCGATTCCGGGCCATAGAAAGTAGACCTCTTTGGGGTAATTGCACGCTATAGCCTCTGGATATGGTCCGACTTCGGCGATTTGCCCCTTGGCGGGTGCACTAAAAAATACCCCAGTATGAAGCAAAAAAAAGCACCCACTGGATGCCTGGTTAACTCCAAAAACCTGGCGGATCAGGCTTCGGCCAAGACAGAGACGAACGACTTGTCAGCCCTTCCCTTCTTAAATGACACGGTGCCTGCAGTCAATGCAAACAAGGTATGGTCCTTGCCCATGCCCACGTTACGGCCTGGGTGGTGTTTGGTTCCGCGCTGACGCACAATGATGTTCCCCGCGATGACTTTCTGACCACCAAATACCTTGATTCCCAGCCGCTTGCTCTCTGATTCGCGGCCGTTCTTTACTTTACCTTCGCCTTTCTTGTGTGCCATGGACTATGATGAGTATGGTGATAATGTTATTTGCTGCTTATGCTTTCTACCTGAACCTTGGTGAACTGCTGGCGGTGGCCGTTCTTCTTGGCATACCCTTTCCGGCGTTTCTTCTTGAAGACAATCACCTTGTCATCCTTCACCTGTTCGAGGACTTTACATGAAATGGAGGCCCCTTTGATGGTTGGCATCCCGACTTGCACCTTGCCGTCAGCGTCGATCAGCAACACACGGTCAAATTGAACAGAGGCGCCCACCTCTGCTTCGAGACGGGGAGCATACAAGTACTGGTCTTTCTCAACCTTGAATTGTTTGCCTGCGATATCCACTACAGCGTACATGACAGTTGGTTTTTAAAAATGGACTGCAAAGATAGAAGACCGGGGTTGAAAAACCAATCGATCGCACAAAATGGCACTTATTGACTCAAAAAGGGCAATAAGTGATCGGCTTATGTCGCACGATTTGATACCCTCCCGACGCTAATTGCACACTTGGCCGCGGCACCCCGTCAAAAGCAAATTTTCAACACGAAAATTTTTGTAAAAATTTATTCATTCAGACTTCACTTTCCACTTGATCGGTAAGTGAATGAGAATGAATTGTTAAGCCTGCGCTCCATCGACTAATCACGAAATAAATCGGAAGGAAGCGTTGAATCGCACCCTTTGATATGTATGGTGCATTTCAAATATTTGTCTGTAGCAGCAAAAAAGGCAGATCATGTTGACCTGCCTTATGAAGATTTGTTGAAGAGGACTTAGTGAAAAGTGCAACCTTATTCACAGACGACTAGAAGAGGATCTCATTAGTCTTCGGATGTCGGATAACTAAGTTTGAGGTTCGAAAGGTTCATTTACCGATCACAAAACCCGGGGGAAATGTGCAACCATTTCCCCTTCTTTTTTGCTCAATAATACAGATTTCCCATCACCAACTGGTTTCAAAAACTATTTTTTTTTCTTTAGTTAAACCTATGTTTTGTCAAGAAAAAAATAGACCCTATTAACCAAGTAGTTATGTGAAATGATACTAAAACCTTGCTTTTCCAAGGTTTTTATTTTACCCAAGCATTTCAAATATTTGATTCCCAATCCAACTTTTTTGGTAGTGATCATCACAAAATGTGAGAGATCACTTATCTCTAAGAAGTTGCTTGGAAGGAAGCCAAAGAACGAAAACGCCTATTTTAACGAGATAAAGACCTTACCCCATGAGCCACCCTGTATCGGACGAACCCATCCTGCGAGAGAACAAAGACCGCTTCGTCCTGTTCCCCATCCGACACCACGACATATGGAAGTTCTATAAACAGGCGGAAGCCAGTTTCTGGACTGCCGAAGAGATTGACCTAAGCCATGACTTGCGCGATTGGGCTAACCTGAATGATGGGGAAAAGCACTTCGTAACGCACGTTTTGGCCTTTTTTGCCGCCAGCGACGGCATTGTTAACGAAAACCTGGCCGAACACTTTATCGCTGAAGTTCAATACACCGAGGCTAAGTTCTTCTATGGGTTTCAAATTGCTATTGAGAACATTCACTCCGAGACTTATTCCCTGCTCATCGACACGTATGTCAAGGATCCCAAAGAGAAGGACAATCTCTTTCACGCTGTAGATACCCTGGAGTGTGTAAAGAAGAAAGCGGATTGGGCACTCCGCTGGATCAGCAATGGAAACTTCCAGGAACGCCTCATAGCGTTTGCCGCCGTAGAGGGGATCTTCTTCTCCGGATCGTTCTGCTCTATCTTCTGGTTGAAGAAGCGTGGCCTGATGCCAGGACTGAGCTTCTCCAACGAGTTGATCTCCCGTGACGAAGGCCTCCACTGCGACTTCGCCTGCCATCTCTACACGAAGCATGTCGTTAACCGTCTTCCGGAAGAGCGCGTGATCGAGATCATCCGCGATGCGGTGAAGATTGAACAGGAGTTTGTTACCGATGCCATCCCGGTCAACCTGATTGGCATGAATGCCCAGCTGATGTGCCAATACATTGAATTTGTGGCTGACCGGCTGCTCAACGAGCTGGTTGGGCAGAAAATCTATGGAGCGACCAACCCCTTTGACTTCATGGAAATGATCTCCCTGCGCGGAAAAACCAATTTCTTTGAAAAAAGGGTTGCCGAATACCAGAAGGCTGGCGTCATGAAAAGCACAGAAAAAAAAGATGAGGCCCCTAAATTTTCTTTGAATGAAGATTTTTAATTA
>JANPES010000419.1:0-10268 GCA_031423035.1 Cyclobacteriaceae bacterium | reverse complement strand
CTTTTTGCTTGCCGGATAACATGACTAATTGAGGAGTGAGGGTTTTGGCGCATCCTCCATAGCCATTCCGAAGAGCCCTTGGTGCGTGGTTGGTGTCCTTTCACTACAATGGCATACCCATCCAATAGCTGTCATTCGTTTCCTATTAAGTTCCTATTGGCCACCCAATCACGATCAAGTATCCGCTAAGGATCGATCACGTGTAGACTAAGAGGATTACCATTGCTTTCCCAATGGATCACTAATGAATGACCAGTCTTTCTCAGTCTTCCCCAGTCATTCCAAATGATCTCCAATGGTTTCCAATAAAATCCATTGGAATCGCAGTCTCAGAGGACCAGATTCAACCGCTTACGCACGATTTACTCCATTAGGAGGGTTCCTGTAGACTTAAGGGAATGATTCACGTGAACAAGAATGAGTTGTTCCCCTTCAGGGGTCAGGGGCGGGGAATTCCCCGACGCTATCTTCTGCATTCAAATGATGAGACAAGTCCCCACATAGGGTCATCTCCTCACTCCTTCCTCCTCCTCCCCTAGACGTATTGATTGAGCATCACTGGCATCACCAGCATGAGAATATCCTCGTTCTTGTCTTTTTCAACCGGGAGAATTACACCCGCTTTGTTGGGTGCGGACATGTTCAGTCGTATTTGATCCGTGTCGAGATTGGTCAGCATCTCAATCATAAACCGGGCATTGAAGCCTATTTCAATATCCTCACCCTCATGCTCACATGAAAGGCGCTCGTTGGCCTCGTTGGAGAAATCCAGATCCTCGGCAGATACCTGGAGCTCGCTTCCGGTGATCTTCAGTCTAACCTGATGGGTGGTCTTATTCGCGTAAATGGAAATCCGCTTCATAGAACCGAGGAAGTCCATTCTGTTGATGGTCATTTTTATGGTGCTTGCCGCCGGGATAACGTTTTCATAGTCAGGGAACCGTTCATCGATAAGCCGGCAGATCATCCGAATGGATCCGAACTTGAAAAAGGCGTTGGCCGCATTGAAGTCAATGGTGACATCTGTGTTTTCAGAAGGCAGTGTAGCTTTCAACAGGTTGAGGGCTTTCCTTGGAATAATGATCGTGCTCCCGCTCTCTGATTTGACATCCGTTCTGCGGTAGCGAACGAGGCGATGGCCGTCGGTGGCTACGAATGTGGTATTCTTGTCACCCAAATTTACATACACACCCGTCATGGCTGGACGCAGTTCATCGTTGCTGGTAGCAAAAATGGTATTGTTAATGGCACGGGCCAGGACATCCGAGGAGATGGATGCCGAGAAATCGTTGGATACCGATGGTACTTTGGGAAAATCCGTCGCATTCTCGCCGGAAAGTTTGTACCGGCCGTTGTCAGAACTCAGCTCGATGCTGTAGGTAGACTCATCCATTGAAAACGTCACCGGCTGGTCTGGCAGGTTCTTCAATGTATCGAGGAGAATACGTGCGGGTACGGCAATATTGCCTCTTTCCTTCGATTCCACGTTTAATTCTGTAATCATCGAGGTCTGGAGATCCGATGCCGTCACCGTGAGCCGGCTTTTGTCAATCTCAAAAAGGAAATTTTCCAGAATAGGCACCACCGGGTTGGCGGTTATGACGCCGTTGATATACGATAGTTGCTTCAGCAAATAGCTGGAGTTGACGATAAACTTCATGTACGTGTGGTTATGGTTGTCGTGCGCTAAGTTAGGAAGAAAATGGATTCATAAACAATGGTCAATTGCCAATGACCAATGCGCTATGATGGGTTTTTCGGCCTTTTGCTAGTGTTCCTTTGCAACAAAATACGTCCGGCGCCGCGCGATCGAAGAAATAGCATCCCGATCTATGGTTACTAGTTGGCCGCCCGTCATCCGTCCATAGATTTCCGCGCCTGCCTCTCCGGGCATGAAAAGGTCAAGGGAATAGGTTCGGCCGGCAATGTCTTTGATTTCGATTCGCACCAAAGGCTCTTTCGCCAGGGTTTTCTCAACAGCCGCTTCCGTCTTATCCACGAAGCGCTTGACCATCAGCAAAGACACCGCGTCCAGGTAATCATTCAATCTTGTTGTGTCAACGCTTTCGATTCCAGTGATGCCAAAGTAGCGCTGCTTCATCTCTATCTTGAAATCCTCAGCCGGCTGCTGTGGGTAGGTAGTTGCTAATGATTTAAAGTTTCTCCAATTGAAATCAAATACTCGTTTGTTGCGCCAACCCCTCGTCTGCATTTGAAGAATACCCGAAACAAATACCCTGTATCCCGGAATGATCATGATATAAGGTTGCTTGTCCCCTTCTTTCAGGAACCAGGATTCGGTGTTGCTTGCATTTCCCGACGCAAAGAAGGTCAATAGCGTCTGGCCGCCTTCCGAAAGAACTACGCGTGTACCGCGTTGCATCAAGTGCATTTTAATTGAGTCCGTCAGGGTGGCCGCAACAGGCCGATGCGATTCCACCTGGCGCAACGTCGCCATCAGGACCTTGATCATTTGAACGTCCGCCTCCCACCTGCCGTCCACGCTCCATCGGGAGCCATCAAACATCAGGTCAACTGTATCCCCAACTGTTACGAGTTGTACATGGTCAATTTTCTCAGTTTCAGCAACAGCAAAATAAGCCTTGTCGATTTCAGGGCGTTCCTCCTCCCGGGTAAAAAAGAAAAGACTTGCTGACACCAAGACCAGCAAACCAAGGGAGGCAGCAAGGTATTTACTCTGATTCATTTCCATGCTGATAACCAGGTGATGCGAAACGTCCAAATCGGCGGTGCCGAATATATGTCTTTCCAACTCCCACAATTGCAAGAAGGAATAAGGGCAGGACCAGATTGACGATCTGCCAAGTCGCTCTCGAATCTCTTACTTTTTCTTTGTCCAGCGGCCGCCCAAGAACTTCCTTGGTGCGTGCCATAATCAATCCAGAATCATCCGTCAGGAACGCCATCATGTTCAGGAGAAGTTCCCGATTGGCAAATGTGTGGTTTGTCACGGCATCAAATCCGAGCTCGAATGGTTGGCCGGTTCTCCTGTTCACTTCATTTCGCGCAAGGTCTCCATCGGCCACAACTATCATCCGGGTTGGCGCACCCGTTATCTTGTTTCCAGTGGAGTCAACTCCTTCGGGCAAAAAACGGTTTGCATATAGCGAGTTAAACCTTCCTTCCAGGAGATAGGCTAGCGGGATGGCTCCGGTCCTGAAATTTTCAGGTATTATTTCTTTCCTGAGATCATTGACATTAATCTTCAACGGCGGATGAACGCGCCGCGTATAGGCAGATGAAAAGATAAGTGGCGTCTTTCGTATTCCTTTGGCCTTCACTGTATCCATGCTGCTCACAAACCGAAATGCGGTGGCGTCCAGGTTGCGCGTCACGGGATGCTCTGCGTAATGATTGGCCAGCGGAAAAAAGGGCCATTCAATGGGCGTGATTTGTGGTTTCCCATTCAATACGCCGGTCACCACCGGATAACGAAGCGAGATCAAGTCCTGCACGAAGTCCTGGTTTATTCTAACGCCGTACTGGAAGAGCAAGTCTTCCATGCCCAGTGTATACGGAAATGCATAATAATCGCCCAGCGCCACACTATCCATTTCAGCCCGGAGCGCGTCGATCATCATCACCAGTTTGCCACCGCTCATGACATATTGATCGAGGAAATATTTCTCTAGCTCAGAGAGTGGTATTTGCGGCTTTGCGATAACCAGCACTTCATAATCGGCCGCATCCAGGCGACGACGAAGGGTAGCTTTCAAGTCAACATCATACAAGGGCAAAAGCCCTTCTCTCAAACTGGCAACCTCAAGGCTGTCCAGTTCACCGTGGCCGGTGACAATGCCAATCCGCTTTCGATTGCTGATGGTGAGCTGATAGATGGCGTTCGCCAGTTCAAACTCCAATCCCTCGATGGCCCGGTTGAGATCTTGCTGGGATCCACCTACCTGGTCCTTGAGCAACATGACACTGGTCTGCATTCCTCCAAAGGAGATGATGGCGCCGGGAAAGACAATTTTTTCCGTTCTGCGCCCGTCCTTTGTGTCTATGATATTGAGTGGCTTGATTCCGCGCGAGACAAGATCGGTCATGAACTCTTTTTGTGCATTTTCTCCGGCAGCGGCAAGGGGGTCGGAAAATTGATAGTGGAGTTTATCTCCTGAGTAAACGCGAAACTCTTCCAGTGTTTCACGGATGGCTTTGCGCAAGCGCCGGAATTCAGCATTCAGGTCTCCCTCCAGGAATACATCGATATAGACGTCGTCCTCCAGATTTTTGAGAAGCGCAACAGTAGGCGCTTTGATGGAATATCGCTTCTCCTCGGTAAGATCAATGCGAAAGAAATTCAGAGAAGCGAGTTGACTCATGACAATAGCGAGCATCAGCCCGTTGAACAACAGCAACACGTCACGCGTCCTTCGTTGCTCCCACTTCACCATGATCTGCTGGATAATACTGTTTTGGCCGAAAGAAGCAGTACGCCCCCAAGGCCGATAAAGTAGATCAAGTCCCGACTGTCAATCAACCCGCGACTCATCGATTCAAAATGATACCGGATGCCAAACTGCTTAATCAGGATTGCGGTGCCGCCATCAGAAAACAACAAGGAAGCGGATTCAAAACCAGCATAAAAGGTAAAACACAACAAGGCGGCAAGCATGAATGCCACGATCTGGTTGGCCACCAACGTTGACGCCAGGATACCCAGGGCGCAAAAAATAACGCCGAGCAATAACAGCCCCACATAGGACCCGATCACGGCGGAGGTATCGATATTCCCTTTGGGACTGCCCAGCTGATAGAGGGTATAATAGTAAATCAAGGTAGGTGCTATCGCAAGGATCAACAAGCATGTCGCGGCCAGAAATTTTCCCATAACAATGCTGCCTTCGGAGATTGGTTTGGTAAAGAGCCATTCGAGTGTGCCCATTTTGCGCTCTTCGGCAAAACTTCGCATGGTGATGGCTGGGATGAGAAAGATAAAAACAAAAGGACCCAGAGAGAATAGCGTCTCCATGTCAGCAAATCCATAATCCAGTACCGACGTTTCAGGGAACACCCACATCAGCAACCCCATGGCGATCAGGAACACTCCCACTACCGCATAACCGATCAATGAGTCAAGGAATCCATTAATTTCTTTGAGAAAGATATGCAACATCCTATCCGACGTTAGCGTCCGCACGCGTAAGTTGACTAAACACGGACTCCAATGAATTCTCTTCCTGCTTTAGTTCGACCAGCGATAAGTTGCGTTGGGCAGAAAATCGGACGAGCGCAGGCCGAATATCCTGACCCGCAGTGGTCGAAATGCGAAACTTCCCGGCAGCAATCCGGGAAACGGCCAATACACCTTCCGCCTCCAATAGAACATGCTCTGACATATCATCTACAAACTCAACGATCAGGAACCGAGTGCCTTTCCGCAAGAGGTTCTCCAGCCGGTCATCGGCAACAAGGATTCCCTGGTTGATCACAATCACCCGTTCGCAAAGCGCCTGAACCTCTTGCAATATGTGAGACGAAAACAAGACGGTCTTATTAGCGCTTACCATTTTAATTAGCCGGCGGATTTCCACCAGCTGGTTCGGGTCAAGTCCTGATGTCGGCTCATCGAGCACGAGGACCTTCGGATCGTGGATAAGCGCCTGTGCAAGCCCGATGCGTTGCCGGTACCCTTTGGATAGCTTGCCGATCCGTTTGTTTTGTTCGAGGGTCAGTCCACACATTTCGATCATCTCCTCCACGCGTTTTTTCTTTTTGAATGAAGGTATCCCATAGATCGACGCAACAAAACCCAGGTATTCATGAACATACATGTCAAGGTAAAGCGGGTTGTGTTCACCCAGATACCCGGTGCACTGCTTGACAAACATGGGGTCAGCCGCGACATCCATGCCGTTCACGGTTACGGATCCCTGCGTTGGAGGCAAGTAACCGGTGATAATTTTCATTGTCGTTGACTTGCCGGCTCCATTGGGGCCGAGAAATCCCACAATCTCCCCTTCCCTGACGGTAAATGAAATGTCATTTACGGCCCGTTGTTTGCCGTATTCTTTTGTAAGCCGGGATACTTGAATGGACATGGATAAAGCCCTGCAAAATAAAGTAAAAGAAGAAGTACTCCTATCCGTTATGGTCCAGGGGCCCGGAAAGCCGGTCACCTGTCGGCAGGGTCGGGACATTAATTGCGGTTAAATAGAAAATTTGGAAATTGCGACCACTTATGAAGAATATCCTCCTTTATCTACTAGCCTTCGCCCCTGTGTTGACGCTTGCCCAAGGCGGTTATAAGATCGACTTCCAAATCAAGGAGCTGAGAGACACTACCGTTTATCTGGGCTACTATTATGGAGAAAGCACATTCCTGAAGGATACAGCAAGGTCGGACAAAGCAGGTCGATTTAGCTTTACCGGTACCAAGCCGCTGGATCGGGGTGTCTACTTCCTTGTTCTGGGGAAGACCAAGGTCTTTGATCCCGGTTTCCTGGTGGGTCATAAGCAGCACTTTGGGATGGAATCCAGCGCGGTTGATCCTGTCCGTAACATGAAAGTCACTGGTGATGAAGACAATCGTTTATTCTTTGAAAACATGGTTTTCAATTCCGAAAGGCGCACAGAAGCAGAGCCTTATATTAAGGTGCTCCAGGACAGTACCATAAAAGAGGATCAAAAGAAGGTTGCTCAGGATGCTTTTGCCAGGATCAACAAGAAAGTGCAGGATCACCAGGACGAGATTATATTAAAACATCCGGAGACCTTGACGGCCAAACTGATTAAGGTCAATAAGCGAGTTGAGGTTCCCGATCCGCCCAAGAAGTCTGACGGCAGCATTGACTCTACTTTCCAGTATAATTACTACCGCGCTCATTTCTTTGACAATTTTGATTTGACAGAGGATGCCCTGATTCGTCTGCCAACACCAACCTATCAGGAAAAAGTCAGCGAGTACCTGGATAAACTGGTGATCCAGACGCCGGACAGCCTGATGGTTGCTATTGATGCCCTGGCTGCCCGTGTGAAGTCGAACAAAGAAACATACAAGTACCTGGTATGGACCTGTGTCTACAAGTACCAGAAGCCGCCCATCATGGGCCTTGATGAGGTGTACGTCAGACTCTATGACAAATATTACGCATCAGGTGAGATGGATTACTGGATTGCTGCTTCGATGAAGAAGTCCATGAAAGAGTATGCAGAGAAACTTCGCCCCAGCCTGATCGGCAAGACAGCCGCAAACCTCATCATGCAGGATGCAACGTTTCAACGAAAGTCACTTTATGACATCAAGAAGAAATATTCCCTTGTGTTCTTCTTCGATCCCGATTGCGGTCATTGCCGCGAAGAGTCTCCAAAATTGGTCAACTTCTACAATCAGCGAAAAGAGAAATTTAGCCTTGAAGTGTACGCGGTGAGCCTGGACACATCCATGCAAAAGATGCGGACATACATTAAGGACATGAAAATGACCTGGATTACGGTGAACGGCCCCCGCAGCTACACAGGCTCACTCTACAGTTCCTACTACGCGGAGACGACCCCGATGATCTATATTCTGGACGAAAAAAAGAAGATCATTGCCAAGGGACTGCCCGTCGACAGGGTGGAAGAATTCCTCACCAACTACGAACGGTTCGAACATCGAAAGAGCGCGCTGAAGGCCAAGGGAACATAGGTTCGGGAAGAGCCTTTTACAGTTCACCACCCCTTTTCGTCAGTTAGCGACCCTTTTTTGAATAATTAGGTCTCCGGATGCAACTATTTGTATCCCGTGGAGTATCTAAGTAGGTAAAACAGACCTACAATGGCCCTTTTAGATACAATTTTTGGCAAAAAGAAGAAAGAATTCAAGGCGTCCTGCCCGATCACAAAAGAACCCTTGGAGAAAGGATTCGGCTATTTACTGACAACCTCGCAAGTTGTGGCGAGCAAAAGATACTGGGATCTGATCATGACTGAGCCGGAAACACTGAGCTACACCGTGTCCCACTTCAAGAACCAGTCAAGCGGGACCCAGATGCGTTCGATGATTTTTGAAAAATATTCTTCCATCCCAAAGCCATGGATCGTGTCAGATTCGGTGATCAACTACTTTGATGTTGACAAGGGAGCAGCCAAGGAGAATGCCAAGAAGTGGTGGGAACAGGAAGGCAATTACGCACCCACAAACACCGGGCCCGCCAACAACACCCTGGATGCGACAACTTTTCAAACCTGGAAGAATTACGCCATCCTCGAAGCCGGGCGCGACAAAGTTCGGTAATATCTACTCCTATTTTGACCGCTCGATGGTGAACCTGACCAGGTTGGCCAGTGAGTCTTTGTAGTTTGACTCAGGAAAGTCCGAAAGCATCTCAAGTGCCTGCTGATAATATCGCTCCATCGCTTGATTGGCATACGCTATTCCGCCGGAGCCACGGACAAAGTCAATAACTTCCTTCACTTTCTCTGCCTTTTCACTGTCATTGCGAATAATGCCAATGATCTTTCTCTTCTCGAGCCACGAAGCTTTCGATAATGCGTGAATCAAGGGGAGTGTCATTTTTTTTTCTTTGATGTCGATTCCAACTGGCTTACCGATCGTATCATCTCCGTAGTCAAACAAATCATCCTTGATTTGAAAGGCCATTCCAATTCGCAGGCCGAACGTTTTCATCTTATCAACAGTCGCCTGGTCTGCGCCAGCCGAGCTGGCACCCATGGCACAGCATGACGCAATCAACGACGCGGTTTTCTGTTGGATAATCTGAAAGTACACCTCTTCGCTGATGTCAAGCTGCCGGGCTTTCTCCATCTGCAGGAGTTCTCCTTCGCTCATCTCTTTGACCGACTCGGTGCCGATGGAAAGCAAGTCAAATTCCTTGTGATCGACAGAAAGCATCAGCGCTCGCGCGAGGAGAAAATCTCCAACCAGCACCGCAATCTTGTTTTTCCACAGGGCGTTGATGGAAAAGAATCCGCGCCGGTAATTCGCATCATCTACGACGTCATCGTGGACCAGAGAGGCCGTATGGAGGAGTTCGATTAAGGAAGCTGCACGAAAGGTCGATTCAGTAATCTTTCCACAAGTGCCGGCGCTCAGGAAAATAAACATCGGGCGCATCTGCTTGCCTTTTCGCTTCACGATGTAGTTCATGATTTTGTCGAGCAGGAGAACCCGGGTATGCATTGAGGCCCGGAATTTCTGTTCGAATTCCTCCATCTCGCGGGCGATGGGTGCTTTTATGTCGTTGAGGCGCAGCGGCATTGCGGCAATATAGTCAATAGTCAATAGTCAATAGTCAATAGTCAATAGTCGATAGTCGATAGTCAATAGTCGATGGCTGGCAAGGAAATAGCGTCAACACCGAACTACCATGGACTATGGACCATGGACTATCGACTACCCTTGAAGATTCTATTAACAATTGACCCCAGACTATGTACTATTCCCTATTTTTAAGGCATGAAGGAAGTTGATCAATATTGGGAGCAGATCGTTTTTGCCGTGGTCGTTCTGGCCATCGCGTTTCTTTTGGGGCGCATTGTGCGGGGAATCCTGGGTCGCTTCTTCCGGGCTGCGGCACAAAAACTAAAAGTTGACCCTACGCGGTATAACTTTTTCAAGAACGCCAGCGAGTTCCTGATCATGCTCATCGCCATCGTCATCATCTTCCGATCGATACCGGCACTGCGTGGATTTGGTGACACCCTCCTTACCGGTGCCGGAATCCTTGCTGCAATTGTCGGCTTTGCCTCACAATCTGCATTTTCAAATATCGTCAGCGGAGTGTTTCTTGTTATTTTCAGACCGTTCAGCGTGGGTGACCGCATTCGCATTGGACAGTTGTACAACGGCGATGTGGAAGACATCACCCTCCGTCATACTGTCATCAGGGATTTTGAGAACAAACGCATCGTCATTCCAAACACGGTTATCAGCAACGAAGTAATTGTCAATTCATCTATTGTAGACGAAAAGGTGTGCATGTTTATCGAATTTGGAATATCGCTTGATGCCGATATTCAGAAGGCCCAGTGCATCATCCAGGAGGAATCGACCCAGAATCCCTATTGCATTGACAACCGAACAGAAGAAGAAAAAGCCAAGGGGGAGCATGCCGTGATGGTCCGGGTTATGGGATTTACGGAAGTCGCCACTCAATTACGTGGGTACGCATGGGCAAGAAACCCGAATGAAGGGTTTGAACTCAAATGCGAACTGAACATGAGCATTAAAGAACGGTTTGATAAAGAGGGCATAGACATGGCTATGCCTCTACGCATGATCGCCTACAAGAATCAGCCCCAAT
>JANPES010000418.1:0-6501 GCA_031423035.1 Cyclobacteriaceae bacterium | reverse complement strand
AGAGGTAGGAAGACTCTTGAACCGTTAGCCAGTATCCAGTTGCCAGTACCCAGTTCCTAGTATCCCGTACCTAGTACCCTACCGCTCCTCATAAATCAAGTGGCCGAAAGTGGTTTATACGCTTACTTTCGCACCAGACTGTTAATTCTACATCCCAACATGAAAAGATCAATCACTCTACTTGTCCTTCTAGTTTGCTTCTACCAGGTTAGCCTTGGACAGGTATCTGATCCCGTCGTAGACGCCATCGTCAAGGAAGCCAATGAAAATTCTCAGTTGGAGAAGTTTGCCCATGAACTGTTTGACGGCATCGGCCCCCGGCTAGTGGGCACGCCCCAAATGCAGCAAGCCCATGATTGGGCTGTTGCCAAATATGCCGGATGGGGAATCACTGCACGGAACGAGAAGTGGGGAGAATGGAAAGGTTGGGAGCGTGGCGTATCTCATGTGGATATGGTATTTCCACGTGTTAAGTCATTGGAAGCTATGCAGTTAGCATGGAGTCCATCAACTAATGGTAGGTCTATTATTGGGGAGCTTGTCATACTTCCTGACCTGACGGATTCGATTGCCTTTCAAAAATGGCTTCCTGCCGTTAAGGGCAAATTCGTCATGATTTCCATGCATCAACCTACTGGCCGGCCGGACTACAATTGGAAGGAGTTTGCAACCACAGAGTCATTTGAGAAAATGAAGGCAACGCGGACGGTCCAAACTGATGCATGGACTGACCGGATACGGAAGACCGGCAAAACTACAAGGACCTTACCAGCCATGCTGGAAAAAGCGGGGGCGTTGGGCATTGTGGCATCCAACTGGTCCCGCGGCTTTGGGGTGAATAAGATCTTCCAGGCGCTTACTGCCAAGATACCGACAATTGATGTTAGCCTCGAAGACTACGGCATGATCTACCGCCTGCTGGAGTCAGGGGTGAAGCCTAAGATCAGCGTACGTACTGATTCCAAAGACTTGGGTATCGTACCTGCCTACAATACCATTGCAGAGATAAAAGGGTCTGAAAAGCCAGACGAATACGTCATGCTCTCGGCGCACTTCGACTCCTGGGATGGTGGCACAGGTGCAACCGATAACGGAACAGGATCAATCATGATGATGGAGACGATGCGGATTTTGAAAAAAGTGTATCCCAATCCCAAGCGGACCATTCTGGTTGGTCATTGGGGTAGCGAGGAGCAGGGCTTGAATGGTTCACGTGCATTTGTTGAAGACCACCCGGATATCATTCAAAACCTTCAAGTCTTGTTTAATCAGGATAATGGAACTGGTCGGGTGAATAACATCAGCGGACAAGGGTTCCTTAATTCATACGAGTTTGTTCAACGGTGGCTGAGCAAGGTCCCAGAGGGGATTAGAACACAAATTGAGACACGCTTTCCAGGTGCCCCAGGCGGTGGCGGTTCCGATTTCGCCTCTTTCGTTGCCGTTGGCGCGCCGGGGTTATCACTGAGTGCGCTTGGCTGGTCATATGGTGACTACACCTGGCATACCAACCGCGATACATATGATAAGGTAGTATTCGATGATGTTCGTGCCAACGCCATTCTTGCCGCTATCCTTGTCTACCAGGCCTGTGAGGATCCGAATAGGACATCAAGGGATAAGAGCATTCTTCCGATCGATCCCAAGACGGGCGAGCGAACCAAGTGGCCAGAGCAGAGAAAAGCGATCAGGAAGGGACCGGTAAATTAATTGGCAATGGTCAATTCTTAATGGTTAATTGTTGTGGTTTCTGGCGAGTGCCTGAGTCCGTATCATTATATTATGAAGATGAGGGTAATTGGGGTTTTGGTTACGTTGCTTTTTTCGCTGACTCTTGCTGCGCAGGCGCCCAAGGGAACGCTCGTGATCATCGGCGGGGGATCCAGGCCCGAATCGATCATCAACCGGATCATCGATGAGTCGGGATTGCGTAAGGGTGGGTATGGTATTGTTTTGCCCATGTCCTCAGCAGATCCCGATTCGTCGGTGTACTTGGCGGTTGATCCTTTCCGGAAAACTGGGGTGAATAATCTAGTAGGTTTGAACTTCAAGAAAGGAGCTGCATTGGCTCCGGCACGAATTGACTCCATTAAAAAGGCACGGCTTATCTACATTACTGGCGGTGACCAAAACCGGTTCATGGATGTTGTGCGTGGCACAAACACAGCTACTGCCATCGTCTGTGCATTTAATAATGGAGCCGTTGTCGCCGGAACCAGCGCGGGAGCAGCCGTGATGAGTGCCGTCATGATCACTGGCAATCAGCTGCGAGATACCACGTACACGGCGACAATCAAGACCATTGAATCAAATAATTTGGAGACCAAGCCTGGGCTTGGGTTAATCACAGGGGTCATGATCGACCAGCACTTTCTTATTCGAAGCAGGCATAATCGGTTACTTACTGCTGTCATCGACTTCCCTGACATGAAGGGTATCGGCATTGATGAATCAACGGCTATCGTAGTCAAAGGAACTACCGCTGAAGTCATTGGCAATTCGCAAGTGCTTGTTATTGAAAATCCATCTCGATCAAGGCAGGAACAAGGCACCAAACTCGGCGCCAAGGGATTGATCACCAGCATTTACCTCCCCGGGGAGAAGTTCAAATTGCGTTAAGTAATCCTACCACCAAAGTCCAATCAGCGGGATGAAGAAAATGAAGTCAGCCGCAAGCCGGTAACGATCGCTGGGAAGTCTTTTGCTGCTCACGCAGACGAGGGCCAGAATGCAATTCATGCTGAGAATGATGAGGGCAGGAACCGAAAAATATCCGAATACGAAGTAAACAAAGCACCCTGTAGCATTGATCGTGGTGAGAACGAAGAATACCGTTCGGGTCGTTTTTGTTCCAACGGCAGTCGCAAAAGAGGGACTTTGGTCGCGGACATCGGACTGATAATCGCCCCAAGAGAACAACAACAGGTTTGCTAATGCCGTAAGTCCATAGAGAGCAATTAAGGCTGCTTCAGGATACGCCAACTGCCGTTGTAGAACAGCCAGCGGCGCAACAACGATTCCGCTGGTATACAAGAGCGCCCCTGAAAACTCTTTCGTCAAGAGTAGTTTATGCTGGAGGATGAGGTATGAGGCAACGGGGATGGCGAGCAGCATTCCGGCCCTCCGAATATCCGGGTCTATGTAAAACACCGATAGACCGATAACAACCGATGCGGCTATGAGCATCAGCAATAGTCCGGTGAAATACCGTTGATGAAAGCGATGACGCGCCGTCGATGCGGGCACTCCGCGGGAAGTGAGTTTGTAGGCGTCGCTCAGATGATCGGCTGTGTAGATCACCCAAACCGACAGACCCAGGGCAATCAACGAGTGGGGGAGAAGGGTTACGGAAAGGATATGTCCAAAGAAGGCACAACCGATTACTGCCCCGATGGCAATATCAATGCTGAGAATATTAAGCGTATGCCAGAAGCGCATTTTCATTTCAAGTTAAGGTTTGTTCCGCTTCGATACCAGATTCTCTAGTACTTTGCGTACGCTATTTCACGGAGTTACACGGAGAAGCCCTGGAGTTTCGCCGAGCTATGAATTGGTAGTAGATTCTTCTCAAAAGAATCTCCGTGCTACCTCCGTGCTTCTCTGTGTAACTTGCATTTCTTTGTGTCCTTTTCATATTCTTTGCGGTAATGTAACCACACATGCTATTTTTGGTCCTACTTTCACTTATGAGAAAAAGCTACACCTATCTCTCCACACTTCTTGTCATCCTGGCCATCACCAGTTGCAGTCAACAAAACAGAAACTTAAGTATGTATGACGATTACCCTGTTTACTCCGGTGATGATCTCGGCCTGACCTACACCAAGGAGATGTCCCAGTTTAAACTGTGGTCGCCTGTCGCCAAGAACGTATCCATTCACCTCTACAAGAATGGAGAAGGGAATAACCGGATTGAGACGATTGCCATGAAATTGGAGAATGCAGGTCTTTGGGAAACGCAGATCAATCGGGATTTGGTTGGATTGTTTTACACCTTTCAGGTTGAGACGGATAGCCTCGTGCTTGCTGAAACACCGGGCATCTACGCGAAAGCGGTCGGTGTGAATGGGCATCGCGCAAGTATCCTGGACATGAGCCAGACCAATCCCGACGGTTGGGATAGTGACAAGCGTCCGGAACTGAAGAGCATCAGCGATGCTGTTCTCTATGAGCTGCAGGTCCGTGATTATACCATCGACCCCAGTTCAGGAAGTTCATACCCAGGCAAGTACCTTGGGCTCGCAGAGCGTGGAACCCGAAACTCGTCTGGTCAGACAACAGGGCTGGATCACATCAAGGAGTTAGGGGTGACGCATGTCCACCTCCTGCCTGTATTTGATCACCGTTCAATCAACGAAGCAAAGCTTGATTCACCGCAATACAATTGGGGTTACGACCCACAGAATTACAATGTGCCGGAAGGATCCTATTCCAGCGACGCATACAATCCGTCAACGCGTATCAATGAATTTAAGCAGATGGTAAAGGCTATGCACGAAGCGGGGATACGGGTTGTGATGGATGTGGTCTATAACCATACCGGAGAAACAGAAAATTCAAACTTCAATCTTGAAGTCCCGGGGTACTACTACCGACATACGGAAGAAGGGAAGTGGTCAGACGCAGCCTCTTGTGGTAATGAGACGGCATCCGAACGGGCCATGATGCGCAAGTATATCATCGAGTCGTGTGCCTGGTGGGTGAAAGAGTATCACATCGACGGCTTCCGATTTGATTTGATGGGCATTCATGATATCGAGACCATGAATCAATTGAGTACCCAACTGCTTGCCATCGAACCGTCGCTCATCTTCTACGGTGAAGGTTGGACTGCTGGCAAGAGTCCATTGCCTGACAGCCTTCGTGCGCTCAAAGCCAACACCTACCGGCTTGAGCACTTTGCCGCATTCAGCGATGATCTTCGCGATGGGCTCAAAGGCTCGGTATTTGACGAGCACGCGAAAGGGTTTGTAAGCGGACAGGAAGGGGTGGAGCAAAGCATTCGGTTTGGCATAGTGGCTGCCACCCGTCATCCCGACGTTGACTATACCCAAGTGAATTATTCAAAAACACCCTGGGCGCGTGAGCCTTGGCAGTGCATCAACTACGTAAGTTGCCACGACAACCACACGCTTGCCGATAAGCTAAGGATATCCGGCGAAGGGAAATTGAGCCAATCTCAAATGGAAAAAATGGATAAGCTGGCAAACGGAATTGTCCTCACCTCGCAGGGAATCCCGTTTCTCCACGCCGGTGAAGAGATGTTGCGAACAAAAGGTGGAGTAGAGAATTCATATAACCAGCCTGACAGCATCAATCGTATTGACTGGAACTGGAAGACCCGCTACTCGGACGTTTATGACCACTATCGATCGTTGGTGGCACTGCGAAAGGAGCATCCTGCCTTCCGAATGACTTCAGCTGAGCAAATCCGTAAGGACCTCGAGTTTCTGGAGACGGAGCCGAACGTGATCGCCTATCAACTTAATGGGCTGGTTTCCAAAGATCCATGGGGTATGATCCTTGTTATTGCGAATGCAAACGCAACGGCCGTTACGATTGCTATACCTCCGGGAAATTGGTCAGTGCGATATGACGGATCATTAACAAAAGGTCAGGTGAAGAGGAACATTTCCGGCAAAGTCCGTGTTGAGCCAGTCACCCTGATTATCTTGTCTTCGAACTAGGCACTTTTCCCAGTCACCCTCTTTCACTTACTTAGCAAAGTCATATGGCTCGATTTTCGATTAATCCATTCTCACGCGTTAACAATGATACGGGCTTCGGTTCCAGCGCTAATTATGGCGGCCGTTTTGTTAACCGCGACGGCACATTCAATATTCGCCGGGAAGGAATGGGGTTCTGGAACCGATACAGCCTGTTCCAAAACATGCTTAACCTGCCCATGTGGCAATTTATTCTGGTCATTGCTATCTTCTATATTGGCGTGAATATGCTGTTCACGGGGATCTACGTATGGCTGGGCGCTGACCAGTTCACGGGCATTAATGCAACGAACTCATGGGAGGAAATGAAAGAGATCTATTTCTTTAGCACGCAAACTTTCACAACTGTAGGCTACGGTCGTGTGAACCCCATCGGAACAGCGGCGAGTTTTGTGGCATCTATTGAAGCATTAAGCGGACTGCTGTCGTTTGCCATTGGTACGGGTCTGATCTACGGACGCTTTGCTAAAGCCAAATCGTACCTGATCTTCAGTGACCACGCCGTGATTGCACCTTACCGGGGTGGAAAAGGGCTCATGTTCAGGTTTGCATCCTATAAAGAACACCACACCCTTACTGATGTAGATATTCGCGTCAACGTGGCCTTCAAGGTCGCTAGCAATGGCAAGGAAGAGTACAAGTTCTTCGATCTGAGCCTCGAACGCAGCAAAGTAGACAGCCTTCCAATGAACTGGACGGTCGTTCACCCGATTGATGAAAAAAGTCCACTCGTTGGCTTTGGTGAAGAGGAGATGCGTACTGCCGACATGGAAGT
>JANPES010000417.1:0-3056 GCA_031423035.1 Cyclobacteriaceae bacterium | reverse complement strand
GGTTTGCTCTCATGGGAGATGCAGAAAAAATTGGATACCCTGGCTCCCGCCCGCATCGAAGTGCCCACGGGCTCATTGATTCAGGTTCGTTATTTTGTGGAGGGGGCAGCGCCTGTTCTGGAAGTGCGCTTGCAAGAGATGTTCGGGTTGTTGGATACGCCAATGGTCAATGATGGAAAGACTCAGATCATCCTGCACTTGTTATCACCAGGCTATAAGCCTGTGCAAGTGACGCAGGATCTGAGGAGCTTTTGGCAGACCGCCTATCATGAAGTGCGGGCGGAGCTCCGCCGCAGATATCCCAAGCATTCCTGGCCCGATGATCCGCTGACGGCTGCACCCGTAAGAGGTGCGCGCAAAAGATCTAGCTAGGCTATTTGATCCAGGTATGATTGAATGTACGCCGCCAACTGTTTTCTCTTATACTGTATGATGAACCGGGGATGGGCCAGTGGTATGATCTCCCCAAACCATTGATGTTCGTCGTTGAGTTTCACAAGGAAGTCAAAGTTCTTTCCTTCGCCAATTGCGTAACACCGACTTCTATCCATTCCCATTTTCACCGTCTGACTGATGGAAGCAATAGCAAAGGGACGGATTACTTTCTCCAATTTCTTGTCGTCGTAGTAATTGATATTCTTTCCTTCATGCGTAAAGCCCAGTGGGGAAACAGACGAGATGAAGTATTTCGCATAGAAGGATGCTGGGCCACCGAATGCGTCAATCATCTGGTAGATGAAGTCCGAGGAGAGCTCGGGTTTTTTCTGCAATGAGTTCGCTAAGCCACAAGCCTGTTCCAGCCGGATAGGATCAGTAAATGAAATGCCCGTCGTACCGGATCCGAAGCGGCCCGGATTGATGCCGAGCATCAGGGTGCGGGGTTGGCTATCTGAATAGTATTTCTCATAAAATGCTTGGCAGATCCCCTGGACGTAGGCATCGCGATACGGATTCATAGCGACAATTCCTTTTGGGAGTCGGGGAGGAGGAACAAGACCTTTGTAGAATGTAAGAATGGACTCTGACAGCTTCATGGTGGCCTACTCTTCAAAAGCGCTTCGATAAAATTCACCCTGCTGCACATAATCAAGCAAATCCACATAGAACGGATGACTGCCGAGCGTGGCACTATCGCCGACCATGATCAATTTCTTTTTTGCTCGTGTCATCGCAACGTTTGTCCGTCGGATGTCTCCCAGGAAACCTACCTCCGCTTTGTCGTTACTACGAACGAAGCCGATGGCGATGACATCGCGCTCCTGACCCTGGAAGGCATCGACGGTATTGATCGTAACGAGTTTGTGGAGCGGCTCGAGGACGGGTGATTGTTCTGCCAGCTTGTGCAACAGATCAACCTGAGAGCGGTAGGGGGTTATGATGCCCATGGTGATGCCCTGCTGAATCCAATCCTCCAAACCGATGTCTTCCACCAGCTTCTCTGTAAGACGAATGAGCAATTGTCCTTCTTGTTCGTTGAACCGGCTCAGGGTTTCCGGATCTTGCGATTCGGAGTAGCCGCAGCCGGCTGTATCTACAAACTCGATGGGCGCCTGGTGGGGGCGAAGGATGGTGGAACGGACTGAGTCATGCGCGATCAATTTTCCCTTGTAGAAATAGTCCGAGGGAAATTTCATGATGGCTTCGTTCATGCGGTACTGCACCTGGAGCATTTTCGACTTCGAAGGATGTCGCGTGATGCCCTTTTCAAATAAGGTCACGGCAAGCCCGGCACGTGCGGCTTCGTTTGACTTGATGGTCGGTGGCAGCTGTTGATGATCGCCGGCGAAAATGACCCTTTTGGACCGAAGGATAGGAATCCAGCATGCCGGCTCCAGTGCCTGGCCGGCCTCATCGATAAAGGCAGACTTGTATTTCCTTCCGCGCAACACGGGGTGGGACGACCCGACCAGGGTGCAGCAGATGACATCACTTTTCTGGAGTAGATCATTGACAATGTGAAAATCTAGTAGATCGGCATCAGCTTTGAGTGCTTTGGACTCCTGAAGAAGTTGCCGCCGTTCCTCTTTTTCCGCCCAGCCGAATTGTCGTTTGAATTTGAGTGCCCTGGACTTGACGTGCTCCATTTTCTTTCTCAAGGCCCGAAGTTCATGAAAGTGCACATGTTGGGCAATGCGCGCGTCCAGTGTTTTGCTGAGCGATTGCTCTGTTACTCGTGCAGGGTGTCCGATGCGAAGTACGGTGAGTCCCTGATCGCTAAGCTTTTCGGTCAGCAGATCAACGGCCGCGTTGCTGGGCGCGGTGACAAGGACCTGTGTCTCTTCTTTTACAACCTGAACAATTGCACCAACGAGCGTTGTGGTTTTTCCTGTACCGGGAGGGCCGTGGATGAAGGCGACGTCTGCAGTGCCCATGACAATTTGCAGGGCTTCTTCTTGACTACTGTTCAAAAAAGTTGTTGCAGGTTTCAAGTCGCTGGTAACAAGTGTTCCCGGTAGCTTTTCGCCGAGCAGGATTTCTCGGAGTTCGGCGACGCGGTTTCCTTCAGCTTTCATTACTTCTTTGAGGGCGAACTCCATTTCGCGATAGGTCATCTCGTCGAACATGACGTCGACACCGAGCTGGCCATCGTCGATCCAGTCGGGGAGTTCTTCTCCCTGAAGTGTGATGGTCATCATATTGTCGCGAACGTAATTGATGACTCCGTTGACGTGCTCTTTGTCCGGCTTGCCGATGGCATTTGAAAAAAGGCTGATAGACTTACCGCTTTGGAAAGCGTGGGGTTGGTCGAGGTTGTTGGTGCGCTCCACCTCTATGACGAGGCGCTCTCCGGTACCGATGTAGTCGTTCTTCAGTCTTACGGGATACCAGGTTGTACCTTCTTTCGTTCGCTGATGGAGGGAACGGAGGAGGACCTTTTGCCGGTAATAGTCCAGATCGGCCTGTCGCTCCAGGCGGAGCAGGTTGAGTGAGTGCTTTAAGCTTTCAATGGAGGTCATGGACTTCGCAAGATAAGGGGGATTGTTTGGAAAGCCCTAGTCCCGCTTGTGGGCATTCCCCTTGCAGCGACCGTTGGCAAAAGGGTTATTGTTTGACAG
>JANPES010000416.1:0-4000 GCA_031423035.1 Cyclobacteriaceae bacterium | reverse complement strand
CCGCACGATCAAGCAAGAATTGCTTGCTACCGGTGTTGTTAATTCTGTGTGTAAGTCAAACAGCCCCATTACGGAAATCTGGTCTAATAATTTTCTTGGCTGGCCGGGCAAGCCCGAGGAGCAAAAGGTCATTTTTAGTACCATTTCATCAGAATATGACTACACGAAGACCATGGGTATAAAGATTCTTCAGGGTCGGGATTTTTCAGAGGAATTCAAAAGTGATTCATCCGCAATCATTGTGAACCAGGCCGCCATCGATATTATGGGATTGAAAAATCCGCTAGGAGAAAAGTTGGATTTATGGGGCGATAAGCGTGAGCTCATCGGTGTTGTTGACAATGTGTTGATGGGCTCCCCGTATCAGCCCGTGAAACCGATGTTCATTGTTTTCAATCCTGAGTGGGCAGGGGCGGTGACTATCCGGTTAGAAAAAACCAATGACCTTCAGGCTTCCATCAGGAAAGTGGAGGAGATCTTTAAGAAATATAACCCCGCCTATCCCTTCACATACGAATTTGCAGATGTGGAATTTGGCAAGAAGTTCACGACCATCGACATGACCAGCCGATTGGCTAGTTTGTTTGCTTCTCTGGCCATTGTGATCACGGGTCTCGGTTTATTTGGTCTTGCCGCCTTCATGGCCGAGCAACGCACAAAAGAAATCGGAATCAGAAAGGTGATGGGAGCTTCGGTCTCCAGCCTCATAGCGCTGATGTCCAAGGATTTTTCCAAGCTGGTGCTCCTTGCCTTTTTTATTTCCTCTCCAATCGCGTGGTGGTTGTTGAATGATT
Organism: Cyclobacteriaceae bacterium; assembly: GCA_031423035.1. Taxonomy (GTDB): domain Bacteria; phylum Bacteroidota; class Bacteroidia; order Cytophagales; family Cyclobacteriaceae; genus ELB16-189. The sequence goes on along the minus strand of JANPES010000416.1, from coordinate 3,206 downwards.
TTCTGGAACGGTTTCCGTATCGCACCGCTATTCCCTGGTGGGTGTTTCCGCTTACGGGAATCATTGCGTTGGTCTTCGCAATTTCGATTGTAAGTACACAGGCATTTCGGGCAGCACGCGCAAATCCGGTGAATTCGTTGCGGAACGAGTAAGGAATGAGGCGCCCACTAATTGCTTCGTTTTTTCTTTTTCGCAAAACCCTCGTCAATCATATCCGCTTCAAACAGGAGCGCTTTGATCTGATTCTCGTTGATTTCGTTTAGCGAATGAAAGTACATGCAATACACTTGCTTGCGACCTTCTGCCAGGAGTACGCCATCTTCATTGGACATCAGGTTGCCCTGGCAAAAACCAAGAGCCAAACCCTTTGACTTTTGTGACTCAGAGGTGCGTTTCGGACCCCAGAAAATGGAGGATGGCCATATAAAGCAGATCAGGCGGTTGTGGCGATAGAATGGCACCCCCATCCCGTAATAGGCCTGTTCGGAGGCCTTGGGCAGGCAATTCTGTACCAATGTCCTGAGGCGCTGAACCATGACACGTTCATCCCTCGGCAATTTGAGCATGGCCGCATCCACAATCTCAGAACCTTGAACCAGGGTTTCGGGTTTCTTGCGAGTTTTCAATCCAGTCCCTTTAGTAAGAACAGTAACGTGAGGTAAATCCTTCCCTACACTTGTCATGCGGCTTCACTGCCTTCTTCTAATTGAAGCACAATATGGTGTGTGGTTCCTAACGCGGCGAAAGTCCTTCGAAGGTACGAAGAGCAAAACAATAGAATCGAAATACGGGTACCCTTTCCGTTTGGTTAGCCTCTCTATAAGGACGCAATTAAGCTGAGCGCACCTCTGCTTCGATCGGAGAGCGTGGATAACATGCTTCGAAGTTCGTTTCGCACCGGCACGCGTCGGAGACGGCGCGCCATACGCACTGGGCTAATCGTGCGCTATAAGGTCCGTCTACTGGCTGTCAACAACATGAAGGTGAGTACCATAACGTGACATGTCATGGATTTGAGTTAAGAGAATTTTTTGATTGATTTCGTCAATTCTAATTCTGAATAATCTTTCGTGTCCTGCGTGTTTTGGATTTAGAATTAAGATGTCCTTAGCCTCTAAACTTATCGACTTGATTTCTTGATTTATATGAGAGTTTGGAGTTTTGCTAATTGTTAACACATGATCTTCATGAACCCACCTAATGTATGCACTAAAATGGGAGTGCTTTAGTAGCACATACTCAAAAGAATCAAGCTTGATTGAATTGTTGCTTTTAATCGCGTTGACTATTTCCCCCCTTGTCATTTTCAAGCATCACTCGCCATTTACAGCAAGCTTTTAGTGTTCCCAATTGACTCTAAATTACATTTGATGAACAAATTCTCCAAGATCAGACAACCACCAGAACCCCCATCTATGAAAGCCCCAGAAGGGGGACCTAGCGACCACATGACGACAAAAGGCGCAACTATTTGCTAATTTTAGGTGCATAATGCATTGCCGCTTTGACTAGACTTGTTACAATAATTCTCCTCTCGGGCTATTTCGGACTTCACGCTCAGGAGAAGACCTTTGAAAGGGAATACACTTATAATGCTAGCGAAATTGACAGCAAGCTCTCCTGCCGCGCAATTGCTATAAATCAATTGCGATCAATACTCCTAAATGAATTGGGTGTCTATGTGCAAAGTGAAAGCTTGCTTAAGACCTCTGATATCGATGGAAAATTCTCTCAAGATTTTGTTGAGAATATAGCAACTATCAGTGCCGGAATAACCAAGCTTGAAGTACTTGATGAAAAATGGGACGGTGAAACATTCTGGATGCGAGCTTCCATAACTGTTGACAATAAATCGCTGGAAGAGTCGCTTAGAGGTCTCAGTGCGAACAAGCAAAAATTGAAGGAGCTCAATGAAGTCAAACAAAAGCTGAACGAAGCGGTTCAAGAGATCGAAGCCCTAAAGCGTGAGGTCCAGAAGAATGGAGATGATCAATTGCTTCAGTCGAAGAAGTATCGTTCTGAGATTAATGTCCTAATTGCTTCTGATTTCTTATACAATGGGGTTCTAAAGGCGGAGCTTCACGACTTCAATGGTGCGATAGAAGAGTATAGCAAGGCCATTGAGATTGATCCCCAGTATGGCAAGGCTTATTATGACAGAGGAACGGCAAAGGCAGCACTTGAGGATTTTAGAGGAGCAATTATGGATTTCAATAAAGCTATTGAAATTGATGCGGAAAATCTGGACGCTTATGTCAATAGAGGAAATTCAAAAGCCATGCTAAATGACCTCAGAGGAGCAATATTCGATTTTTCAAAAGCTATTGAAATTGATCCTAAGGACGCATTTGCCTATAACAATAGGGGATTGGCGAAATTAAGACTAGGTCAAAAGTATAACGGATGTTTAGATTTGTCCAAAGCCGGCGAGCTTGGACATAAGAGGGCATATGATGCTATAAAGAGGTTTTGCAAATAGTTGGGTAAGGTAAGTAAGTCCTGAGCTTGGCACGTTTGATTTATCCTGACTCACGTTACCGGCGGGCTTCAAATCTGTCTAACATATGTTTTAGTCTTCTCAAAAATGATTTCAATAACAGAGTCGATCGGAATTGGGAAGTCTTCCTCTTCTTGAACACTCAATCCAAAATGGTTAACAATCCTGTCGAACAGAACTTTTTGGTCTTTGTCTGCCTTGTTGTATCGTCCAGTATGGACAAAAAAATTTCTCAGTCGCCTCAACATTTCAATTTCTTCATGACCATCTAGGTTTGTACCTATACTTTTTGTCTTGGAAACTATGTCGTAGTACTCCAAGAGTGCATAAAGGCGAATGAGAACGCTTTGATTAATCCAGTGAGCAACTCCGTTCCTTCTTTCAATATCTTCTCTCGTAAGGGGCTTCTCGAACAGGATTGTAAAATTCAATCCCTTGTCTTCGTAGTACTGTGGCGATTTTATATGTGTATGTCCCACAAGAGTTGGGTGCACAGATGGGTATGTCGCTCTTACTTGTTCAAAAATTTTCCACAAGTCGTCTATCTGTTTAAGAATTTCGAGCTTGTTCATAAGCTTGTTGCACAATCGAATATACGCATTGCCAATATTTCCAGACAATCAGTCTCGCCGATGTCAGAAGAATGAGATAATTTTTTTCCTCTATTTTTATGTAGTCCCAACGAATTGCTACGAATGGAACCCACCTC
>JANPES010000415.1:0-8865 GCA_031423035.1 Cyclobacteriaceae bacterium | reverse complement strand
GGTTAATGGCCTTTCGCTCGTCTTCACTAAGACGATAGACAGAATCCATCTGTGACTCAATATCAACTAATTTGAAAATCTCCTCAAGTATGAGTTCATCTTCAATGGTTGTTATTTTGTTGATTATCTGTAATTTAAGTTCAGTGGCTGACATGATTTAGAAATTTAGTATCATGAATATGGACCAATGTTTATTTCAAAACGAAATTACTCAATTTTTAGGTTGGTTGAAATCTTTAGTTAAGGACTTCGTCCAACTCATATCTCATATCTACGTCTTACACCAATGTAGAACACGCTCAACAGATCAGGGAGTCTAATCATTCGGCACTTTTAGCGGCTTTAGCTTCAAATGATTTCCCTCCCAGAGTTCTTCGAAGCCAGGCTCGGAGCGGAGAGGGTCAAGGAGGGGGTTGTTTTTTCGTAGGTGTGACACATTGAAAGGTTGTATGTAACCATCCCACGGAAGTGAAGCGCCACGTTCCTTCCATTCAGTAAGTGTCGCCAAGGCTTCCTTATTCTTACCGGCGAGGAGACAGGCGTAAGTGTAGCTTCCATAAAAGCGTGCATGCCAGAATGGCGGCAATCCCTCTTTGATGCCAGCGAATATTTTTTCCCAGCCAGGCTCCCCAAGGGCGGCAATTGAAATCGCATAATTCATACCTGCTCTTTTCCTTACTTCAATGCTCCCGGCTTTGGTTTCTCTATGCCGAAAATATTCCTTTGCGATGAAAAACTGCTGACGGCTTCGTGATGAATCACCGGAGAGCCTCAAAAGTATGGCGCTGTCCAACGCGTCCATAGCAGGCCAGGTCTTAACTTCGGAGAACTCACCCCTGTAGAAGGAGGTAATCGCGCGCTTCATTTCCTTAAATTCACTCTTTTCCTTCTCTGTAAAAGATTTATGAGTCTCGGCATCCACCTCTTTTTGCAACTGATCAAGTTCCTCAAATTTATTTTCCAAGACAAGGCAATTGAACGCGATCATGTAATAGTCCCGAACATTGCGGGTGCTGCTTTTCAGTGCTTCCGCGTATTTCCTGGCTTCGCGAGCCTGACCGTTGCCGCCAAGGACAATCGCCACTTCAATTATTAAGCCATAGAGTACTGGGTCTCTCTGTAACACCTGCAAAAAATCATTGATAAATTCCTGATTCTCACCAAGTCTTCTGTGAGCCAACCCCCTTCTATACATCACCGCATTGCTGTTTGGAATGATCTTGAGCAGTTCATTTGCTTCGCGGATGACCTGTTGGTAGTCCTGAAGGATCCAGTATGAATGGAGCATGCTTGTAATCCTGGCGGTGTAACCGTGCTTATCAATAGACTCGATCCTTTGCTTGGCTGCTAGCCCCTCCTTAAGATCCGTGGAATCACCCAAGTTACCGAACAAATAAAAATGGGTAATAGCCAGGCCATGCCATGCCTGTAGATACGTGGGGTCCTCCTCAAGGGCCTTTTTCAGAAAGGGAATTTTATTCTTGGTTGAAACCTCATTAATGGCTTGTTGGTAGTATTCAAATGCCTTCAGATTGGAGGTGGAAGAGGGACCAACCAACCCTTCACTAACGGTAATTCCTACATCTCTTACCACCCGCAGCGCTACCTCACCTTGCATATTGAAAAAGTCGCCAATCTTTCTGTCCAGTGTCTTTGTGTTCACAATCCTCCCGGTGGTGGCATCTTCCAGCCGGGTGGTAATGCGAAGGTCGTCTCCGTCTTTGCGCACAGATCCGGAGAGTAAATACCGGACATTGAGTTTTTTTGATATGTCGGAGGAACTCATCCCTGCCATGGCCACCTGGTCGGAGGAAGGTTTGCTGATCACAAGCAATTGGTTTTGCATCGACAACTGGTTGATGATCTCTTCATAAAACCCATCAGCCAGGTATTGGTCGTTCGGGTCGGCGCTCAAACTCTTGAACGGAAGTACAGCAATGGATTTCAGCTCGGGCTCTGGCAACCATTTTTCATATTTGAGTACAGCAAAGACGGTCACCACGAGTATGATCAGCGAAGCAACAGAAAGGAGCTTTTTCTTCGTCCTTAACCGGTCACCCGACAATTCCTGTACAGCCCTACTTGCCTCATCCACTGTGTTGCCTTTGGGCTCCAGCTTCCCTTCCATGCTTACCTTCTCCGGTACCACCAACCCCTCGTTGGTCAGGGCAAAGACCTCCATGGGCGTGGTCACATTTTTGAAACTGAACGTGCCGAGCGAAACTGTTTTGAACTCAGCCTGGTTGCTGATCTTACTGTAGATCTCCGCGGAAAAAAGAATGGAGTTGGCAACCCCCAGTGATTGAATGCGAGAGGCTACATTTACCCCATCGCCAAACGGTTTCTCGTTTTCAAAGATGACGTCACCGATGTGGAGGCCAACCCGAAGTGGTACCTGCGGTTCGGTTTGGAGTCTGCGTTGCAGATCAATCGCACACCGCATGGCTTCGGTAGCACTGGAGAAGTTGCATAGGTTTCCGTCACCGTAGTCGTTCACAATCGATCCATGGTAACTGGCTACCGTCTCCACCAGCACAGCCGTATACTTTCTGACAACCGCCAGTGCTGCGGCCTCATCTTTCTGCATCATGGCCGTGTAGCCCGCAATGTCGGTGAAGAGGATGGCAGCAAGTTGACGAGTAGAAGTCATCGGATGAATAGATGAAATTACCGAAAAGCAGTAGAATATCCTCAGGTCAGCGTTAGCCACCCAATTCAAACCAAATGAAGCAAACCGGAACTGTCAGCAATCTCCTGCTATTCCAGACAAATCTGTTAGGCTATAGATCGCACTTCAGGAACCCTGAACCCGGAACTCAAGACACGAAGAACCCTGAACTCAGAGCACTCAGAACCCTGAACTACTCCGACTAGCAATACTCATCAAACACCTCCACCAGATGCTCTCCAATCATCTGCGCATTCCGTCCCTCGATATGGTGACGCTCAACAAAATGAAGCAGTTCTCCGTCGCGAAAGAGCGCGATGGAAGGCGATGATGGAGGATAGGGCAACGTGAGCTGTCGTGCTTTGGTCACCGCTTCGGTGTCGACACCGGCGAATACCGTAGCCAGGTGGTTGGGTTTCTTGGTGGTGTTCTGCAACGCCCATTTTATTCCTGGGCGTGCTGCACCGGCGGCGCAACCGCATACGGAATTGATCACCAGCAACGTGGTGCCTTTCTCAGACAATATCTGTTGCTCGACAGCGGCGGATGTTTTCAGCTCTTTAAATCCTGCGCTGGTCAGGTCGGTTCTCATCGGGGCAACCAGTTGTTCGGGATACATGCTCATACGTATAGTTGTTTAGTCAAGGGGTTATAACACAATTAAAGAAATCCTAGTTCCAGCTTTGCCGCTTCACTCATCATATCCTGGGAATAGGGCGGGTCCCAAGTGATCTCAACATTAACATCGTTTACGCCGGGAATGTCCATCACCTTTTGTTTTACTTCTTCCGGAATCGCCTCTGCCGAGGGGCAGGAAGGAGAGGTAAGCGTCATCAGGATTTGGATATTGTTGACAGGTAAGATATTGACTTCATATATCAATCCAAGTTCATAGATATCAACCGGGATCTCCGGATCGTAGACAGACTTGAGCGCGGCCATCACCTTCTCGCGAAGGTCGGCCTCCTCATAGGTGGCTGGAAATTTCGGTTTTTGAACTTCGTCGTTCATGCTTTTATGCCTGAGGGCGTCTTGAAAGATTGTGCGTGTTGTTTCATCCGCAATATCATGGATGCAAATCCGTTTGACCGTTGTGTTCCGACAAAGCGGTCCATGCCAATTTTCTCCATGAAGAGCAGGTCGCCAGCCAGAATTTCATCCGGCAAATGTCCGCTAAAGATGCGAATCAGCAAACTCACGAGGCCCTTTGTAATTGCCGTGTTGCTGTCGGCACTGAAATAGAGATGATCGTGCTTCAATGTGGCCGCCAACCATACCTTGGATTGGCATCCCTTCACCAGATTGCCTTCCATTTTGTATTCATCTTGCAAAGCGGGCAATTTTTGACCGAGTTCGATGAGATACATCACAGACATTTCCCGATCGCCATCGAGCATCGTGAATTCTTCTATGATTGCCTGTTGTGTCTCGGCGATGGTCATTTGAGCAAGGAGGTGATTCGGTTGAGACCATCCACGAGTTTATCGACTTCTTCTTTCGTATTGTAAACAGCAAACGAGGCTCGAACAGTTCCTTCAATGCCAAAGTGGTGCATCAGGGGTTGCGTGCAGTGGTGCCCCGTGCGTACGGCGATGCCGTTTGCATCCAGCAGTTGCCCGATGTCAAATGGGTGACGGCCTTCCAGCAGGAAAGACTGGACGCTTACTTTTTCCGGGGCCGTTCCGATCAAGCGCATTCCTTTCACGAGGTTCAGTTGCTCGGCCGCATAGGTTAACAGCCCGTTTTCATGTGAGCGAATCGTATCTTTTCCAATGTGTTGTATGAAGTCGATGGCGGCTTTCAGCGCGACGACATCAGCGATGTTCGGTGTACCGGCTTCGAACTTGTATGGAATATCGTTGTAGGTTGTCTTGGCGAAGGTCACGTCCTTGATCATTTCTCCGCCGCCCATGTACGGAGGCATCTGCTCGAGGTGTTCCCGTTTTCCATACAATAAGCCGACACCGGTTGGACCGTACATCTTGTGCCCTGAAAGGCAATAGAAATCGCAGTCAAGTTTCTGTACGTCGATGTCAAGGTGAGGGGCCGCTTGCGCGCCATCAATCATCACCAGTGCGCCCACGGCATGAGCACGTTGTATGATGGTTTGAATAGGGTTGATAGTACCCAGACTATTTGAGGCATGGTTGACGCTTACCAATTTGGTCTTTCTGGATAATACCTTGTCGTATGATTCGAGGTCAAGTTCACCGGTAGGGGTTACGGCGATAACTTTTAGCACCGCACCACGCTCCTCGGCAATCATTTGCCACGGCACAATATTGGAGTGATGCTCTAACCCGGAGATAATAATCTCGTCTCCGCGATTGAGCAGGCTTCGTCCAAGAGAACTGGCAACAAGGTTGATCGCCTCGGTGACACCACGCACAAAAATTATTTCTTCTTTTTCACGCGCTCCAATAAAATGCTGCGCGCTGACCCGGGTCTCTTCAAATGCTGTAGTAGCCTTTTCGGCCAGGGTGTGTATGCCGCGGTGAATATTCGCGTTGTAACCTGAGTAGTAGTCAACCAGAGCATGGATCACAGCCCTGGGCTTCTGTGTGGTGGCCGCATTGTCAAGGTAGACGAGGGGATGACCGTTGACAACCTGATTCAGTATCGGAAACTCCTTGCGGAGCGCGACAATGTCTAAATCAACAGTTGTTGCAGACGAGTTCATGGTTGGTCAGCGGGGTGTAGTACTTCTGTTATCAAAGCGTGAATAAAGGAGCAGAGTTTTTCATTCTTCAGGCCACTCAGGGTTTCACCTGCGAAGGCGTTGAGCAGCATCCCTTTAGCCAAATCTTTGGAAATGCCGCGTGACCGGAGATAAAACAAGGCTTCTTCATCTAGTTGCCCGGTGGTACAACCGTGTGAACACTTTACATCATCCGCCCAGATTTCTAGTTGAGGCTTTGTATGAATCGTGCCAGTGTCGCTTAGGAGAATGTTTCGGTTGGTCTGATAGGCATTGGTCTTCTGGGCATCAGGGCGCACAAAGATTTTCCCGTTAAAGACTGCTTTTCCCTGTCCGTCGATGACGCCCTTGTAGAGTTCGTTGCTGTAGGAATTGGGTTTCCGATGATCAACCACGGTATGATTGTCAACCAGATTGTTGTCGGACGCAAGATATAATCCGTTAAGTCTGGCGTCAATATTTTCGCCGTTGAGAACAAGCGAAAGGTTGTTCCTGACAATTTTTCCGTTAAGCGTAAACGTATGGCAAGTCACCCGGGAAGAGGAAGCAATTTCGATGTGTGAATTACTGACAAGTATCTCTTCGTTGCTTCCGTTCTGAATCATGGCAAACTCGAGGTCTGCGTTTTCACCTACTTCAACCCGCGATTGCTTGTTGTTGAAGAAGGCATCGGGTGTGCGGGCTATTGTATATTCCAGCAACGAGACATTGCTGCGAGCACCGAGGGAGCAAACCCACTGGGGATTGGCAAAGACAAAGTTCGGGCTGTCAAAGTAATAGACGATGGCAATCGGGTGTTCCATTTTCACTTTTTCGGCCACATGAATATGAACCACATTTTCTGAAAAGGCCTGGTTCAGAAATTCGAAAGCGTCCTGATCGGCTTTGGCGTTTTGTGAATGCGTGAGTGTAAGTGATGCCGTCTCATCCAGCATCCGCGAGTGGGTAGGAGAGAAGATACCATTGACAAACACAACTAAATGGCAGGGCATGTCTGGGATCAACAGGAAGGGCGAAGGTGCGATGGATTCTGTGCGCTCCCCAACGTCGGTAGTGAATATGTTTTCCAGCGCACGAACAATCGGCGTAAAGCGATACTCTTCTGACTTGAGGGTAGGAAGCCCTTTCGCCAGCAGAAGATCCATGGCTTTGCGCTGCAGGGAATTCTTTTCAAATCCTCGCTGAGCAAAAGCGGCCTCGAGGGCTGCAAGTAGGTTCATTTTTTCTGTGACGGCACTCATGTGTTAAACGGTGGCAATCTCCGCCTTAATCCAGTCATATCCTTTTTCTTCCAACTCGAGCGCCAGCGCTTTGGTTCCGGATTTTACGATGCGTCCTTTGTAGAGGACGTGTACGTAGTCCGGCACGATGTATTCCAGCAGGCGCTGGTAGTGGGTGACAACAATTGTGGCATTGTTCTTCGAACGCAGCGCATTCACTCCGTTGGCGACGATGCGCAAGGCATCAATGTCAAGACCCGAATCTGTTTCATCCAGAATCGCAAGCCGGGGTTCAAGCATGGCCAATTGGAAGATCTCGTTTCGTTTCTTTTCACCACCCGAGAAGCCTTCGTTCAGCGAGCGGTTGAGCAGCGTTTGTTCGATCTCTACCAACTTCATTTTCTCTTTCATGAGTTTGAGAAAGGCGACGGCATCCAGCGGAGTTTCCCCGCGGTGAACCCGGATTTGGTTAAGCGCTGTTTTCATGAAGTTGATTGTGCTCACGCCAGGGATTTCAACCGGATATTGAAAGGCAAGGAAGACCCCTTCACGAGCTCGTGCTTCCGGCGACAGTTCAAGGAGGTTCTTTCCCAGGAAGTCGATGGTGCCTTCTGTGACTATAAATTCTTCACGGCCGGCAAGTGCGGCAGCAAGCGTACTCTTTCCGGAGCCGTTCGGGCCCATGATGGCATGAACTTCACCAGCCTTCACCGTCAGGTTGATTCCGTTAAGGATCTGCTTGTCTTCAATTTTCGCGTGTAGGTTGCGGATGGTTAACATAGTTGTATATCGATTTATCCTACACTTCCTTCCAGTGTAAGGGCCAGCAGCTTCTGTGCTTCCACGGCAAATTCCATGGGTAGCTGACTGAGTACTTCTTTTGCATAGCCATTGACGATCAGGGCTACAGCGGATTCTTCATCTATGCCGCGTTGCTGACAGTAGAAAATCTGGTCTACTCCGATTTTTGATGTCGTTGCCTCGTGCTCAACACGGGCAGAACTGTTCTCGACGTCAATGTAAGGGAACGTATGAGCGCCGCACTTGTCTCCAAGCAGGAGGGAGTCGCATTGGGAAAAATTTCTAGCGTTGATGGCTCTTTTGTGAATATGAACCTGTCCGCGATAACTGTTTTGTGATTTTCCAGCGGAAATTCCCTTGGAGACAATTCGCGAACGCGTGTGCTTGCCCAGGTGAATCATCTTTGAACCTGTGTCGGCTTGTTGATAATTGTTGGTAACCGCCACAGAATAAAATTCGCCGATGGAATGGTCGCCTTTCAAAATGCAGGAAGGATACTTCCAGGTGATTGCGGATCCGGTTTCTACCTGCGTCCAGCTAATTTTGGAATGATCGCCGGCACAGAGCCCGCGCTTTGTTACAAAATTGTAAATGCCGCCAACGCCTTCTTTGTTTCCCGGATACCAGTTCTGAACCGTCGAATATTTAATTTCGGCATCCTTCATCGCATACAGTTCAACGACTGCGGCATGAAGTTGATTTTCGTCGCGCATCGGAGCTGTACACCCCTCCAGGTAGCTTACATAGCTTCCTTCCTCTGCCACAATAAGCGTGCGTTCAAACTGACCTGTGTTCGCTGCATTGATGCGGAAGTAGGTGGAGAGCTCCATAGGACAGCGCACGCCTTTGGGGATGTAGCAAAATGAACCATCTGAAAAAACTGCAGAATTTAGCGCTGCAAAGTAGTTGTCCGTAGTTGGAACCACCGACCCCAGGTATTTCTTGATCAATTCAGGATGCTCGCGTACCGCCTCGCTGAAAGAACAAAAGATGATCCCCAGCTCGCCAAGCTTTTCTTTGAACGTCGTAGCGACGGAAACACTGTCGAAAACGGCATCGACTGCAATCCCAGTTAGGCGCTTTTGTTCTGTTAGTGAAATCCCCAGTTTTTCGAAGGTCTTGAGAAGCTCTGGATCGATCTCATCCAGGTTTTTTGGCGCAACCTTTTGCTTTGGTGCAGAGTAATAGATGATGTCCTGATAGTTGATTTTTGGATGGGTAACATTGGACCAGGTTGGCTCGGTCAGGGTTATCCAATGGCGGAATGCCTTCAGGCGCCATTCCAGAAGCCACTCCGGCTCGTTTTTTCGCTTGGAAATGAAGCGTACAGTGCCTTCATTCAGGCCTTTCGGGGCAGAATCAGTCTCCATATCCACCGTCCAGCCATATTCGTACTCTCTGGAGGTGATTTCTTCAATTAGATGCTCATCCTTGGCCATCCTGCAATTTAGACTAATTTCAAATAAGGTCTAAAAGTA
>JANPES010000414.1:0-10220 GCA_031423035.1 Cyclobacteriaceae bacterium | reverse complement strand
CGAATATCAAAAAGGAGAAAACCCTGCCACAAAACTGCTCCTGATGGAATTTGCGCTGCACGGCCTCGCGGAATACAGCATGATCAGCAAACACAACCTGGAACGCGGCCTTCAGTTCAAAGACCTCATGAGCGGCATGTTCAGTCTGCCTAAAAGCGGAGAAGAAGACGATGAAGAGAGGGAAGATGATGCCTTAGGCAACCGTTCCAACTGAGCTACTCTTTTATCCGGGTATGTCACGCTCCGAACACCATGTGGTTGATGGCAAAAAGCTTTCTGACCTGCGCGCGCTCGTAGCCCGTGGTGAAGGTCAACACCTTGAGTTCAAGCGAAAGGCCTCATTTCCTGACAAGATCGTGAGAGAACTTATTGCTTTCGCCAATACTGGAGGCGGGACGTTACTCATTGGCGTCGACGACGATGGCTCGATTCCAGGAGTCAAATTCCCGGAAGAGGAGCTGTTGGTTATCGAAAAGGAACTATCCCGGTTTTGCAAGCCTGTCCTTTCGCTTCAGCATGACCTTATACGCATTAATGAAAAGCGGTTTGTCCTGCGGGTGGTGGTCGCCTTGAGCGAAAAGCGACCTCACCATTGGATCACCCCAGAGGGAAAGGTATCCTTTGTTCGGGAAAAGGATCAAAGCATTCGTGCCAGCCGCGAAATGGTTGAAGTCATTCGGCGATTGAAAACATTAAAAGGTATGCGTTTCCCCTATGGTGAAGCCGAGCAAAAGATCATTCATTTTCTTGCCGATCATCCAGGAATCAGCTTGCCTGAATTCTCCCGATTAGCTGGATTGAGCCGGTTTATGGCCTCCCGGAAAATCATCCGGCTCGTTCTTGCCAACGTGCTTCGGATTAAGCCAACTGAAAAGGGTGACGTATTCTCCCGGGCGTGATCAGTGCGCCATCGCGAGCAAAAGATTTTAGGCCTGGGTTGACTTATGGATTGGTTTTATCTAGTTTTAGTTATCGATTGGATGCCGCGAAGATACCGTTCATGCTTACTGGATTCTATTTCCTGTGCGGAACTATCTACGCGGTTTTATTTTGTCCGATCCTCAAAGACTATTTTTTAATCAATGGCAAAAACCCGAAAAGAAAAGAAAATCTTCGTCCTCGACACCTCTGTCATTCTATTCGAACATAATAGCATTCTCAATTTTGCCGAGCACGATATTGGTATTCCCATAACGGTGCTCGAAGAACTTGATAATTTCAAGAAGGGCAACGATACAAAGAATTTCGAGGCCAGGGAGTTTATCCGTCTTATTGACAAGCTGGCAAAAGACCAGATGCTGCACAAATGGAACCCACTCAATGGAAAGAGCAAAGGGAATTTCAAGGTACTCATGGAAACGGGCAGCAATGGGACGCTGGACGCAAACAAGGTATTCAACGAGCACAAAGCAGATCACCGTATACTTAATTCCGCCTTGCTCTTGCAGAAAGAGGAGAAGGACCGCGCGGTAATTCTCGTGTCAAAAGACATTAACCTTCGGTTGAAAGCCAAATCCCTTGGCCTGCAAGCAGAAGACTACACAACGGGCAAGGTTCAGGACCTTAGCTCCTTGTACAGCGGCAAAACTGTAATAGATAATGTGGATCCGGATGTTATCGATCTGCTATATGACAAAGGCTACTGCCCTCCGGAGGATCTCTTGGGTGAAGCCACACTGACAAAGAATCACTATTACATTCTACGCAGTGGAAAGAAGTCCATACTTGCATTCTATAACTCCGCCAATGGAATGGTCGAGCATGTTGAAAAGCGATCGGTGTATGGAATTAAGCCCCGCAATGCTGAACAGGCCTTTGCCATACATGCCGTCACCAAGCCGGATATCAAGCTAGTCACTATGCAAGGTGTGGCCGGAACAGGCAAAACGCTGATTGCATTAGCGGCCGCACTTGAACAAAAACGGGAATACAAACAAATTTATCTCGCGCGCCCAATTGTTCCGCTGAGCAACAAAGACATTGGATACTTGCCTGGCGACATTAAATCAAAGCTTAATCCCTATATGGAGCCCTTGTGGGACAACCTGAAGTTCATACAAAATCAATACGGTGAAAACGACAAGGAGTATTCCAAAATCACTGAAATGGTGACAAACGAAAAACTGGTCATTACACCGCTAGCCTACATCCGGGGGCGAAGTCTTTCCAATATTTGCTTTATTGTGGATGAGGCACAAAACCTTACGCCGCACGAAGTAAAGACGATCATCACCCGTGCGGGTGAGAACACCAAGATTATTTTCACAGGAGATATCTTTCAGATCGACACGCCTTACCTCGATTCACAAAGTAATGGACTCTCCTACCTGATCGACCGGATTAAGGATCACGAGTTGTATGCCCACATAACCCTTGAAAAAGGAGAGCGGTCTGAATTAGCCAATTTGGCTAATGATCTTCTCTAGAAAGTGCCTGAGAATCTGGATGACTACGCGCGATGCGAAGAACCTAACTGAATCATCCAGTCAAGGACTAAATCCGCTGATGCCGGGTTACTTTTTCTTCAGCACCTTCGCCATCGTCTCGCCGATGAGAGCGGGGGATTCCACCACATGGATGCCACATTCGCGCATGATCTTCATTTTTGCAGCCGCAGTATCTTCTGCTCCACCAATGATTGCACCGGCGTGACCCATACGACGACCTGCTGGAGCTGTCTGACCGGCAATGAATCCAACGACAGGTTTCTTGTTTCCATTTTCTTTGATCCACCGGGCCGCTACGGGCTCATAATTCCCGCCAATCTCGCCAATCATGACAATGCCTTCGGTCTCCGGATCATTCATCAATAATTCCACCGCATCTTTTGTAGCCGTTCCGATGATTGGATCACCACCAATTCCAATGGCGGTTGTTATTCCAAGGCCGGCCTTCACGATCTGGTCAGCCGCTTCATAGGTTAGTGTCCCGGACTTTGAAACAATACCAATCGTCCCCTTCTTGAAAACAAACCCCGGCATGATTCCAACTTTTGCTTCACCCGGAGTGATTACGCCAGGACAGTTTGGGCCCACAAGCCGGACACCGCGGCCTTTGATGTACTGCTTGGCCATCATCATATCCTTTACAGGTATGCCCTCGGTGATGGCCACGATTACCTTAATACCGGCATCGGCTGCTTCCATAATGGAATCTGCTGCGAAAGCCGGTGGAACGAAAATAATGGAAACGTCTGCGCCGGTTTTGTCAACAGCATCTTTCACCGTGTTGAACACAGGGCGTCCCAGGTGCATTTGCCCGCCTTTTCCTGGCGTTACTCCGCCCACAACATTGGTCCCATACTCGATCATCTGGCCGGCATGAAATGTACCTTCAGTGCCGGTAAAGCCCTGAACTATTATGCGTGAGGATTTATTAACAAGTACGCTCATGGTAATGCGGGGTTGGGTGCTTACAAAATTAGAATAATTAACCTGACGGCCAAATGAAAAAGCCCCGGGGAGGCCGGGGCTTCATAATTAGGGCACGATGCGCTATTGCTTTTGTACAGCCAGCTTGTTCCTGTAAAGGAATTCATTCTTTGCCTCAGCAAAACTATCGATATCGGGTGCCATTTTTACTGCTTCTTCATAGGCCGTAAGGGCGTCAATGAGCAATCCATGCTGTTCGTAGAATCCAGCCAGCATAAACTTCGAGATTGGCGTTTCTTCTTTTACTTCTGCGGCAATTTCGGTGAAGGCCTTCTTCATCTTCTCTTGCTCAACCCCTGTGAGCCTCTTTACCGCAATGCCTTCAGACTTGGCTTTTGAATCAGCCTTGCTGGAAACCTGAATAAGAAAATTTGTTCGGGCTGCCAGTTTTGGATCTGTCAGGTCAATCTTCAGGCTTGTTTCAGGTGTATCAAATTTCATGATCACCTCTTCGTAAAAATCCAATAAGGTAACCGTGTAGGGTCCACCGCTTTTGGGTGCTTCCCAAAGCACAAACATCGAAGGGCTGTAAACAAATGAATTCTGTACGGGAGGCAAATACACACTTAGTGAAGTTGGTTCTCCACGGTGGACAGCTCCAGTGGCGCTCAGTCTATTTTTCTTGGCCTCAGCTGAATTGCTGCTCAGGATAAAGTCCGTGTACTTGGACATCACACTTGTGCCGGTGCCTAACTGGCTCAGCAGGTCAGCCACTTTGTAATTCTGTGCTTTCTTCAATTCAAGGGGTTTCCCCTTCGAAGAGACCAGCCCGAGGTAGGCGTTTTCAGACACCTTGATTTCGTCCCCAACGCTCAGGCTGAGGCCTGTCTTGATGGCTTGCCAGGTATCCCCCGACTTGTACTCATTTGCGCCTTTGTTTGCCAACACCTTAAAGGCATAGTCCGCTTGGGAGTAACCCGTTACGGCCATGGCCAATAAGCCTGCAATGGTCAAAAACCTTCTTGTTTTCATTTTTTTCTATGATTTTACAACACGAATGTAATAAAAAACGTGCCAACTATTGAGTTGATACTTTCTGCTTCCGCTTGGTAAGCCGGCGGTTGACCTCATTTTGGAAGCTTTTAAAGATATCATAGCAGGGGCCAACAAGCGCGGAAACGCCTATCGCGACAGACAATTCGAGTTTTAGGCTCCAGGCCGCAAACGCATAAATAATAACAGAGGAGATAATGAGCACTTCCAACAACTGGATCACGACAGACATAGCATCAAACCACTGGGGTAGCTTTTGATCAATGAAAACAAACAAGGCTACTGTCAGAAGGCACACGACGAAAGCAATGGCATACTGAGCCCATTCTGCTATCTCTTCAACATAGTCTTCATTGAGAATCATGGCCACCGCGTTGGCGTGAACCACTGGGCCAAACATATCGGGATTTGCGCGGCCCGCAACCTTCTTGTTTAGCGGTGTAAAGAATTTATCTTCCCAGGCCGCGTCGCCCAATTGATCACCCAGATAGCCCATGATCACAATGTGGTCCTTAAATAATTCCGGCAAGACCTCCGCCCGGAGCATTTCTTCTGCATCCACTACATAAAACATGGTTTTGAAATTTGTTGTGGCCGTCTCATCATCCTTCAAGCTTTGAACGCGAAGCTGCCGAACCTCAATATTGCCGCGGTAGTTGAGCAGTTCCTCATCCTTATTGCGGGCAAGAAACTTTCTAGCCTTAACAGAATCATACTTCATCGCAACCTGAACGGCAAAGTACAGTTGTTCCTTTCCCTTGATGTAACGCCGCGGGTAGATGGACCGGCAAATTTTTACATCCTCCTGATAGGTGGCCTCAGTGGGGAGACTGACAAATCCCCCGCTGGCATAATCGCTAAACATGGGATCGGAAATCTCAAGAGAATCGTAAAGATCAACATCATATTGGGCCAGGGAATCTGTCTGCATCAACTTTGTTCCCAGGACTACATTACCAGCCTCCTGAATAATGCTACTTAGCATCAAGTTTCCCAGCGTATCCAGCAGGGCCGGACAATTTACACTATCACGTAACCCACCCTCACAATTAAGAAAACCGTCAAATGCGATAACCTTAGGCCCGAACTGATTGATAACCAAAATCTCCTGCGCTATTTCCCTTCGTGAAAGCGTCCCAATGTTCACGAGGACGATACGGTCATCCACGGTTAGCTCTGGTCTCAGATTGGAAAATGCATAGTCTGTTAGCTGAAAATCTTTTAATGCCTGGCCTATCGTGTCAAATGCGGTAAACATCTTAAGGTCGGTGACCTTGTTGGCGCCCCATAACATGAAGAACACAAAAAGCGTAATCAGGAGGCTTTGGAACCAGAATTTCTTCATCCGCGAGGAATTAGTGATAGGTACAGAGTAAATTTAAAAATTTAGCTTTGCAAATCAACCTCACGGATGGCCCCCAAAACCAGTATTTCCCTTGGCCTTGCTGATCTAAAAAAAGGTATCCTGAGAGGAGACCGTTCAGTCTTGGCTAGAGCCATTACGTTAGCGGAAAGCACCCGGGCTGCTGACCGCAATAAAATCAGCCAGGCCTTAAAGAGTCTTCTTCCCCAAACGGGAAAATCCCTACGCATCGGGATAACCGGGGTTCCGGGTGTTGGCAAGAGCACGTTCATCGAAGTGTTTGGAGAATTGTTAGCGCGCGAAGGAAAAAAAGTAGGCGTCCTTACCGTTGACCCCACCAGTCAGAAAACAAAAGGGAGCATCCTTGGCGACAAAACGCGCATGGAGAAACTCAGCCAAAATCCCAATGTCTTCATACGACCCTCACCGACAGGCTTGGCCCTCGGCGGCGTCACCTACCACACGCGTGAAGCGATACTGCTATTAGAGGCTGCTGGCTTCGATGTCATACTTATTGAAACGGTTGGCGTTGGTCAATCAGAGACCATTGTACGCGGCATGGTGGATTTCTTCCTACTTCTGATATTGGCTGGTGCGGGTGACGACCTCCAAGGCATCAAGAAAGGAATCATGGAGATGGCCGACGGGATTATCGTCACAAAAGCCGATGGCGAGAATCTTAAGGCTGCCAAACAAGCGCAGGCAGACGCATTGCAAGCGCTTCATTTCCAGTCGCCTCCCACATCCGGCTGGAAAACAAAAGTATTGGCTACTTCCTCACAGGAGAATAAAGGATTGAATGACGTTTGGAAAATGATACAGTCGTATCAGCAGCATGCTTCATCAACGGGCTATCTCATCAAGAACCGGCATAGTCAGCAGCGGCAGTGGCTCGACGAAAGTGTGGAGAATTTTTTCCGGGAGTTACTCTTGGAATCGTGGGTAGTTAAAAAGAAAGAACAGTTACTCAAGAAGGTGTTGAAAAATAATCTGTTGCCGTCAGAAGGTTCGGATGCGTTGTGGAAGGAAGTCTTGAAAAGAGGGAGACGGCAAAAGTAGACCTCTATATCAACGTATTACCGAATCGCCGAATTTACGGTACCCATACGGACAATGTCTGCACCCCGACTGGCAACAATAGCCGCGCTTTTTGTGATAGGCCTCACTAAACACCATGAATCCATTCTCCCAATAGAAATCAGGAGCTGCGGGCTTTTCTACTTCACTATTCTTCGAAGACTTTTTCATCATAAAAAAACCCCATCCCGCGGACGGAACAGGGTTATATATTTCTTGTAACTATAACTACACCTTGATCTCAACATCCACGCCACTGGGAAGTTCAAGCTTCATCAGGGCATCTACAGTCTTTGCGCTATTGGAATAGATATCCACCAGCCGCTTGAATGTGCAGAGTTGAAATTGCTCACGCGCCTTCTTGTTCACGTGTGGTGAACGAAGCACAGTAAACTTCTCTTTTTCCGTCGGGAGCGGAATAGGACCGCTGACGATAGCGCCGGTTGCTTTCACCGCACGCACGATCTTCTCCGATGACTTATCAACGAGGCTGTGATCGTACGACTTGAGCTTAATTCTGATTTTTTGGTTCATACCGCTGGTTTTGACCGCTGATTTAACTGGTTCCTTTGATTACACTGATTTTTCTAAACTGTCCTTCTAAATCCTTTAATCAATCCTAATAATCCTAGTCCTTACTTCGTGGCTACCGCACCCTTTACTTCATCAATTACTTTTTCCGCAAGGTTCTTGGGAACCGGTGAATAGTGTGCAAATGTCAAGGATGCCGATGCGCGTCCGGAGGTTATCGTGCGCAGGTCGGTCACATAACCGAATAATTCAGAGAGGGGAACATCCGCTTTGATAACCTGGGCCCCGCCACGTGTGTCCATCCCCTTCATAATACCTCTCCTTCTGTTCAAGTCACCGGTTACAGAGCCCGTATACTCATCCGGAGAAATCACTTCGACAGCCATGACCGGCTCAAGCAGCTGGGGTCCGCACTTGCGGGCCGCCTCTCTGAATCCAATCCGTGCCGCCAATTCGAAGGACAGTGAATCGGAGTCAACGTCATGATATGAACCGTGAAACAACCGGACTTTCATCGAGTCGATCGGGTAGCCAGCAAGTGGTCCGTTGACCATTGCATTTGCAAAACCCTTCTCAATCGCAGGAATGAATTCACGTGGAATAACACCACCGACGATGTCATTTTCAAACTCAAGGCCTGGCTTATCCTCCGGACCAAGCTCACGCGGTCCGATTTCAAACACGATATCTGCAAACTTACCGCGACCACCGGTCTGCTTCTTGTACACTTCTTTGTGCTCAATTGACTTGGTGAGCGCTTCTTTGTAGGCCACCTGGGGAGCACCCTGGTTGATCTCCACTTTAAACTCACGACGCAGGCGGTCGATGATGATTTCAAGGTGCAATTCTCCCATTCCGCGTAGGATCACCTGACCCGTTTCACGGTCTGTATTCACACGGAGGGTAGGATCCTCTTCCACCAGCTTAGAGATCGCCATACCCAACTTGTCGGCATCCACCTGCTTCTTGGGCTCGATGGCATATCCGATAACGGGTTCTGGGAATACCATAGACTCGAGCACAATCTTGCGCTTCTCATCACACAGCGTATCCCCCGTCTTAATATCCTTAAAACCAACCACGGCTCCGATATCTCCTACCGGAAGGCGGTCAATTTGATTTTGCTTGTTTGCGTGCATCTGGAAAACCCGGGAGATGCGCTCCTTATTTTCAGTCCGCGTATTGTACACATACGAACCAGATTCCAACACTCCAGAGTAGGCCCGGATAAAGCACAGGCGACCTACAAAAGGATCCGTAGCAATCTTAAATGCAAGCGCGACAAACGGCTCTTTCTCGTCAGGATGGATAGCCACATCTTCGCCCGTATCCGGATCGGTACCAATGATAACATCCTTATCCAACGGAGAAGGGAGCAATTCCATGACGTAATTGAGCATGGTCTGCACACCTTTGTTCTTGAAGGAAGATCCGCACACCATTGGAACAATCTTCATTCCTACGGTGGCCTCGCGAAGAGCCTTTAGAATCTCAGCTTCAGATATCGAATTCGGGTCTTCAAAATACTTTTCAATCAGGGTCTCATCAACCTCTGCCACTGCTTCCAGCAATTTTTCTCTGTACTCCTTTGCTTCTTCTATCATGTGCTCCGGAATAGGGACAGTCTCATAGGTCATCCCCTTGTCAGTTTCATTCCAGATCATCGCCTTGTTACCCACGAGGTCAACAACGCCTTTAAAGTTCTCTTCTTCACCTATAGGTAATTGCAAAGCCACAGCCTTGCTGCCCAATTTCTCTTTCACCTGCTGGCATACGCCCAGAAAATCTGCTCCCGCGCGATCCATTTTATTAACAAAACCGATCCTTGCGACTTTATAGTTGTCAGCCAGGCGCCAGTTTGTTTCTGATTGCGGCTCAACACCATCCACGGCGCTAAACAAGAACACCAATCCATCAAGTACACGAAGTGAACGATTTACTTCAACTGTAAAGTCGACGTGTCCTGGCGTATCGATAATGTTTACGTGGTAATCGTTTTCTTTATATTTCCAGTAAACCGTTGTTGCGGCAGAAGTGATTGTAATGCCTCGCTCCTGTTCCTGCTCCATCCAGTCCATGGTAGCTGCACCATCGTGCACCTCGCCAATCTTGTGATTGACACCGGCATAATAGAGGATCCGTTCGGTAGTTGTTGTCTTGCCAGCATCAATATGCGCAGCAATGCCAATGTTCCGTGTATATCGTAAATCTCGTGCCATTACGGGTTAGAATCTGAAATGTGAAAATGCCTTGTTCGCTTCCGCCATGCGGTGCGTATCGTCTTTCTTCTTAATGGCGGCACCTTCACCTTTGGAGGCAGCCATGATTTCTCCTGCCAGCTTGTCCATCATTGTCTTTTCTCCGCGGGCGCGGGAATAGTCAATGAGCCACTTGATGCTCAGGTTGATTTTCCGCTCTGGGCGAATTTCTACAGGCACTTGAAAAGTAGCTCCACCTACTCGGCGGCTCTTTACTTCTACGGCGGGTGTGAGGTTGCTCAGCGCACGCTTCCAAACTTCCAGTCCGGGTTCACCCAATTTCTTCTCGACGATACCGATGGCATCATAGAAAATGTCATAGGCAATGCTTTTCTTTCCGCGCTCCATCATGTAGTTCACGAACTTGGTGACCAGCGTATCGCTGAACTTGGGATCGGGGAGAAGATATCTCTTCTTGGGTTTCGATTTTCTCATGATTGATTCAGATTATTTTTTAGCGGGTGCGGCCTTACCTGCGGGAGCGGCTGCTCCTGCTTTCGGTCTCTTAGCACCATACTTCGAACGGCTTTGTTTTCTTCCGGTCACACCGGCAGTATCCAGCGCACC
>JANPES010000413.1:0-5430 GCA_031423035.1 Cyclobacteriaceae bacterium | reverse complement strand
GCGCACTTTGATTTGGGCGGGGTACCGGCACCGCGTCACGCGGACCGGTAAGACTTTTCATAGGAAGGCCAGCGGACGGTCCCCTACCGGGCCATCTCCTCACGTACAAAATTCATAAGCTCGCGGATATAGGCTTTGCTAAAATCAAACTTGATTCCAGCGGCGCGATAGATTTCAGGGATGGTCTTAAGGTTACCTAACTTCAATGCACGCTGATAGCCCGCAAGTCCTTCGGCCCTGTTCTTCCTGAAATTTCGCCAAACGGCGATGGCACCAAGTTGCGCCATGCCATACTCGATGTAATAGAACGGCACCTCATACAAGTGCAACTGCTTCTGCCAAAGGAAATTCCGGGCGTCATCCAGGCCAGACCAATCCGTAACCGTATCGGCAAATTCCTGATAGACGATATTCCATCGGCGCTTGCGCTGTTCAAGGGTGTGCTGCGGATTTTCATACACCCAATGCTGAAACTTGTCGATCGTCGCCACCCAGGGAAGGGTCTCTATAATATCCTCCATCTGCTCCTGCCGCGCGCGCGCGAGGTCCTCTGGGTTGGTGAAGAAAATATCCCAATGGTCCATCGAGAGAAGCTCCATCGCCATAGACGCCAATTCGGCAACCTCCATGGGCGGGTTCTTGAAGTCTCCCAGCGCCAGGTCTATGGTTAAAAAATTATGAACCGCATGGCCCCCTTCGTGCATGAGCGTTGTCATGTCACGCATGGTTGACGTAGCATTCATAAAAATGAAGGGAATACCTATCTCCGCCAGCGGGTAGTTATAGCCACCCGGGGCTTTTCCGATGCG
The DNA here is from genome assembly GCA_031423035.1 of Cyclobacteriaceae bacterium. Taxonomy (GTDB): domain Bacteria; phylum Bacteroidota; class Bacteroidia; order Cytophagales; family Cyclobacteriaceae; genus ELB16-189. Next base: position 4,621 of record JANPES010000413.1, on the reverse strand, counting down.
GGACTCCAGGTCCAGATGGCCCATTGACTCCATAGTTTTCAGGCACTCGCCCAGATAGGGATCCAGACGACTAAAACATTCGATCGATTTTGCTGACAAGTCCTTGCCGCCGGTGAAAGCCTTCAGTGGAGGTCGGCCTTCTGCATCAACGGCCTTGTCCCACGGGTGCATGGAAGGAACCTTTAGTTTCTCTTTTCTGATTTCAGCAAACTCCTCCAGCAAGGGTACGACCTCCGAAGAAATTGACTCATGAAAATCAAAGCAATCCTTTGGGGTGTAATCAAACCTACCGTAGGACTTAAACATATAGTCGCGGAAATTCGGGAAGCCGGCATTGACAGCGACCTTATTACGCAACTGGATTAAAGTAGTGTACAGCGTATCCAGTGTTTCCTTGTCTCGAAGGCGGCGGTCATTTATCAGCCGGTAGACGCCTTCACGCACCGTGCGGTCCGTCTCTTGCAGAAGCACACCGGCTTGCTGGAGTGTTAGCTCCTGCCCTTTCCAGGTGATGGTCATGGCACCATTGAGCTGGGCATACTTTTGCGACTCCATGTTGATCTCTGTGAAGAGCGGCACGTTCTCTTCGCGGAAGATTTCAATGTCTTTTTTAAGGTTCCTGATCAAAATAGAATACCCTTCCTCCTTGGCCAACTCAGCCAGAAATGGCGACTCGGCCGCCTTGCGATTCAATTGATCGGAGACCGGCGCGATCTGGGGTTGAATGTTTTCTACAAAATTCTGGTAGGCGGCGAGGTACTCCTTGTTCTCCGTATAGCACGTCATGCGGATGTACCGCCAGCCGAGGTCTTCGCTGATTGCCGATTCCAGTTCGCTGCGGTCCCGGAACCACCTCCTAAGCGCCTCGGCTGAATTAACAGGTCTCTCCAGTAAGGTGTCAAAGTAGGGCTTCAATTCCTCCCAGGCAGATACCTTGAAGGTTTCCTTGAGAAATTTGCGAGGAGGGCGTTGAGGGTTGGCTGTTGGCGAGGTCATAAGTGGCTTGAAGAGGCAAAATAAAGGACAAGATCAAAACTTGGCTGTAGGGCAGAAAGAATATTTTTCAACCTTTAGGTATCATGCATGTCGTTGTCATGATTATGACTACCTCAAAAGGCCCAATCACTTAAAAGCAATGACGCAAACCTGCCGGCAGGCAGGGTTGCGCAGAATTCGCCAAGAGAATACAAGTTCCTCAGGCAATCCGGATCTGGTATTTTTGAAGCGCGACCCTGAAGCTCACTTTGGCTTTCAGTGCGTTAAACACTTTCAGAATGGTTTCTACGGTCACGTTGTTGGCACTCTTCTCTAATTTTGAGATCTGTGCTTTCTGAACACCCACCAATGCCCCAAGCTGCCCCTGCGTCAGATTTCGTTGAAGCCTTGTGGCCTGAATCACCTCTCCCAATAATTCAAGGCCCAGCTCAAATTCATAGCGATCCCGTGCCGGGGTTCAACTTCTTTAACAGCCTGGGGTCATTCAGCATTCTTGACTTATCGATGTTGTAAAGTATTTTGGTTCGGGTCTTCTCGTCAAGTCCAGACAAGAATCTCCGGGCCTCTTCCAGAAATAAAACTTCAAACCTTGGCTTCAGTAACATGACAAAGGTAAAAAGAAGTTTCCTTATATGGAAACTACCATTTGGAATATTTCGATTACGAATTCAAGTTGCAACTCAATTCATGATTCAGGATGCCAAGCCCATGACGGAATTCAGTACAATTCTTGTTTTGTCAGAATGGCAGGTAACTGAGCGAAGCACCTGATGCATTTTGGAAGTCAATTCCCGGCCAGGCGACGAACGATTCAGGCGGCTACTTCAAATACATATCAAACCAATCCGGGAACTCCTGGAATTCAGGGTTCATGTCCGTCGCATCATGCTTCCCCCCCTTCTTGATAACCAACCGACAAGCAACGCCGGCTTCTTTAAGCTTGGCAGTGAAGGCCTGGGAGTGCACGAGCGGAACAGTCGGATCTGCGTCGCCGTGAACAATAAAGACGGGCGGATCATCCGGAGTAACGAAGTATATCGGAGAGATCTCCCTTGCAATTTTATTTCGCTCGACAGTATCCGAAACGGCATCGTAGGAAAAGGTCTTACTATTCCAGGTTTTGAAGTCAACCGCTCCGAATACACTGGCCTCCTTTTGTCGTTGAAACTTATTGATCCAATTGAGACCCTTTCCGTCCCAATTTACCATATCGGTTGGAGGATACAGAACCGCAACGGCCTGCACGCGGGAAGAGACTCTGTCCACCGGGTCGGCAGCGCCCGCATCAATTTTTTCATCAGCTGTTGCTACGGCCAGCGACAGATGGCCACCAGCAGAGCTTCCCGTTATTCCGATATTGTTCGGGTCGATACCCCAGTTCGGCGCATGGTAGCGCACATAGCGCACCGCCCGCTTTATGTCCACCACCTGATCGACCATAGTATACCTGGGCTGCGAACCAACCAACACAGCAAACACGGTGTAGCCCTTTGATAGGTACATGTAGGCTTGCGGTGTATAATAGGCTTCGAATCCCGCGTAAGAAGACCTCCAACTACCGGCAATGACGAAGATGATCGATTTGCCGTTGACTTTTCTTTTTGGATTCATCCGGACCATGGTTAATGCCATACCGTCCTTTCTTCCGTAGATGATTTCCTCTTGTGGGTAATTGGATGCTGCCTTCTTTGAAATCAGCTCCACCAATGGGTTCCAGCGTTTATCTGTCTGCAGCGAAACAAAGCCCTTGTTGTTCTGAATACTCTTAGCAATCCCTGGAGAGATACTCTCCGATATCGACACCTTATTCAAGAGATAAAAAGCGCTGTCTGATACCCCTGCCATTGCCCAGGATGCCGCAGCGCTTGCAGATCGGTCTGGAACATCAGTCGTCCATTCCATTTGTATTCCCTTCATGTACGAAGTAGCGGATGCTCGGTATTCTTTCGCACGATATAGCGAGTCCGCCTTTCGATACATCGCTGACCCTTGCTGACCAAAGGCACTTGGAGTTGCGAATAGGACCGCTAATAAGACAAGGATTGTTCTCATGTTGGCTAATGTATGAATTCTGGAGGATATTGAATCCCTTACCTCGCCGTTACCTTCTTCAAGATAATTTCTTGGCCGCCGCATTCAGTTGGCTGACTTATATGGCCCGAACCTATGGTTCTCTTGGGAGTTAGCCCATTCTTGAGTCAACGGACTGAAGTCCGCTGTTACAAAATAGACCGAGGCTACGCCTCTTGTCCGACCAGCCCTCTACTCTCCAGAGCCAGAGGTTCGACCGACACTCTGTGGAGTCGCCTGACTGAAGTCCTGTCTTAGTACCTCTGTCGTGGTCAGGCACCATCACAAAATAGACCGAGGCTACGCCTCTTGTCCGACCAGCCCTCTACTCTCCAGAGCCAAGGCGCAACAAGACACTCTGGAATCGCTGGACTGAAGTCCCTGCCTGAGTGCCACTGTCGAGGGTCAGGCACATCACAAAATAGACCAAGGCTTCGCCTCTCGTGCGAGCAATGTTCTCTGGTCTACAGAGCCGTAGGCTCGACCGGTATTATAACAACGGGTTTTAACCCGTTGAAAGAAAACCTCCGCACCAGGCTCTGGCCACTGGCCAGTAACTCACATCTCCCCACCCACCGGCCCATAGAAAAACACCCACGTAGCAAAGTCCTCAGTAAACTTCTCAAACCGGTGTTCAACTCCGGCAGCTACAAACAAGAAGTCGCCGGCCTTGAACTTTCGCCTGATGGTCCCATTGAAAAACATCCCCGTGCCTGAGGCAATCACATAGACTTCATCGCGGTTGTGAGGCTGCTGCTTGTCTGTCTTATCGGGTTTGTAGAGTTCCACCACGAGCGTGCCGTGTTTGAAGAGTTCAACGAACACAGACTTGCTTTTCTTCAGCAATTTGGTGGCGGTGTCGAGGGAGATTTCGCGATTATTCATAGATATGAGGTCGAAACTGAAGGTACGATAAATAGACGAGGGGGTTGGGTATTAGGTGTTAAATGGAAACATTCTCTTTGAAGGTGGCCTCAATCTCCTTCTTCGGGTTAGCCACAAACTCCGTTACCCAGCCGTCGTACTCACCCCCGTCACACCAAGGTGCGCCACCCCCTCTCTACAAAGTAGAGAGGGGGAAGGGGGTGAGTTAGCGTGCCGATCGGTAAGTTTACTTTGAAGTAAATGGAGACGTCCACTTTGATTGACTGGCGAGTTGAGTATAGCTGTCGGCTTTTCGCTGGCGCCCCAGGTGGCTTAGCGACTTTACGAAAGATTATTTGGGCTTCACGAAAAGAAAGTAGAGGATTATGGAAAGTCAAAAAATGATTCCTCCGCCTCCTCAGTCAAGAATACCATTCGGTGTTTGTGGGCATCAGACACAATAAACATACTTGTTGAATCCGGCGTCTCTGGCTTGGCAAAAAAGTATCTCTTTCCTTCCTCCTTCTCATAAAAGTGGTTCCAGTAATCCTCCGTCGACCCGCTGTTGGGTGTGGCGTACTTGAAATACAACTCTCTAAATTTTTCCTTGGTGATTTCCTCCTCCACAACCCGTTTGGCTTTTCATTTCATTAGGTTAGCTATTAGCTGTTGGCTTTTGGCAAGTACCCCT
>JANPES010000412.1:0-2145 GCA_031423035.1 Cyclobacteriaceae bacterium | reverse complement strand
CCCAAAAATCCACCAGCGCAGAGAACGGTGATTCGGCGTTTTCCACGGTTTTCAGTATCCATTGAGGCTTGAGATAAACAAAGCGCGACTCTGCTATTCCTAGCATCAACAGCAGTATACGTTTAGGCTGACTCGGCAACTTGGCAGTAAACACTGTCAGTTGCTCAAGTAGTCGCTGGTATTGTTCAGGGACGCTGGGCTACGTAAAGCCACGCCCGAATCCTAGTGGGCCAAGGTAACACGGACTTTCGAGCGCTGTTGGGTTAATGTCCAGTGTTCCGTCCATGCGGCCGGCAATTTGCCGACCACTTCGATAAACTCGACGGTTGCGACCTTGTTTTGGTGGTATAGGCGCCAGTCGATAGTCTAGCGGATAGCAACAGTATGCGACGATCGCGGATATTGCATGGATTTAGCGTACGGCTAGGGGGTGTTGTTCATGCCGATAATTGTCGCCCGCAGCCCTGCTCGCTTGGCGCCCGCCGCGTGACAGCGCTTGACGAAAAGGCGGCGGTACGACGGCATAGAGCGCTGGGGAACCTGGGGTGCGACGAAGGGCGCGGTCACAGAGGCAGCCCCGGCGGAGAAAGCCGTAAAGCAGCTATCATCAGGAGACACTAGAGCAGTAATCTGCCCATGACTTAAAACGCGAGGCCAACGTCAAACATTCTCCTTTTCTGGGAAGTAATTTCATGGCCGCAGCTTCCCAGGGCTGCTTACAGTGTCATCCGGGCAATCCAGCGGAAACTCGACTCTGCGGAGGCCTGTGGCACAGCGTTGGACCAGATCTGTGGCACGCGCACCCGTTAGCAGGCCTCCGCCAACATCTCTCATCGACCGCCAAGTGAAACGCCGGCAGCTTCCCCTGAGCTTCGCCAATCGGATCGACTCGGCGATCAAATGCGACAAGCCAATCCAGCCAGTTCCCTAATTTGCGGTCGTGCTGGTGATCGACATTTTTGCACCAATTGCGCGAACACCTTATTCGTCAATGACCGCCGCGCCGTCGCACGAGTGGAGGGTTGGCTGGCACACCAGGGAAAACCGAAGGTTACTCGCTTCAACACCACCTTAAACTAAAGTGAGAAGTATGACATGAACAACATAAAGGTTTCCATAGTCCTACCCGTTTATAATGGATCTGCTTATCTATCCTATGCCATCAATAGCATTATCAAGCAAACTCATGAGAATTTTGAACTTATTGTACTTGATGATGGCTCAAAGGATGACTCTGAAAACATCATTCAAAGTTTTCAAGCAAAGGACAAAAGAATCATATATATCAAGAATGAGATCAACCTGGGTCTCATTGCTACGCTCAACAAAGGCTTTGCCGCCGCCTCAGGCAAGTATATTGCCAGAATGGACCAAGACGACATCTCGTGCCCAGAGCGCTTGAGAATACAGATAGAATTTTTGGAAAAATTGAAAGCACCCGCTATAGTTGGCGCGAATAGTGTGATGATCGACAAGAAAAACAAAGTAGTTAAAATTCCCAGAAAGATGCACACAGAAGCCAGTGAAAACTTCTGGGTAAAATTCAGAAAATGTCCGCTTTATCATCCTACTGTGATGATGTCCCGCGAAATCATGAAGAGCTATGGCCCCGTCTATCGGTCCGAGGACATACATGCGGAAGACCACTGCGCCTGGCTAAGGCTCAATAGAATATTTCCGATTTATAATGTCAAGACACCGTTATTGTTTTATCGGATCCATGGAGAAAGTTATTCCGACATATATGCGACAGGTCAAATTGATAAGACTTTAACAGTGTTGAGCAACAACTATTCTGAGACTTTTTCCTACAAAATTTCCAGAACGGCACTCGAGAGTCTTCTGTATCTACGAGTCCAACCCGCCTCTGATGTCAAGGCAATTTTCCTTGATATTTTTGAGGGAGGAAGGGCTTTTATGGGGACATTCGGGCATGAGGGATTTGTTAGAAATGATCTGGCTTACTGCATCTTCAACATTGGACTAAAATCAGGCTTCAGTAAGTTAATTTTTGCTATTCTATTTATACGCAAACATCTTGGCTATCTTCCGCTGACGAATGCTATCTTGTCTACTTTTACTGAAGGCCTTAAACAAGTATTCCACAAAAGTGTATATAGCCTAAAGTTGAGTTCAATATTGAAA
>JANPES010000411.1:0-2140 GCA_031423035.1 Cyclobacteriaceae bacterium | reverse complement strand
ACGAATCCTTGTCACCTTACCAGTGGCATCTGTTTCAAATACAACTTCCTCTCCCAGCGTTTTGTCTTTACGGACACGCTTGAACGTGTTTCCTTCTACATGCCGTAGCAAACCCATCTCTTCATCGGGGTTGGTGGAGGTCGCAACGACCATGGCCAGGTCGCCATACCAGGGTGTTACGATCAATTCGCTTCCCCAGGGTTGTCCGGAATAATTACCTGCATACTTGGTTAAGTCCACACCGGCTTTTAATGCTTGCTTCTCTTTTGGAATTTTCGCCAACAACTCACGGATCTCCTTCGCATAGAAATCCGGATTCTCACCTCCGGCATTGATCATCACACTATACGCCATCTTCTCTTTCGGATCTATGTCCAGAATCGTTTGATAGCCTGGGCAGGAGCCGCCATGACCTACAATGGTGGTGGTGCCCTGTTTGTTAACCTCAAATCCAAGGCCCCACGCGGTGTTCCAATCCGGATCCATCCACTGCACACGTTGCATCTCTTTTAACGTGGAGGCCTTAAGAAGTTCAACACCACCTTTTTCCATCAGACGAAACTGCCAGGAAGCAAAACGGCCAAGGTCTTCCACGTTGCTGGAATACCCGGCCGCTGATGTGATGCCGCGCGCATCGAATAAGGCCACGGGCTCGCGGTTGCCATCGCGTTTAAGGGCGCTATAACCAATGGTCATTTTCTTTCCATGCTCTGCAGCCGGCAAGTAAGGATGCGTGGCGTTCAATTGCAGGGGTTTGAGAATCTTCTCTTCTACGTATTCAGTGTATTTTTTGCCCGACACCTTTTCTACAATCTCACCGAGTAGTGTGAGTCCCAGATTACTGTATTGAAAATAGGTGGAGGCCGGATATAACGTTTGCTGATCTTTCAATTTGCTGTTTACCTGATCCTGCGTGGGAAATGGAAAATCCGGACCGGTCCAATAGGGGTAATCCGATTCCCGGGGCAAGCCCGAGGAGTGGGTCAGCAACGAACGGATGGTGATCGGCCCACTGTCTTTGAACTGTTGCTTCAGTTTAAAATCGGTAAGAATCGATTCAATGTTGTCGTCCAGCCGCAACTTGCCTTCATCATAGAGTTGCATGATGGCCACGGCCGTAAACAATTTGGAAATTGAACAGATGGAATAGACCGTGCCGGGTGTAGCGGCCAGCTTGCTGGCCACATTGCTTAGCCCATAGGCTTTGCTCCACAGGAGTTCCTGGTCTTTGGTTATCGAAGCCGATAATGAGGGCAGGTGTTTATAGTCGCGCTCAGCTTCCAACCACCGATCCACCAGCAGCAGGGCATCCGTATAGTCTGGTGACGTTTTTTGTGCCCATACACTGGAGAGGGTGCAGAGGAAAAGGAGGAGGGTTAGTTTTTTCATATACCAAGATAGAGAATCTCAGGAAATAAGTAGCAGATAGCAAGTAACCGGTAACAAGCAAAAGGTGCAGTAACACGTAACGAGTTGCCGATTACTGATCACCGATTACCGACCACTGATCACCGACCACTGATTACTGGTTACCGATTTCCCTCACCTACTTAACAGACCGCTCAATTTCCCTCAAATTCTCCATCTTCTTGTTCCGTAAGAAGCCGGCGATACTTTCAAAATGTTCTTTCACACGTTTGTTGCCAAACTCAAACACCTTCGTGGCGAGGCCGTCTAGAAAATCACGATCATGGGAAACAAGAATCAGCGTACCGTCAAACGCACGCAGCGCGTCTTTTAGAATGGCTTTTGATTTGATGTCCAGGTGATTGGTAAGCTCATCCAGAATCAACAAATTGACCGGCTGCAGCAGTAACCTGATCATGGCGAGGCGTGTCTTCTCACCGCCACTGAGCATCTTCACCTTTTTGTCAATGTCATCACCACTGAACATGAAGGCACCGAGTATGTCCTTTATCTTCGTACGGATGTCGCCTTCCGCAATTTGATCGATGGTTTCAAACACAGTGAGATCTCCTTCCAGCAACGAAGCCTGATTCTGCGCAAAGTAGCCGATCATGGAGCCATGACCCAGCGTACACTTCCCGTCAAAATCAATCTCACGCATAATGGCCTTTACCAGTGTACTTTTTCCCTCGCCGTTCTTACCCACAAACGCAATCTTTTCACCCCGGGCAAT
>JANPES010000410.1:0-2881 GCA_031423035.1 Cyclobacteriaceae bacterium | reverse complement strand
ATTTCGGTACCTGCGTAGATACGCGCGATCATTCTATTTTGCTTGTGGGCCCGCTCCAGGGCTGAAACGTATTCACTCACACTATGAGCCGACGTTACGCCCTTCGAAGTTACGTAGCTCATGGCGGCGTCAACAGCGTGGTCCTCTTGCTCTTCAGATGGAGGAGGAATCGCCCTGGCAACTAACCCCTTGGCATTGTCCTTGAAAATCCCCGTTACTTTTCCCTTGTTGCGTACGATGGCACCCCCGGGAACATCCTTCACCTTGTCGTCTATCCCGGCAGCTTTGAGCGCAGCCGAGTTGGCGAGTGACATGTGACCGTCAAGGCGGTCGACCCATACCGGGTTGTTCGGCGTAACGGCATCGATCCATCCCCGCTCTGGCAGTTGGCCGCCCCAATTTTGATTGTCCCAGTCACCGCCCAAGATCCATGTTCCCGGGGAAACGGTCTTCGCGAAGTCCCCGATTCGCTTTGTAAACTCTTCCGGTGTCTTCGCATCCCGCAGCTGAACGGAAGATAGGCCGAAGCCTGCTCCTACGAAATGGGTGTGTGTGTCGATGAATCCGGGTGTGATGAGTTGGTCTGGCCGGGCATCGATCATTTCTGTCTTTTCACCGACCCAGGCATTAATACCAGCAATACTTCCAACAGCAACGATCGAATCGCCTGAAACAGCCATCGCCTCTGCGTAAGGCTGATTTGGATTGCCGGTCCAGATTTTTCCGCGGATGACTTGCTCAGCGGATGGATGCTTACTACAACTAAAGGTTAGGAGAGAAAGGGCAAGAATAATAATGAATGTTCTCATCGTTTCAGGTTTACAATGGTGCGGTCTCTGTTTGCTTATCTGATGATCTTCCTCTTGCCAGGGCAAGTAGCCCAAGCGCGGGTCCAACGGCAAGCCATACATAAAGGTACTGTGTATCGATCATTGTTGACAATGAAGTGATTACCTGTATGCTCACAATCGTAATTGAAAATCCAATGCAGTTCACAATGGTCAGCGCCGTTCCCCTGTGATGCGGATTCGCATTTTGCGCCACCAAAGTTGAAAACAGCGGTGAGTCTGCAATGACAGCCATCCCCCAAAACAGCAGGAAGCCCACAAAGGCCCATGGAGCAGCCAGGCCAAACATAAATGGGGAAAGCAGACAGCATGCTCCGGAAGAGACGAGCGCGATTGAAGCACTTGTCCTCAGCCCTACTCCTGCCGACAGGTATCCGGAAAGAACACAGGCCAGGCCGCCTATCCCGATTACGGTGAAACTCAGGAAGGGGACATTCCAAGAAATGCCGGGATGCAATTTCAAATAGGTCATCAGCATCATCGGCACAAATGCCCAAAAAGTATACAGCTCCCACATGTGGCCGAAGTAACCAAATGCCGCACTTCGAAAACCTCTTTTGTCAAACACTTTAAAAGCAGCGGACAGCTCAATCTTGCCTGCGGTTTTGCGATGGGGCCCATCAGGAACCAAACTCATAATCAACACACCCCCCAGAACCGCGAGTGAAGAACTGGTAATAATGATGATCCGCCAGGGAACACCTGACAAACTGCCGCGCAGCAAATGAGGAAAGGCCGTGCCCAGCACGAGTGCTCCAACCAGGAGCCCCAATGATTTCCCCAGGCCTTTGTCGAAATAGTCGGAAGCGATCTTCATTCCGACCGGGTAGATGCCAGCCAGAAAAAAACCTGTGAAGAATCGCAACATCAATAAGCTCACTGGGCCATTCGCTGAACTCAGGATTATGAGGTTAACCATTGCCCCTACCAGGGCGCTGAAAAAGAAAACTTTCGAGGGCGAGAATCGGTCAGCGACGGTAAGCAGCGCAAACACCAACGTGCCGGAAATAAACCCGAACTGCACCGCGCTGGTCTGATAGGCAAAAAACAAGGGATCCAACCCAAAGGCTGAGACAACTTCCGGCATGACCGCATTGCCCACAAACCAGAGTGTAGTGCACAGAAATTGTGACAGGACAATAATCGGGAGAACACCTTTCATCCCGTCTATTTCAATTTGGGATTTCCGTGATGTCTGTCGTTGTCACGCGCTGTCTTCTTCATCATATTCTGCGTGAATGCTTCGGTGAGATTCACTCCTGTTTGATTCGCCAGGCAGATGAGCACCCACAGCACATCGGCCATCTCGTCACCAAGGTCTTTGCTTTTGTCAGACTCTTTTTCAGATTGCTCCCCGTACCTACGGGCCATAATGCGGGCCAGCTCGCCCACTTCCTCCGTCAGGATGGCCATGTTGGTGAGCTCATTGAAATACCGCACGCCGTACGTTTTGATCCAGCGGTCCACTTCCTGTTGCGATTGTTCGATTGTCATGATTATCCGTTTGTGAAATTTTACTTCCTCTCAAGCTCCTCAAAGTCAATATCCATCACCTCGTAGGCATTCCAGCCATTGAAATCGAAGTGCCACCATTCATGCTCATACACTGTAAATCCATTACGCTCCATGACGCCAATGAGCAGGTCACGGTTTTTACGGATCACCGGGTCCCTAACTCCTGCCGTAGGCCAAGCTGCAGGGTCAAACGAATCCCAGGGCGTGGGCATCGGGACATCCTTGCCCGACTTCAAGTCGATGATGGTCATATCGAGTGCGCAGCCACGGTTGTGGCGGGACCCACGGTAAGGGGAAGCGACGTAAGTGGTATCGTGATACTCTTCATAGAATTTCACCGTGGCTTTGTAAGGACGGTATGCATCAAACACCTTTACTCCATATCCAAGTTTGATGAATTCAGCCTGAGCTTTTCGCAAAGCCTCTGCAACGGGTTTGCGCGAGTAGGCCCTCGCCAGGGTGTATATCTTCTTTCCGGTAAAGTTTTTAGTTGTGGCGTAGCCAATCTCCAGGATAAT
>JANPES010000409.1:0-9575 GCA_031423035.1 Cyclobacteriaceae bacterium | reverse complement strand
GTTGCAGCCCCAACGGCCGGAGCAAGCGGTATTATGCCCGGAGTTCTTTTCACCCTTCAAGAGATTCACAAAATTCCGGATCGTAAAATATTGGAAGCCATGTTACTCGCGGCAGGGATTGCTCTCATTATGGAGCAGAAGGCCTCGATCTCGGGAGCGGTCGGCGGATGCCAGGCAGAAACGGGTACTGCGGCAGCGATGGGTTCAGGTGCAATCGTCTACTGTTTGGGCGGCAACACCGATCAGATTTTCAATGCCGTAGCCATCACAGTTCAATGCATGCTCGGTCTCGTCTGTGATCCAGTTGCCGGGCTGGTGGAAGTCCCCTGTGTGGTCCGAAATGCCAGTGCCGCTGCCATCGCCAACAGCTCTGCGCAAATCGGCCTAGCCGATGTGAGCAGCGTTATCCCGGTAGACGAAGTGATCGAAGCCATGGGCGAAATTGGAGCAAGCATGGAGACGCGTTACAAAGAGACCGCGCTTGGTGGATTAGCTGCCACACCCACAGCTCAAAAAATTGCTAAGCGTGTGCTGATCCGCGATATCGAGATGCTTCCCGATGAGGAAGTGAAATAAGCTTAGTGCTTCCGGATAAAAATAAATTCCCCTCCTTCGTCGCCCGTCTGTCCGACCTCTCCATATTGAGGGACCTGATTGTTTGGACTTCGGTTAATCACGTCATGCCGGATCCCGCTAAACAATTCCTCTGCGGTAATATACGGTTCCTGATTTTCATGAAGCTTTCTAATGAGCGACTCCAGGAAAACGCTTTTATCAGGTACTTTTTCCAACGTCCCGCTGGTCATCGCCTTGCGGCTCTTGCGTAAGTACAACGTCTCAATAGCGGTAGAAGCATTTTCGAAAACTGCACGGCTTTTAAAAATACCTCCGGAAAAGCAAGCATCAGTAATCAGCAGGGTGTGCCGCGCGCCAATTCCACCAATATAATCCCGCAACGTTCCATTGGAGAGCCATGAAGATCGCTTCCCGGGTTCGGCATCAGAGGGCAGCCAATAGCCTTGCACTAGTTGTGGGTCCCAATACCCATGGCCCGCATAAAAAATCAGCAGGTTATCGATTTTATCAAGTTTGCTCTGAAGCTCATCAAACTTGGCATATAGCATATTGCGGTCGGGGTTTTCCAGGACGATTACATTCTGCTCAAGAAATGAATAGTCGTTCAGCAACACATTTTTTAGCCGCTGCATATCCTTAATTGGCTGGTCAAGATCGGTGATGCTCTCATCCTTGTAATCCTGATTGGCAATGAGAATTGCGTGATACTTATTGGCATCCACGCTTCCTGTGAACATCTTATGTTCAATCAGCACCTTCTCTTCCACGGCGTTTCCAGTGTTGTCAACTGCCTTGATCACCAAGGTCTTCTCAGAATTTCTTAGAATTGTAAGTTCTGCTAAATAGCGGTTGGCTACTGTTGGATCAGACTTTGCTGGCACCCCATCAAGACTCACTTCTTTCACTCCGCTCAAATCGGAAATTTCCAGCATAACGCGAACTGTAGCCTGATGTACGAGAGATTTCCGGAATCCAGTGGCACCATCCCGGGTGCTGAGCAATTTGGGGCTTAGGACCACAATAGACGGAGGCGTAACGTCAAATGGTTTCCACGGTTGAATTTTCAATGCTGAACAATCATATAGTGCCACCGATGGGCTAAGGTCAGCAACTGCCAGCCATTTTCCATCAAGAGAAAATGGTGCCGCTCCGACCATTTGTTGAAAGTCATTGAGGCGCTGCACGACCTTCCCAGAGGCATCCATCAGAATAACTTGCCCTTTCACGCCAGCGCTGATAATGTATTGTCCATCACCACTGTAATGCACATCTGTGACCCAATCCTTGTTTACTTGAAGGGTAGTTTTCAGCGCACCTGTTGAAGCGTCCCACAGCTTGATCGTTTTGTCGTAACTGCCAGTTGCCAGCGTCTTTCCGTCCGCACTAAATGCCGACGTTCTAACCCAATCCTGATGCCCGGTCAGGATATTGGTGGATATCCCTGTATCCATGTTCCAAAGCATGACCGATCGATCAGCGGAGCCGCTCGCCAGGGTTCGCCCATCAGGCGAAAAGGCCAATGCAAGTATTTTCTCGCTTCTGCCTTGCACGGTATTGATCTTCTCTCTGGTGTAGGCGTCCCAGAGGCTAATTTTCCCATTCTCATTTCCTGTAACAAAGACCCGTCCAGTAGGGCTGAATGCAATAGATCTTACCAAGCCAGTCTCGCCATTGAGTTTTTGTACTTTGGAATCCTGAAAATCGTACAAGGCAAATCCTCCGTCCTCACTTGCTGAAGCGAGGTAGCGATTATCATAGCTAAAGGCGAGGGCAACTACCTTGGCTGTGTGTGCAGGCAGGTTCCAATTGTCACCATTAGTGAGGTCGTAAACCGCCAGGGATCCTTTGTCGCCACCTGCAACAATCCGCTTTGAATTGGTAGAAAAGGCAAGTGTTCGCACCCCTTCCTGCTCCTGAAGATTCAACTTGATGCGCTGTTTTAGAACCACCTGTGCCACGGATCCAATGGCGAGCAGGCAACCGACGAAAGTGATGCATAGTCCTTTCATAAGAAATGATTTAGAAATCGCGCTTCTTCTTACCCTTACCAAAATAGTATTTTACACCACCCGTTGCCTGAAACCAAAATGCACCATCAAAATTGGAGGGTGATATATAGCTGGGCCCCAGATCCAGCGAGCTTGCATTCACGTCTGGTTCGGAGGCGAGCTGAACACCGTGGAGTCCTGCCTGGATTACAAACGATACTGGCTGACTAAGTTTGAATTCGACCCCCAGGTCTCCACTTACGCCTAACGTGGTGGAGTACTTGAATTCAAATGCAGGCATCACCTGGCTTGGATACTTAGACGAAACAGCTGCTTCCTGCTTCAGGGTGTTGGAGTTTGAAAAGAAATACCCCGCCTGAAAGAAGGGCACGACCTTCTGGACATTCCTTACAAAATTGACTTTAACCTGGATTCCTATTGAATTGCTACTCAAACTACGCTTGCTCTCTGCCATTGTCTGACTACTGGCACGGTAAACCAACGATATTCCCAGAATGGAAGTTGCCTCCCACGTCAGGTTGACTAGTGCAGAAGTACCGGTGCCCCCTTGCGTGAATTTCATCCCGCCTCCACCGCCACTACTCGCGCTCGGCCAGGGATTGTCCAAAGCATAGGCATCTCCCGCATCGACACTACCGGCATACCCAAAATGGGCACCAACAGAAAATTGTGCTTCTGCCTCTGAAGCAAGAAGGAGCGTAAGGAGTGCGACACCGATCAGTGGATAATTCCTTGATCTCATAGTGTTCGGAATTAGAGAAGATATCTTAAAAGTAGAGCAATTTTTG
Organism: Cyclobacteriaceae bacterium; assembly: GCA_031423035.1. Lineage (GTDB taxonomy): Bacteria > Bacteroidota > Bacteroidia > Cytophagales > Cyclobacteriaceae > ELB16-189. The sequence goes on along the minus strand of JANPES010000409.1, from coordinate 6,202 downwards.
GTGGAAATATCGTCCTCGACTCAGCTTTTCTTCCATTGAGGCTTTCTGCGCCTTGAGGTGGCTTAATTGTATTGCTTTAGAAATGAAAACCTCAAGCAACGAGGCGAGAATGGCTTGTCATGACCTGCTCAAATCTGAGGCGGCTGATTGGAGAAAATCCATTTCATGAATTCCGGGAAGTAGTCACTTCCAAAAAAATAAATCACACTACTGAATATCAGTGACCAGGCCGTAGCGCTAATCAGCATGGCGACAATGATCCGTTCTTTGGAGCGTGTGCCGCTCACGGCAAGCAGGGTCCCTCCGAGCGGAGTAAGTACGACTGGCGTAAGTATTGCGATTCCGGTCAGCCCATATTTTCTCCAACCCGCAATTCGTCGGGTTCTCCGGGTGAACTTTTTTCGGTTACGGAACAGTCGCTTCAGAAGGATATTCCGCAACCATTCTCCAAAATAGGTAAACGCAATCACGGTAGTCATCATCCCGCCGATGGTAACCAGTACAGTCGTAACAAAATGGAGCCCGGCCGCGAAGCCCAACGTTGGGCCCAGAATAAACTTGAGCATGCTGAATAAAAAAACCGGGATGGCTTTTAGGATTTCCTCGACCATATCATTTCTCCCCGAAACTCAAGTCCCCGGCATCGCCCAGTCCGGGAACAATATAGAAATCAGCATTTAGTTTCTCATCAATGGCGAACGTCCACAAAGACACTGGGCCTTTGGTCATATCTGAAAGGTAGCGAACACCTTCGGGGGCTGCGATAACCGACGCGAGATACAAATGCGCTGGCTGTCCGTGTCCTTTCAGCAGACGTAAAACTTCCGCTACTGATTTTCCCGTGGCCAGCATGGTGTCCAGGAGAATAACCCTTTTGCCGGTGAGGTTAGGTACCGCAACGTAGCCAGCCTGAATCCGTAGTTCTTCAGCTCCTTCAACCCGAAAAGCCCCTATAAAACCAGTGTCTGCCTGGTCGAAAATCCGCTGAAATCCCTGCAGGAAAGGCAAGCCGGCACGGAGAATCGTCAACAGAACCACGTCCGATTCCGGAACTTGCATGCGCTTTTCTCCAAGGGATGTAGTAACCACTACATCCCGGTAGTTCAGCTCCCTGGAAATTTCATACGCCATAATCTCTCCCAACCGGGCGAGGTTGCGGCGAAAAAGCAAACGGTTGGTCTGGCGCAACGGATCACGGAGCTCTGCCAGGTATTGATTGGCGATGGAATTCGTTTCGCCCAGATTGCGGACTTTCATGATCTCAGTCTGGAAGAAAATTGATAGAAGAGCAATAACTCTTTGACATCGCTGGTAACAGGTCACGCATGGCCTTGAGCGGCCAGTTCATAGGCCTGCTGATAATTCTGAATCAGGTTCTTCCAGTCAAAAGCAGCAGAGTAATTCTCCACATTGTTTCGCTGCATGATCCGGTCCCGGCGACTCTGGGTGAGAAAGCGGTGAAGCGATCCGGCCAGTTGCCTTGCACTCCAATCAAATGTACGTCGCCCACGCTCGATGACGAACATTCCATTCTTCTCGTAATCAGGGAAGTTTCTCGTCAGGTAATCACCAAACCCGGAAAGGTCGCTTGTCACCGAGGGTACTCCGCTGGCCATACATTCTAACGGAGTATATCCCCAGGGCTCATAATAACTCGGGAAGACCCCGAGATGACATCCACGGACAAATTGTCCATAATCCATTCCAAACAAAGGGCTTGTTGACGTGATGAAATCCGGATGATAGACAATCTTCACTTTGTCCTCAGGGCGATTCAAAAAATTCCGACTGACAAGGTATTGCAAAATTTCGTCGTTCTCCTCGTTCACCAGCTTGTGCGTAACCACCATGGGAAGTCTGGTGCTCTTCCAGCTTTGCACAGTTCTTCGATACCGAAGTTTCCAGTAATCGCTGACAAAGTCGTTCAGGTTGGGGAGTCTGTTATCTAAACGCATGGTAGAAGCAGTAAAAAGACTCTTACCAATTTCCTTTTCAATTGCCGAGCACGTCTGCCGTATCTCCTCCATCATGGCCCGCGATTGCAGAACCTCAGGCTTGATGCTGTAGAATTCACGTTTTGTGACGAAGAACATAACTACCGTAATGTCAGCACGTTCAGATTTCAGTTTTTCATTCAGTCTCCAAAGGGCCTCCAGTGTAAGGTCAAATCCCTTGTTCTTATATTCATACCGACCTGAGGTAAACAGGTAGATGGTTTTGTCCAGGTCGAAGGTGTAGGAATGAAAAAAATGGCCCATGACAAATTCATGGATTTCCTTCTTATAAAGAGCGTGAAGGTTTTGAAATTCATGCAACGCCTCAAATCGTTCAACATTCAATCCATTTGGGACAATGACATCCGGTTTTCTTTTCAACAAATGCTTGCACTCCCGAGCTGTTACGTCGCTGACCGTTGTAAACACATCACAATGCTGCGCCGCCTTGTATTCAATAACTTCTTCAGTAACCACACCGAATCTTCTTGCTTCTACCTCCCGGTCGAAAAACGGGAGATGCGCATAAAACAGCGGAGAATTAATCGCCAAATGCCTTCCCAACTGAGTGGCATGTGTGGTAAAGACAGTCTTTACCGCCATTTTTTCACGCTTGATATCCAGGATTGGAAGTCCCGCCATCCATTCATGAAAATGCGCAACAATAGGCTGATCCTTCCCGGAGAGCGTAACCAGCTCATCTAAAAATAGTTTTGTGAGGTAGCCAAAGGTCACAACCTGGTTGATCAGCAAATTTGCGTCAGGAGTGCTGACCCCGTGATTCTTCCAAAGTAAGTACTTGATGACGCTAAGCGCTTTTGCTTCAATAACATTTGGATTAAGAAGTACGACCCGTGGTTTTCCTGTAATCAGCCATTCGGCATAATGCACATCGTACCCGCGCTTCCGAAGATTGGCGGCAGCCTGTCCAAAGATATCTTCCACGTCGTTTAACGGCTCCAATTCGGATTGGATGTTCTTTCCCATGTAAGGCCCGATCATGCAAAAAGGGCCGTTCTTGTACTCGGCCATGGTTGGCGCCTTGGACCGGATGACGGTATAGATCCCTCCGACTTGGTTGCAGACTTCCCACGCGACTTCAACAAGGAGCGACTTCGGAAATCCAGTTGATGGCTTGTTCTTCGACATATTTTCTAAAAGCTACATTCTATTTCCAATACAATCAAAAAATGATTTTGCTGGTATGAACAGGTCAAAATGACCGAAAAATTACGGATCAAAGCTAATTACAGGACAAAATTTCCTGAAATCCCGGGTTCTTTTAGTTGGCGGATGTTTTGAGCGTAGCTGCTCCGGAGGAAAATGCATCATGAACTTTGAGAAATTCACTATAAAGTCGCAGGAGGCCCTGCAGAAAGCGGCAGAGATTGCTATGGAATTCCAGCATCAGGGCATTGAGCCGGCACATCTGTTGAAAGCGCTGCTTGATACAGATGAAAATGTGGTCGGCTACCTGATAGCCAAGTTGAATGTCAGTCAGCAGATGCTGAACACAAAATTAGAAGAGGCACTGAACTCCTATCCAAAAGTATCCGGCTCTCAACCCTATTTGTCCGGCAGTACCAATTCCATTCTGCAGAATGCAGAAAAAGAACTTCGTGAGTTCAAAGACGAATTCATTTCGGTTGAGCATCTGATTCTGGCGCTGCTGGCCTCCAAAGACCGTGCGTCGACCATTTTGAAAGACGCAGGATTCACCCGGCCGGCGTTGATCAAAGCGATACAAGCCCTACGCGGCGATGCACGTGTCACAGACCAAAATGCAGAAGGCAAGTATAAGTCGCTCGAGCGATACTCCAAGAACCTCAACACGCTTGCAAAGCAGGGCAAGATAGATCCAGTGATCGGTCGGGATGAAGAAATCAGGCGCGTGCTTCAGATTCTTGCCCGACGTACAAAGAACAATCCAATACTCCTCGGAGAACCAGGTGTAGGAAAGACGGCCATCGTCGAAGGCATGGCGCAACGCATCGTCAACGGTGATGTGCCTGAAAATCTCAAAGACAAAATTTTGATCTCCCTGGATATGGGTCTGCTTGTTGCGGGCGCTAAATACAAAGGTGAATTTGAAGAGCGGTTGAAGTCCGTTATTAAGGAAGTGACCGATTCCAACGGACAGATTATTCTCTTCATTGATGAAATCCATACGCTGATCGGCGCTGGCGGTGGCGAAGGGGCCATGGATGCTGCCAACTTATTAAAGCCGGCATTGGCACGTGGAGAACTCCATGCCATCGGGGCAACAACCCTGAAAGAGTATCAGAAATACATTGAGAAAGATAAGGCGTTGGAAAGGCGTTTTCAGTCTGTTCTCGTCGATGAACCGTCCATAGAAGATTCCATCTCCATTCTGCGCGGGATTAAAGACAAGTATGAACTTCACCATGGCGTCCGCATCAAGGACGACGCTGTAATTGCCGCGGTGGAATTATCCCATCGCTATATTTCCGATCGCTTCTTGCCAGACAAGGCTATCGACCTCATGGATGAAGCGGCTTCGAAGTTACGCATTGAGATGAACTCCATGCCGGAGGAGCTCGACGAGTTGAACCGGAAAATCATGCAACTCGAAATCGAGCGAGAAGCAATTCGCCGGGAAAAGGACCGTGAAAAGGAATCCGGTCTGAGTAAGGAGATCGCAGACCTCTCTGAAAAGCGCAATGCACTCAAGGCCAAGTGGGAAAGTGAAAAAGAAATTGTTCATGGCATTCAGAAAGAGAAAGAGGCCATCGACAAACTAAAATTCGAGGCCGACCAGGCTGAAAAATCCGGCGACTACGGTCGTGTCGCAGAAATTCGGTACGGAAAAATTGCCGAGTCCGAAAAAAAACTTTCTGCCCTTCAACAGAAGATGAAAACGGTGGCCGACGGCTCCTTACTAAAAGAGGAGGTCGACAGCGAGGACATTGCCGAGATTGTCGGCAAATGGACGGGGATCCCGGTTTCCAGGATGCTACAAAGTGAACGCGACAAGTTGTTAACGCTGGAAGATGAACTCAGCAAACGGGTAGCCGGACAGGAAGAGGCAATCCGTCTCCTTTCCGATGCGGTGCGTCGAAGCAGGGCAGGACTTCAAGATCCCAAGCGGCCCATTGGCTCGTTTATATTCATGGGCACTACAGGTGTTGGGAAGACAGAGCTTTCCAAGGCGCTTGCACAGTATCTCTTCAATGACGAAAATTCAATGGTACGGATCGACATGAGCGAGTACCAGGAGCGTCACAGCGTTAGCCGATTGATTGGTGCTCCACCGGGTTATGTTGGATACGACGAAGGCGGTCAACTCACGGAAGCCGTGCGTCGCAAGCCGTACTCCGTTATTTTGCTGGACGAAATTGAAAAGGCCCATCCGGATGTCTTCAACATACTCCTGCAAGTGCTAGATGACGGACGACTGACCGACAACAAGGGCCGCGTGGCCAATTTTAAGAACACCATTATTATCATGACGACGAACATCGGTTCTTCGCTGATCCAGGAAAAGTTTGAATCCATTCGTGACGACAACTACTTTGAAGTCATGGAGGAGACGAAGGAAGAAGTCATTGGTTTGCTTAAGAAAACGGTGCGCCCTGAGTTCATCAACCGGATTGATGAGATTGTCATGTTTCGCCCGTTGAGCAAAAAGGATATCCGGAAGATTGTCGCTATCCAGGTGGATATCATCCGGAAACGACTCCTGGAGAATGGAATTCAGTTGGAAGTGACAGAAGCGGCACAAGACAGATTGGCCATTCTGGGATTTGATGTACAATTCGGGGCTCGCCCCCTGAAGCGGGTTCTGCAGCGTGAACTCTTAAACGAACTGTCAAAGCAGATTCTTTCCGGTGAAATCACGAAAGACTCCGTGATCCAGGTGGATATGAAGAATGATGTAGAGTTTGCTTTTCACAACATCCAGCCGGTTGTGGTCGTCTAAACTGAGGAACGGATTAGTTGGCAACCGGTTATTACGACGAGAATCAAGTCAAATTAATGCAATTGTCTAGATTGATCCTGTCCTACAAAGGGGGAGCTTACATGCACACGTTACTCTTGGCAAAGCTTTGGGTTTGCGCAATGTAATGTTTGGGCTTTGGCAAGTGTGCTACCTGGGTCGGCCTCACTTTCGGGTTAGTCCTACCTCACATTACAAGTATCTAAAGTGACACTCGGAGATTCGCCAACAACACCGAGAGATTCTTCTG
>JANPES010000408.1:0-1557 GCA_031423035.1 Cyclobacteriaceae bacterium | reverse complement strand
CCCTTTGTGAAAGTAGAAGCCTCAAAATTCACAAAGGGCGCATCCGCTAACCGGGCCAGTCGCCGGGCAATTTCTGTTTTGCCAACGCCAGTGGCCCCAATCATCAGGATATTGTTTGGCACAATCTCAGGCTGCATTTCTGCCGAGGCGTTCATTCGTCTCCACCGGTTGCGGAGCGCGATGGCCACATTGCGCTTGGCCTCGACCTGGCCGATGATGTATTTGTCCAATTCAGCAACAATCTGTTGCGGCGTGAGGTGAGAAGAATCCATGGGCTATAAAAATAGAGAAAAACTCAGACGCCTTTGGCGTCGGTCAGGCTAAATTCCAAAGGTCTTTTAACCTTTTCTTTCAGTAATGCGATCTTAAGTACATCCTCCACCGTGCTGACATAGTGGAATAACAGGCCTTTGAGGTATTGTTTTTCAATCTCCTCGATATCCTTCCTGTTCTTTGCACTGAGAATGATTTCTTTGATCCCGCTTCGCTTTGCGGCAAGAATCTTTTCCTTTATCCCACCTACCGGCAACACTTTGCCCCGGAGCGTGATCTCCCCGGTCATTGCCAGCTTGGCTTTTACTTTACGCTGAGTAAAGATTGAGGCAAGCGATGTCAACATGGTAATCCCGGCAGACGGGCCGTCTTTAGGAACTGCTCCGGCGGGCACGTGCACATGAAGGTCATACTGCTGGAAAACGCGGTGGTCAATTCCCAGTGACTGGGCATTGGATTTCAAGTAGGAAAGGGCGGCGACTGCCGACTCCTTCATCACCTCACCCAACTGCCCTGAAAGCGTAAGTTGACCCTTGCCGCGGCTCACACTTGATTCCACAAAAAGAATATCGCCACCTACTTGTGTCCAGGCGAGGCCAGTAACCACGCCCGCTGTTTCATTGTCCTGATACAACTCTTCATCAAAAATCTCAGAGCCAAGGACCTTGAGAACATAGCTACTATCAACCGCCTTCGGTGCCTTTTCTTCAAGCGCAACGGCCTTGGCAATGCTGCGCACTACCGAACCAATCTTCCGTTCGAGGGTACGTACACCCGATTCTCTTGTATAGTGCGCAATAATCTTCAGCAGTGCCTCTTTGGAAAACTTAATACTCGAATCGCCGAGCCCATGCTCTTTCAATTGCTTGGGCACAAGATGTTTTAACGCGATCTGAAGTTTTTCTTCGATGGTGTAGCCGGTTATCTCAATAATTTCCATCCGGTCTCGCAGTGCCGGCTGTAAGGTATCCAGGGAGTTGGCTGTTGCAATAAAAAGAACCTTGGAGAGGTCGTATTCCACCTCCAGGTAATTGTCGTTAAATGTATTGTTTTGTTCCGGATCGAGAACTTCGAGCAATGCCGAAGATGGGTCACCCCGGAAGTCACTGCGGATTTTGTCGATCTCATCGAGTACAAAAACAGGATTCGAAGACTTTGCTTTCTTGATGTTCTGAATGATTTTACCCGGCATCGCTCCGATGTAGGTTTTACGATGACCTCGGATTTCTGCTTCATCGTGTACCCCGCCCAGCGACATGCGGATATAATTGCGTTGCAGTGATC
>JANPES010000407.1:0-5129 GCA_031423035.1 Cyclobacteriaceae bacterium | reverse complement strand
GGCTGAGGCTATCGGGATAATCAAATATGAGCAATCCCTGGCAAAAAGCCCATGACGTTCGTCAGACCTTCCCTCTTTGTTTAGCGAGATAGTGCCTCACGCTATTCATAGCGCAATGCCTTGACTGGATTAGCCCTTGCTGATCGGATCGTATGGAAAGCAATGGTAATCAGGGCGATAAACAGAGCCAGCATCCCCCCAGCAAGGAAAATGAGCGGGTGAATGGACACCCGATACGCAAATGTCTGAAGCCACCCAGACAGCAGGTAATAGGTCACCGGCGTGATCAATAGAAAGGCTACGCCGATGAGCCGAGCAAATTGGGAGGAGATCAGCACCGTGATCTGTGTCTCGGTAGCGCCCAACGCTTTCCGGATTCCGATCTCCTTGATCTTCCGCTCGGTCGTGACCATCGCGAGCCCAAAAAGCCCCATGCAGGAAATTAGAATAGCAAGGCCAGCCATGATGGAGACTACCGAACTCATTTGATCTTCGGTCTGATACAACGCAGCCATATGTTCATCCAGGAATGTGTACTTGAACGGGTAGCCGGACACCTGGCTATCCCAGACTGCCTTAATCTCTGCGATTGTTTCCGTCATTCGGGTTCCGTTAATTTTAACAGACAACTCCTCATAACCCCAATCGGGATGACTGACAATTGACAGTGTGTTCACCGCATGGTGAAGCGAATTGAAATTGAAATCTCTTACAACACCGATGATCGTACCCAGGCTGTCACTGTTTGACCATCCGTGCCCTGCCTGTGTCCCCACCGTGTTCTTTAGTCCAAGGAGCTTGGCAAATGCCTCATTAATGATGAATGCTTTCCCTTTATCTGTGGGGATATCCTTGGAGAAATCCCTGCCCTCTTTCAATTCGATGCCATACACTTTGAGATAATCCGGATCTACGTTGACATTTGATGGCGCAAGGTTCATGATCCCTGTATCGGATTTGACTTTATATCCCCACTGATGGAAGTTACCTCCCAGTCGTTGGCCGGAAGCCGTGACTCCTAGAATGTGGCTGTTCCGCAACAACTCGGTTTTGATGACATCAAATTTCTTATTCGACTCCCGGTCCAGTTCCACGAGAACGATCTGATCCATGTTGAAACCAACATCTTTGTTCTTCATGAAATAAAGTTGCTGGATGACAATACCGGTACTCACAATCATGCCAATGGCCAAGCCGAACTGCACCACCACCAGTGAACTTCTGAAAAGTGACTTCCCTCCTGCTTTACCACCGCCCTTCAGCACTTGAACTGTATTCGTTGACGTCATATAAAATGACGGGTAAACTCCGGTCAGGATTCCGAGGGCAAGGGTAATGAGTACCACTCCTCCAATTTGCCAGGCATCGGCAAAGAGTATCCCCATGTTAAGTTGTCTGCCAACAAGCGCATTCAGCAACGGAAGTAAAAGGAGATTCATGAGCAACGCAAGCCCAAGCGCAATGATAGCAAGCACCAGTGATTCCAGAATGAACTGCCCAAACAACTGGTTCTTTCTTGCACCGATGGACGTCCGTACACCAATTTCTTTCCACCGATGCGAGGCACGCGCTGTAGTCAGGTTCATGAAATTAACCGCGGCGATAAGCAGAATAAAAATCCCGGATACGAGAAAGATGGTTAGGTATTCACCATTAAACTTACGGTAGTTCTGATAGTCGTGGTCCATGTCGAACGATCCAAGGTGAACATCAGAAAATGCCTGAAGATAAAGCGATGTCGACTCATTGATTTTCGGATCTCCCGTCCACTTGATAAACCAGTCTGGCAACTTGGACTCAAATGTCATAGCGTCGGTATACGGCATGAGTTGTAAATACGTGACCAGATAATTTCCACTCCAGTCCTTGTTTATCGTTGAATCAGTGCTTGTGTAAGTGGCAAATGACTCCAGCGCATCGAATTGGAGGTGTGAGTTTTCAGGGACGTTGCTTAAAATACCCGTTACCTTATATTCCCGTTCGCGCTTTGTGAGGGGCTTCCCCAGGGCGTCTTCAATCTTGTCAAAAAACTTGAGCGCTGTCTCTTCGGTTAGCGCAATACTGTTCGGCTCATCAAGCATCGTTGACCGATCACCATGCAGAAGTTGAAAATCGAACATGCTGAGGAATGAACTGTCCACTATGGCAATTTTTTCTACCAGGAGTTGCTTATCCCCTACTTTTACTACGCGTCGTGGGGAGCTCCAAAACCGTGTGTAATTTGCTACCTCCGGAAATTCTGATTGAATGGCCGGACCAAAGGGCCCGCCGGTTAGCGCAACCTTTTGCCGGTTGGTGCCGGTAAAGTTTTGTACCTCGTCGAGCCGAAAGATAGACTCACGTTTACTGTGCCAGGCATCAAAGCTTCGCTCATCTGAAATGAACAAATAGATAGCGAGACAGGCAGCGAGTCCGATAGCCAGGCTGAGGATATTAATCAGCGCATAGATAGGATTCTGACGGATGTTACGGAAGGCAATGCGAAGGTAGTTGGCGATCATATGGACTTGGCTTTAGTAGGCAGAATGGTCCAGATCGGGTATACTCTGCTCTCAAAAAAAAGTTACTTGAATAGCGGGGCAAAAGTGAACTTTTCGCCGTCAAAAAGTCCTTTGTCACTGAGTTTTATCGATGGAATAACCAGCAACGCCATGAACGACAAGGTCATATAGGGCGCACCCACAGGGGACCCCATGCGCTTGGCCATCTGATCCATTATTTTGTATCGGTGGGCCACAGAATAGCCATCATCTGCAGACATGATGCCGGCTACAGGGAGTGGCAAGATGCTCTCCTGATCACCCAATACAGCAGAGATGCCGCCTTTTTCGCGAATGATCATGTTGATGGCACGAGCTAAGGATTCGTCATCAGCCCCAACGGCAATGATGTTGTGTGAATCATGCGCAACAGAGGAAGCAATGGCGCCTGCTTTCAAACCGAAATTCTTGATAAAACCAACAGCAGGTACCACGGAAGTATATCGGTTGACCACTACAATCTTCAATATATCACGACTTGGATCCGCTACTGCAAAGCCTCCAACAATTTTAGGGTCTGTGAGAAACTCACGAGTAATTAACTGACCATCAAATGCTTCAATGACTCTTATTCTATCTCCGGCTAATGTCACTCGAAGAGATTCTGCAACTATGGCTACCGCCTTAAAGTTGTTGGGCGCCAGCGCTGGCACTGATTCAATCCTAGTCTGTCCTTTCTCGGCCACAAGCGCACCACGGATATAAGTTTGAATAACATTCAATTCGGTCAAATTATCGACTATGATAAAGTCAGCCGGATCCCCTGTAACCAACTGGCCAACATCAAGGCCGTAGTGAAGCACCGGGTTGACACATGCGGCCTTCAAAACGCTGAACAAATCGATACCTTTTGCCAGTGCCCGCTTTACCAGAAGGTTGATATGGCCTAACTCCAGACTATCCGGGTGCTTATCATCCGAACCGAACATCACCTGATCAGCGTATGCTGGAAGGAGCGCGATGAGCGCATCAAAGTTCCGGGCAGCACTCCCCTCCCTTATTATTACCTTCATTCCGCACTTCAACTTATGCTCTCCCTCAGCATATGTAACGCATTCATGGTCAGTACTAATACCTGCAGATATATACTGTTTTGCTTGTCTTTCACTTAGCCCAGGCGCGTGCCCATCCACGACCTTGCCGTACCTCCGCGCCACAGCCAGCTTCTCAAGAACTTCAGGATCTTTGTTTATCACCCCAGGCCAGTTCATCATCTCCGCGAGGTACTTGATGGAGGGTCTCCGAAGCAGTTCGTCAATGGCTTCTGGTCCTAGTCTGGCGCCCGCTGTTTCAAAGGAAGTAGCCGGCACGCAGCTGGGCGCTCCAAAGTAGAACTTGAACGGCACCTTACTTCCGTTATCGATCATATAATCGACACCTGGAATCCCCAGGACATTGGCAATCTCATGCGGGTCGGAGACAGTAGCCACGGTTCCATGCACAACTGCCAAACGGGCAAACTCACTGGGGATTAGCATTGAACTTTCGATGTGTACATGGGCGTCAATAAAACCCGGCAGAATGAACTGATTTGCCATGCCCTCTTTCCGACTGACGCTCCGGATCATACCATTTTCAACCACCACCTCACCATCGAATATCTCCCGGTTGAGGATGTCTACGATGTGTCCTGAAATCGTCTGCGTCACTCCTGCCATGAACTAAAAAATAGATTTATCACCGTAGTGTTGAACACTTAAAGTTCGTAATTTATGGAATACTTATTGCCTACTTTACAGGAACATCAGTGAAGGTTTCAGATGAAAGAAAAATCAACCAGACAGATACTTGGCTCAATTGTCATGCTTTGGCTCTTCACAGCCGCATGCCCAGACCCGAATCAAGTCAATTCCATCAGCAAGCTTGAACTTCTTGATACGTATACCGTGAGCAATAGCCTGAGATACGAGGAAACTCAGTTAGGCGGATTGTCAGGCATTGACTATGATGCTGCTTCAGACTCTTATTTTCTCATCAGCGACGACCGGTCTGCATTGCAGCCAGCCAGATACTACAAGACGAGGATTTCCATTTCCAAGAATACTATTGATACCGTCATCTTTCTGGAAAAGACAGACCTGAGAACTGCAGATGGAAAACTATATCCATCCATAAAAGAGGATCCTCAGCGTACCATTGACCCGGAAGGCATCCGCTACAATCCAAAGAATCAGGAACTGGTATGGCTTAGTGAAGGTGAGCGAATTGTCCGGACCCCGGATACCCTCCTTGTGAATCCGTCCATCTTCATCACGGACAAAGGCAAGTATACCGGACAGTATGCCGTTGATGAAGGCGTGCGCATGCAATCAATCGAAGCCGGGCCACGGCAGAACGGAACCTTTGAGGGGCTCACCTTCTCCGACAATTTCACCTCCCTCCTTGTATCGCTGGAAGAGCCACTATATCAGGATGGTCCCCGTGCTGATGTCGAGGAATCGAAATCCTTGATTCGCATTTATAGATATGACGTAGCCACCAGGAAAAATACAGCGCAATACGCCTATGATTTGGACCCCGTGGCTCACGCACCCATACTCACTACGGCCTTCCGGGTAAACGGTGTAACCGATATCCTCGAAGCTGGCA
>JANPES010000406.1:0-4742 GCA_031423035.1 Cyclobacteriaceae bacterium | reverse complement strand
GTGGGTGGCGGCTTCCGTGATCAGCTGAAGATTGGATGACTCGGCCAGGTCGAAGGGTAAGAGTTTGATTTCGGGTTGAGCCAGCGGATGGCAGTTGCCCTTCACTCGTTCCAATTCATCTTTCCGCCGAGCAGAGAGAATGAGTTTCACTTTCTTGCGTGCCAATTCGTATGCTAGCGCTTCTCCAATGCCGGACGAGGCTCCCGTAAGCCAGATAACTTTTCCTTTCAGGCTCATGCTGTCTTGTTGATTTGTTTTAGACGGTGGTCTTCTGCGTATACCCAGATCGTATAGATTCCAATAGCGGTTCCAAACGGAAAGGAAAAGAGTTTAAGACAACCGATGACCAGCACGAGCGTCATCGACCACGTCTTTTGTGTCAGGAGGCCCCAGCCGCCCAGCAGAGAAGGGATGGCAATGAGGATGACCACAATCGCAGCCATCGCGCGGATAAAAGGAACGACCCACACCAGAACCCATTGATCGTCCACATCGGCATGCTCGAAAATCATGGGAAGGAACAATGTGAAAAGTGTGGACAAGAGAATCATCCCGATCAGGTGCATCATGCCGGAAACGATGTAGAGTATTCCCAAGATGCGCTTGTGCGATTCCATTGGCTGTTGATTGTCCATGTTGTGTCATTTAATGCGTTCGTAAATTACAAAGTCAAAAGCATATGCGTGCCGGTTATCAGCAGGGTGATGGTTGCGCGAAACCTCCCTCCAGCTAGTCCTGTCGAAATCGGGGAAGAAAGTGTCCCCTGAAAGGTCAGCTTCTATTTCTGTCAGGTATAGCCGCTGGGCGAATGGCATCCCAAGTTGGTAGATCGCCGATCCTCCAATAATAAACAGCTCAGTCTCGCCCGCCTTTTGAGCAATGTCCATGGCGTCTGCTAACGAGTGAACAACCGTGCAATGCGGTGCCTGAAGATTCTGCTGACGAGTGACAACGATGTTGGTACGGTTGGGCAAGGGCCTGAATTTCTCAGGAATGGAATCGTAATTTTTTCTCCCCATGATGACATGATGACCTTTTGTTGTCTGCATGAAATATTTCATATCATCCGGCAAGTGCCAGGGGAGGCCGTTGTCGAGGCCGATGGCGCGATTCTTTGTTAGTGCTGCGATGAGGGAGATGGTCATACTGGGTGCTGGGTGTTGGGTACTGGGTGTTGGGCAATATTCAGTGGTTCAGAGTCCAACGTTCAAAAGTTCAAAGTTCAAAGTAGTTCAAAGTTCAAAGTTCAGAGTTCTGGTTTCTCATTTACTACACCCCCGACCGATCAATCTATAACAATCTTATTTCCTCTAAAGTATTCTTCTATCGTCATTCTCTTCTTCCCTTCAGGCTGCAACTCCTCCACGGAAACCCATCTATCGGCGGTCCTGAAGTAAAGATAATTCTTATTGTCGGTCTTCCACGGGACGTTTTCGGAATCTTGATTGTGGATCAGCGCCACACTAAGAATCTTGAACAGTTTTCCATTCAAGGTAGTCCAGGCTGCAGGATATGGGCTTAGACCCCGAACAAAGTTTCGAATGTTCTCGGAAGGCTGGCTCCAATCAATGACGCAAGTCTCTTTGAAAATTTTCGGGGCGGCTTTCATCACCGATGCGGGTTGTTGTTCTTTTGTCTCGTAGGTGCCGGACTCGATGGCTTGTACCGTGCGTAACACGAGTCGTGCCCCCTTCATCATCAGTCGCGCGTACAGTGTTCCCGCGTTGTCATCGGGCAAGATGGGTTCTTTTTCTTGGAAGAGAATATTTCCGGTATCGATCTCATGGCGCAGGAAGAAGGTCGTCGCCCCGGTTTCTGTTTCGCCATTCATAATGGCCCAGTTGATGGGTGCGGCCCCACGGTACTGAGGAAGGAGGGAGGCGTGCAAGTTGAACGTACCCATCCGTGGCATTGCCCACACCGCCTCAGGCAACATTCGGAACGCGACAACAATTTGCAGATCGGCCTTGAATTGATGCAGCTCTTTCTGGAATTCCTCTGATTTCAGGTTCGAAGGCTGCAAGACTGGGATATTGTGTTTCAGGGCGCACTCCTTTACAGGAGAAGGCTTGAGCATCTGCCCCCGGCCTTGTGGCTTGTCGGGCGCAGTAATCACGGCCACCACATTCAGGTCATGTTGGATTAGGATTTCGAGGCTGGGAACAGCGAATTCGGGGGTTCCCATAAAAATGAGGCGGAGCGGATTCATGAATGGCAAAGATCATCAATAATTGCAAGGTTGCGATACATGCCTCGATTGGGTCATGGTTAACAATCCTTCGGTAGATCAATAATCGATATATTTATGGATGAAGAAGATCGCGCATCTCGTTGGCCTGATTTCCACGATGGCCTTTGTCACCGGATCAACCTTTGGCATCCTTCACCTGCCTGGGGCCACAGAATTGTCCTTCTATGGATTTCTTGGCTTCGCTTTTCTGTATCTTCCCCTTTATGCCATCGATTACTACAGGGCCAACGTTCCGCGAACGCTTCAAGATAAATTAAAAGTTGCCTTCGGCCTTCTTAGCGGCATAATGGTAGCGGCATCGATGGTCTTCAAGTTTATGCACCTTCCTGGACTCCCCACTTTCTTCATGGTTGCCGGCACGACGCTCTTTGTCTTGGGATTTCTTCCCTTGCTGTTTTTTGGAATGTACAAGAAATCAGTATCGTAGAAGTCAATTGCGCAATTCTTTTCGGATGTATTTCTTGCAAACAGGGCACTCCCCCCACTCATGCCCGCGTGCCGGGCAGAACTCCCTTCCAAAGTAAATCATCTGCAGATGAACCTTCGACCACTTCCTTTCAGGAATAAGCCGCTTCAAATCCTCTTCAGTCTTTTCCACGCTCTTGCCCGTGGATAGTCCCCATCGGTAAGTTAGTCGGTGAATGTGTGTGTCTACTGGGAAAGCTGACTTCCCAAACCATTGGCTCATCACGACAGATGCGGTCTTGTGACCGACCGCGGGAAGTTCCTCCAATCCCTCGAAGGTGTCCGGAACCTGGCCGTTGTATTTATCAAGCAGAATTCTTGAGAGTCCATAAATCCCCTTCGACTTCATTGGAGAGAGTCCACACGACTTAATGATTTCACGAATTTCTTCGACGGACATGCGGATCATGTCCTTGGGATTATCCGCCCGTGCAAAGAGGATGGGAGTGACCTTGTTCACTCTTTCATCTGTACACTGCGCCGACAGCAATACAGAGATTAGCAGGGTATAGGCATCCTTGTGGTTTAGCGGTGCCTCGACCTTTGGATAATGCTTGTCCAGGATATTGAGAATGTCATTTACCTTTTCGGTCTTTGTCATATCTGGCCGGAAGCGAATGACTTAGGGATACAGCAGGTACTTGGTGCGGACCGCCCTGAACTCATCCAGTTCGGATTTCCACGAATCCCTGATCTGCTCCTCTTTCATCCCCGCCCGAATTTGCTCTCTTAACGTGGTATTGCCCGCAAGCTTGTCGAAGTACGGAATGAAGAATTTGTCTTTGTCTGGGAAAGCGTTGTACATGGCGATGAGGTATTTCACCGTGACCTGACGAGGAGTCTCTTCTTCGCGAAGGTCCAGACCATAACATAACTGGTCTTTCAAGGGCGGCTCTTTCGACATCCCAACAATACTCACCGGAGTGAACTGGTACGGCTGACCTTTCAGATCTGGGTGCCCCGTAACTTCAAACGGATTCTGAGTGCCACGGCCGATGCTAAGGACCGTCCCTTCAAAAAGGCAGGTAGAAGGATACATACCGATGGCGTGATCGTTGGGAAGATTTGGTGAAGGGCGAATGGATAGCGAATATGCATCGGTGTGTTTCCAGTTCTTGAGCGCAATGATCTCTAATGTGCATGTCTGCTTTCCTCCCAACCAGCCTTCGCCGTTGATCATCTGTGCGTATTCGCCAATAGTCATGCCGTGCGTGATGGGGATCTCGTGCATTCCAACAAATGATTTCTGTTCCACTTTTCTCACCGGACCATCTACATAGCTTCCGTTGGGATTGGGACGGTCGAGAATGATCAGTTTCTTTCCATTTTCCGCACAGGCTTCCATCATGTAGTGAAGGGAACTGATGAAGGTGAAGAAACGAGCGCCGACATCCTGAATGTCGAAGAGAACCACATCAACATCTTCCAGATGCTTCGGCGTTGCCTTATAATTCTTGGCACCGTAAAGTGAGACTACGGGTATTCCTGTGGCCAGATCAATACCGTCTTTTACTGCCTCACCTGCATCGGCGGTACCCCGGAAGCCGTGCTCCGGAGAGAATATTTTGACCAGGTTCACACCGCGCGATTTGAGGGTATCAGCCAGATGCCGCTTGCCCACCACAGCAGTCTGGTTAACCAACATGGCCACCCGCTGACCGGAGAGCTTTGGCAAGAGCAAGTCCATCTGCTCGGCACCGGTCATAGCGGCTTTCGGCTGGGCAGGTTTGGAGCTGGGCTTGGGTGCTGATGTCTTGACCGGCTGACGACAGGAATCGAGTGCGGCGACTGCGACGATCAACAACAGCCAAAGAAAAAGTCTTTTCATTTTACGTTCTTTACAGTGAGCCAGTCAAAAATACGGCAAACTTGAACCTTTCCTATTTCCTGGCGCAGCGAATTATCAAGGGCCAACGTTCCGGGATGGCTTCGGCGATCCACGGCATCGCGGTGGTGACCCTCACCGTAGGCCTCGCTGCCTCTATCATATCCTTCCTCATCATGGAGGGGTTTCAATCAACAGTCA
>JANPES010000405.1:0-3674 GCA_031423035.1 Cyclobacteriaceae bacterium | reverse complement strand
GAACTTTGCCGGCACCATACTTTCCAACCTCACCGAGAGATGCCGCATCAACTGTGCCCATGGCGATGGCAATAACTTCACCACCCATCGCCTTCGCATAGGCTACCGCTTCCAGCGATGTGCTCTTTACTTTTCCGTCTGCATGTTCAACAAATACCAGTGTCTTCATGTTTGTGTCGTGTTATTTTTCGCATCACCCGGATGCAATTCTACAATACTTTAGCCTCGCCTTTAAGCTTAGCAACCAATTCCGCAACGTTATCAGCATTAATCATTTGAACCGCTCCTTTGGCGGGGGGAAGTTCGTACTTCAAGGTCTTCACGCCGTCGGTTGCCTTTGGTTCTACCACTTTCAATGGTTTGGTGCGCGCGCTCATGATTCCGCGCATATTGGGAATCTTCCACTCTGCTATCGGCTCCTGGCATCCGGCCACCAGCGGAAGGCTGGCCTCCACATGTTCCTCTCCTCCCTCAATTTCCCGGGACATCTTCACGGTCGTCCCCGCAATTTCCAATTTCATTACCGGTGATACAGCAGGTACGCCCAAAATCTCGGCAACCATGGCGTGCACTACGCCCCCATTGAAATCAATGGACTCGCGTCCCATCAAAATCAGGTCATACCCTTTTGCCTGCTCCGCGATTTGCACCGCCACGAAGTAGGAGTCGCTGGGATCAGCGTTGACACGAATCGCATCGTCCGCACCGATGGCAAGCGCTTTTCTCAAGGTTGGCTCTGACTCAGTCAATCCAACATTGATTACCGTAACTGAAGCGCCAAGGGACTCCTTAAGTTCAACTGCCCGGGCCAAGGCATAGTCATCATACGGGCCAACAATAAATTGAACTCCCGACGAGTCAAACTTCGTATTGTTGTCAATAAAGCTGATCTTCGAGGTGGTGTCTGGAACGTGCGTAATACACACTAAAATCTTCATAGTCAATTGGTTAATCGAAAGTCAAAAAACTGGTTTGCAAGATACTAAAATGGCTGATTTGTCAACCGCCCTGTCTATGATTGACCCTGCGCACACATGACCCGCATAGAACAACTCAACCAATTTATCAGCGATGATCCGACGGACGAATTTCCTCGGTATGCGCTGGCACTTGAATATCTAAACATCGATCCCCTTCGTGCAAAAAAGGAATTCGAGGAACTTTTGTCGCGTTTCCCAGATTATCTTCCAACCTACTACCCGGCGGCGCATCTGCTGATGGACCTGGGTGACGTATTGGGTGCTGAGCAACTATTTACAAAAGGCATAGACGTCGCCCGCAGGCAGGGAAACAACAAGACGGAAATCGAACTCAGGACAGCCTTCAACCAATGGCTCTTTGATCGAACAACGCCTACTTCCTAGACTTGAAACACAATTTTTCCCACTTTGTTAGGTAATAAGATATCGGCAAAAGACTCCGGAAGCTTTGAAAACGGACGGATGCTATCGACGATAGGTCGGATTTGATGTTTTCCCATAAAAGCCAGCATCTCCATGAATTCATGATCGTTTCCCATGGTCGTGCCCTGCAGGGTCAGGTGATTCCAAAACATCCTGTAGAGATCAATCTTCGATGGCAGTCCATTCGTCGCTCCGTAAAACACAATCTTCCCATTTGGCTTCAATATCTTAATAAAGCTGTTGATCTGGTCTCCCCCCGCACTGTCAATTACCAAATCGAATCCACCTTTTGTCTTCCAAAGCTCACTATAGTTGTTTTCCTTTTTGTAGTTGTAGGCGTTCTTTGCACCCAGCTTGAGTGCGCGGGCAATTTTCGCATCACTTCCAGAGGTAACATATACATTTGCTCCGGCTGCTTGCGCAAATAGAAAGCAAAATTGAGCCACACCTCCACCGAAACCTGAAATCAAAACATTCTGACCCGCCCTTAGTTCCCCCTGCCGGAAGAGTGCGCGAAATGCCGTCAGGCCGCCAAGCGGAATAGCCGCTGCCTGTAACATGTCCAGATGGAAAGGTTTAGGCTGCAATCGATCCACATCCACCAGGCAGTATTCCGCAAATGTTCCGCTAACCGGCATTCCCAAAATACTGTAGTTCTTGGATTGAACTGCCGGATCGGAACCCCAGTTTACGTTAGGGTTGATCACGACTTCCTTGCCTACCCATTCCGCATCCTTATCCTCTCCCACCGCCTCTACAATGCCTGATCCGTCCGAACCCAGTATCCCACCATATCGAATATTCGGATACTTGCCTTCTTTGATCCACTCATCCCGACGGTTAAGTGAGATGGCTCTCATTTTCACAAGGGCCTTCCCCGGTGTTGGAACCGGTTTCTCAAGTTCCTTCCAGTCAATCTGGCCGGGGCCAACAAGTACAAGTGCTTTCACAATTCAGGTTTTCTGTTCAACAATTAACCAAATGCGTTTGTTTTCAGCAAGGCTTAAATCCTTTAATCTTCAAACTACAGGGCCATGTTCAGGCAGCGTGAAATAGAAGGTACTACCTTGAGTCAATGCACTTTCAACATAAAGATTGCCCCCGTTCCTTGAAACGAGTTCTTTACACATGGGTAATCCAATTCCCATTCGCCCCTGACCAATCACCTGAGCATCGTTCGACCATTTAAAGATGCTTTTGATTCGCTCGGGAGGAATGCCTTCTCCATTGTCCTTTACCCCGAGTGTAATCAGGTCATCTTTCCGTCCGCTGAAAAGTGTGATGCTTCGACCTGCCGCTGTAAATCGAATGGCATTGTAAAGCAGTGTTCTAAGGACTATGGTGATCATGGTTCGATCGCCATAGGCATGCAACGCCTCCGGAATAAGAAAGGCTACTACGAGTTGCTTTTCATTTGTGAATAAACATAGTTGCCTTTCAACTTCCTCCGCTACCTGCCGGCAGTTGACCAACTCAGGACGAAAGGGCATTGTTCCGGATTGTGTCACCGCCCACTCAAGAAGTTGGTTCAATACGCGGGTAAGCTCAAGTCCTGAAAGATTCAGGTTATGGAAATAAGACTTTGTATCCTCCGGACTGACGTTGGAAGTTTGCCGGGCAAAGCCATGGGTCAAATTGGTGAAGGCTGATACCGGACCCTGAAGATCATGCGCCATCACTGTGAACCACTTTTCCTTGAGAACTGTAAGCGCTACATACTTGTGATCTTTCTCGCGGATTATTGCTTTGTTTTGTGACCTTGACCTGAACCAAAAGAAAAGGCACATGGCAACCAGGGCCAAGGATCCCAATAGCAAAAACAAAAAATTCTGCCACTGCCTGTCACGGTCGGCGTGTTGTTCCGCCAGTTTCTGCTCAAGCTCAGCTGTCCGAATGGAGGCCTCATTTGCACCGAGAATCAGTTCATCACGGACGTTTTGAATGCGCTGGGTCACGTCTGCCTGCTTAACCGAGTCATCATATTGAACGTATCGCTTGTAATAGGTAAATGCCTTGGCTGTGTCCAGCATTTGCTCGGCAAGCTTGTACCTCCATTGAAAGCAGGTGCGTAAGTCACCTGACCTCCCATATTCCATGGCTGCTACTTCTGCACTGTCTGCGTAGGCTGACGCCGTATCCAGTTTACTCAATGCCCCATACATCCGGGACACATCATTAAACTTGGAGAATCCTCTTCCAGACAGCCTCATGGCCTGGAAATAATAATCAAGTGCTGATTGAAAGTCTGCCTGATCTTCGGCCACCCTGCCG
>JANPES010000404.1:0-3096 GCA_031423035.1 Cyclobacteriaceae bacterium | reverse complement strand
GCCCTGGAGGTATTTGTGATACCCGGATTTGGCGTTGCCGGAGTGCTGGGCATCGGGCTTACCATTATGTCGCTGGTGTTGATCATGCTTAACAATGACTTTTTCAATTTTGATTTTGTCCCCCTCGGCAACATCGTGGTTGCACTCTTTGCTACATTGGGCGGAATTTCAGGAGGAGCCGCGCTTTTACTTTTCGGGAGTACCCGATTGATGGAAACTAAAGCCTTCAGAAAGTTTGCTTCGACAGACACCCAGGAAACCGGTAAAGGGTATACCGCAAACTTTATTACACAAACCATGACAGGCAAGAGCGGAACAGCCTTTACGGTTTTGCGCCCAAGCGGAAAGGTAATTATCGAAGAAACCATGTACGACGCCTTCACCAGAGGAGAATACATTGAAAAAGGTGATGCCATCGAGGTGATCGACACAGAAGGCTCTTCGGTACGTGTCAAAAAAGTTTTATGAAAATTCTCGGAGTAATTCCTGCCCGTTACGCCTCTACCCGCTTTCCCGGGAAACCACTTGCCGATCTGCTGGGAAAATCAATGGTGGAGCGGGTTTACTTGCAATGCAAGAAGTCCAGGCACCTCACCGAAATCGTAGTAGCCACAGACCATCAGCAAATCCACGAACATGTAATTGGGTTCGGTGGCAACTCTTGTCTTACCTCCGATCAGCATCCGAGTGGAACAGATCGGTGCTGCGAAGCCATGACGCTTCAAAAAAACTCGTTCGACTTTGTGATCAACATCCAGGGCGACGAGCCGTTTATCGATCCCCAGCAGATCGACCTATTGTGTGCATCACTCGATCAACAAACGGAACTCGCAACGCTGATCCAACGCATCATTACGATGGAGCAACTCCTGTCGCCAAACGAGGCCAAGGTGATTTTGAATGCGCGCAAGGAGGCCATGTATTTCAGCCGGTCGCCGATTCCATTTGTGCAAAAGCAGTCGCAAAACCAATGGCTGAATCATGGCACTTTCTACCGTCATGTAGGACTCTATGCTTACCGGAAAGATATTCTGCAGGCCATTACAAAACTCCCGGTATCCGACCTCGAGCGCTCCGAATCACTGGAGCAACTTCGTTGGATTGAAAACGGATACAAGATCAAGACCGTGGAGACCGACGCGGAGGAAGGAATGTGCATCGATACCCCTGAGGATTTGGAGAAAGCAAGGGCCTATATGAAGAGTGTTAGTCAGAGCCGCTAGGGCCTGAGATTAAATGTTAGCTCTTAGTTGTTAGCTTTTGGCGGTTAGCTGTAGGTTAGTTAATCAAAGAGTCTACCGGTGTTAGATGGAGTTTTTCTATGGCGAATTGGGTGACAGCCCGATTCACACTTTCGATATCTTTCGAGACAACGTGTGAACCTATGACATGACCCCCTGCATTTGGGATGGGTATCGCGACTTTCATGGAATCCGGCGTGGCCAGCTGACTGTTCATCTCAAGTATGGCACTCACCTTCACCGTAGGGTCTTGTTCCTGTTCACTCTTGAAATAGTATAATGAAAGCGATGGGCAGCTAACCCTCTTGAATGTCTCTCTATTCATTTTATCCTCCACCAATTCCTGCACCTGGGTGACAGATTCTAACCGATATGGATTGTTCCAATACTTGTCCTTTTCCCCATCCGGTGGAAAACTTCTGCTATTGCTACCAATAAATGCCCTGGCCAAATGCAGGCCCCAAGGCTTGTTCAGCAACCATGCGTTCGGATCATTAATAGCAATATTAGGTGACATGTTGACCAACGCATAAACATCTTCAGGATAGTAGGCAGCCAAAATCAATGCCATGGTCCCTCCCGTTGACGTACTCATTAGGATCACCTTGTCTCCCAGCGCCTTTCCAATAGCCAGTGCTTCCCGGCTGCTTTTCCACCACCGGTCGCCAGTAAAATATAGAAGTTGCTCCGTTGTATCTACTCCATGATCCGCCATTCGTGCCAGGTATAAATTGCAGCCAAATTTCTTTGCAAACTGTTCATGAACGGGATCACCTTCTTCCTGGCTTGCCGAAAATCCATGGATGTATACAACGCTATACTCCGTTTTCCTCCGTGAGGAATCAGCCCACACGATACGGGCCTCATTGTCTGGTTTGAGAATATGCAACGCCTCCTTGTCAGCAATGTACTTTTCCAGGGCATCGGGTTCTGCTGGTACAGAAATCTTGGCAGGGTCCCATTCCGGACGAGCGGGCTCGGGGCCCAGGAAATAAATTCCGGCGAGCAACAGGATGGGGAAGGTGATGAGGATTATACGTCGGGACATGGTCGAGGAAGTTTAGTCAAAGATAGGAAAAGGTTACCGTAGGAAAGTCACCGGTGGCTGGTTGAAATGGGGCCAGGTACTTCGGTCCACAAATGAAAAAGCCGCCCTTCGTACAGGGCGGCTTTTCAGTTTAAAAAATCATTCGATCAGGAGCAGCAAAAAATAGATAAACTGCCAAACTTGACCTGATCAAAAAGAAGGCACTCCGGCGCCGGCAAAAAATATTTACCACCAACAACCACTACGAATGGAGTAAATAGCCAGTCACGCCGGAAATGCCATGTCACCTCACCCCTGCCCCTCTCTAAAGGGAGAGGGATTTGAGTGATACTTCCTTCACCAAAAAGTCCATCTCCACTCAGGAGATTGACTAGGTGGTCAGTCAACATTATCATGCAAGAACTTGTTGTTTCCGAGCAGACTGTTGTCATCATTCAAGTTGTACTTTGAAATGAAGCGCTCTGAGGAATGGGGTACATTCTCCATTTTTACCCCCCTGCGCAAATAAGCTGGAAGCGTCCACTTTTCATTGAACTCTTCCTTGCTCATTTCCTGTTTACGGGCTGCCTTGAGTTTCTCCCGGCGCTCCTTGGCTTGCTGCTCGAGCCGTTCTTTTGTTTTTCTCATTTCCATCATTCCTTCTTCGTTTATTACCTGATCTGCAGATACCTGCGTTCCCAACTCAAACTCTTCCTGGTCGTCCTTAATTTTACTAATCTCTTCATCTTCCGATTCCTCGTCTGCCTTACGGCTTTCGACATCGGGGTTGTCGAAAAGACTGAGCGTATAGTGGCGTTCCTCCTGAGG
>JANPES010000403.1:0-3359 GCA_031423035.1 Cyclobacteriaceae bacterium | reverse complement strand
TGCGTGACGAACAAGAAGTACGTGATGTTTCAGAAGAACGACGTGAATGTGAAAGATTTGCCGAAGGATACGGTTGTTAGGACCTATAATATCCGTCAGTTTGAGTACCGGATTCAGCCCGAAGACAATATCTCCGTTCGGTTCGAGAGTCTGACACCTAAGGAATATGATATCTTCAATCAGGGATCAAATCAGAACCAAGGCCAGGCTATGAACCTGAATCAGGGTAACGCTATTCTGATAGGAGAGTTGGTGGATCCTATGGGTGAGATTACCTATCCTGTTGTGGGGAAAGTAAAGGTGGCGGGACTTACCGTCTATGAGGCCCAGCAGCAACTTCAGGCGCTGGCTGACAAATATCTGGAATCTCCCGTCGTGAAAGTTCGATTGATAAACTTTCGATTTACCATGCTGGGGGAGGCAAAAAATGAAGGCACGGTGGTTCTTGGAAATAACAGGGTGAATTATATTGAAGCGATTGGACTCGCTGGGGGATTGACCGATTTAGCGGATAAACGAAACGTGAAACTCATTCGCCAGATTAACGGGAAGACTGAGGTTCACTACCTAAATCTGCTCGACGAAAATTTTATCAATTCTCCTGAGTACTATGTATATCAGAATGATATTTTGATTGTTCCGGCACTTCGCCAGCGACCCTATCAAAAGTATTTCGGTCAGAACCTTTCACTATTGATTGCTTCTCTTTCCTTACTCTTGATTACGATTACGCTCATCAAGCCGAATTAAGATTATCACGTGGCCCAGCAGAATCCAGAAATACCAGGAACCATTTCCCAGCATGATGCTGGAAAGCCTGAGATTGACATCAAACGGGTTTTCTACCAGGCCGTTCGGTATTGGTATCTTGTTGCGCTCTCGCTGGGGATATTTATGAGTGTCGCCTTTCTGAATAACCGCTATGGTCAGAAAATTTACCCGGTTTCTGCTTCGATCATCATCAAGGAAACCGAGGAGTCTGGAGGTGCAGAATTGCTGTACAAGAATTCGCTTATCAGCCCATACCAGAATTACCTTAACGAACTCTATATCATCAAATCCTATCCGCTCATCCAGCAAGTGGTGGAAGATTTGAATTTTGGAATCACTTTTTACAAAGAAGGAAATATTCTTACCACTGAAACGTACGGCGACCTGCCTTTCTCCGCACGGGTCGTGGGTGGCAATGGATCCGATGTCAGGTTCTACTTTGAGCCCGTAGATACCAACACATTTCAACTATACCCAAATGGCAGCACGAAGGTGGAGTCAAAAGACCGGGCCACATTTCATTTTGAGGACACCATTGCCTACGCCGGACTGAAATGGCTTTTCCATCTGGAGCATAAAGGCACAGGGGTGGTGAGTGAGCCACTCATTCTAGTCTATCAGGAGCCTTCCCGGCTCACGGGATCGTATGTTGGCAAACTTGGCGCCGTATGGGCCGAAGAAGGGGCCGGGGTTGTGAATCTTACGGTGAATGGACCCAACCCGATTAAGGACATTGATTTCCTCAACGGCCTGATCAGACGGTATCAGCAGTATGACCTTGACAAGAAGAACCTCACAGCATCCCGTACGATCGATTTTATCGGTGTACAGCTGGCAGAGATTAGCGATTCCCTGCAGCGTGTGGAATTGATATTGGAGCGGTTCAAGGACAAGAACGCGGTGACAAATTCAGGCGTGGAGGCGGAGCGCCTGCTTGAAAAGGTGGAGGCATTGGATATCCAGAAGACCAATTTCATGCTCCGGCAAAACTATTATGATTACCTGACCAAATACATCCGGGAAAGCGATAACCTGGATATTGTCATCGCACCAAGTTCAGTCGGCCTTGAAGACAATGTGCTCGGCACGTTGGTGAGCCGCATGATAGACTTACAAATGCAGCTGAGAATGATCAGCGGAGGGGATCAATTGGAAAATCCCCTGATTACGCAACGGATAAAGGGTATTCAGGAGTAGCGAAAACACATCGTGGAAGCAGTTCGAAACCTGAAAGCCAACGATAAGATTCGTGAAGAATTACTAACCAAGCAGATCAGCGCCGTGGAAAAGCAATTGAATTTATTGCCCTCCTCAGAGCGGAAGTTTATCTCTATTCAACGAAATTACTCTCTGCTGGAGAACCTGTATATCTTCTTGCTGCAAAAGCGCTCTGAGGCAGGGATATCCAAGGCATCCAACAGCACCAACATTATCGTGGTCAATCCGGCCATGGTGGCGGGTGGCTATGTATCACCCAAGACGCAAACCAATTACGTGATCGCATTTTTGCTGGGACTTGGACTACCCGTACTCGTCATTGTTCTCATGGAACTTTTCAATACGCGGGTTCAATCCAGGGAGGATATTGAAAAGATTACTTCTATACCGTTTCTCGGCGGCATCGGGCACAAAAGGACAGACACCAACCTGGAGGTCATCAACCATCCCAAGTCTGCAATTGCAGAATCTTTCCGGGCCCTTCGGTCCAACCTGAACTACTTTCTTGGCCAGCGTTCCAAAGCCGTTTTCATGGTGACGAGTTCTATCAGTGGTGAGGGAAAGACATTTACATCAATCAATCTTGCATCCGTGTTTGCGCTTTCGGGAAAACGCACCTTGATTGTAGGTGCCGACATGCGGAAGCCGAAACTATTTATGGATTTTGAGTTGAATAACCACAATGGGCTTAGCAACTTCTTGTCTGGTGCAGCTACTTTTGACAGCATTGTTCAGCGCACCGGTGTGGAGCATCTGGACCTTGTCAGCGGCGGACCTGTGCCTCCCAACCCTTCCGAATTGCTTCTAACCGAGCGCATGAAGGAATTCCTGACTGAGGCCCGCAACCGTTACGACTACGTGATCATTGATACCCCGCCGCTCGCCATCGTGTCGGATGCTTTTGTGATTTCAGCGATGGCCGATCATTCATTATTCCTCGTGCGGCAGAACCGTACCCCGAAAATGCTGCTTCGCACCATTCATGATTATCATTCATCGAAACGCCTCACGAATATCAGCATCGTATTGAATGACATCTATAAATCGGGTCCTGGATATGGATACGGATATGGATACGGATATGGTTATGGTTATGGTTATGGATACGGGGCGAAGAAGAAGAACGGCCACGGATACTACTCTGAATCCTGACCTTTTTGAAAAGCGATTTGGTGGGGCTTCCCTCCGAATCAAAGCCAGTTTGAAATACCTGATTGACATTTTTACAGTCTCTGGTCCATGTGCAGGATCGTAGGCCGGATTTCAAAAGTTCCTGACGACTTTAGCGAGGGTCTGAAGACCATGATGCGCGCGGTAGCGCATGGAGGGCCGGATGATGAGGGAAACTATGTCGATGGGGGAGTGTCATT
>JANPES010000402.1:0-4496 GCA_031423035.1 Cyclobacteriaceae bacterium | reverse complement strand
CCCTTTGTTCAGCATGACGCACTCCGCCCTTCCGCCCATGGCCGCATCGGTGATCTCTGAACGCGTTGCATAGCCAGTCTTATTCAACGTCTCCAACACCTGCGTCGCCCAAATCACAGGAACGTGCGCCGCTTCGCAAATCCAGAGGATTTCCTCTTGAATTTCACTGAGCCGCTCAAAACCGATTTCGACGGCCAGGTCTCCGCGGGCGATCATCACACCTAGCGATTGATCCTTCATGCCGTTCAGGAGCAACGCAGGCAGATTCTGTATAGCAGAAAGTCGTTCGATCTTCAGAATAATGGAGGGCGCAGTTCCTTTTGCATGCTTTCGCAATTCCGTGCGCAGCAATTCAACATCATCCGGACTGATCACAAACGAATAGCCTACCATATCGGCATGCCGGCAGACAAATGGAATGTTCTTCATGTCCTGTGGTGTCAGCGGGGCTATCTTGAGATCTGAATTCGGGAGGTTTATTCCCTTTTCAGGTTTCAACACCCTATTCTTCGTCGAGATCCTAACGATTCTGACCCTGACGAATTCAGATTCCACACGAACTACGGTGGCCTCAAATTTTCCATCGTCAAATACAATGGGCTCTCCTAACTTGACAAAGGTCAAAATTTCCCTAGGCTCAACATACAGCACATCGCGTTTATCCTTAGGCCCATTGCGACCGGTTGTGTTAAATTTCAGGTCCAACTCCATGCCCTCTTCCACCGGTAGGTGCTCGCTGTTGTTTTTCTTCAACGCCGCAATCGAATGGATCCGGATCTTGGGTCCGGCCAGGTCCATATAGAGTTTACAGTTTTTGCCCGTTTTGAACTCCGCCTTACGCAACACCTTAATCATGTTAAGCCACACTTCCTCGTTGTCGTGCGCGCAGTTGATGCGGGCCACTGACATCCCCTCATTCAGCATTTGTTCTACCAACATGGCATCCTGCATATTTTGGGATGAGAACGTAACCATGATATGGGGCCGGTCCTGGATTGGGAACATGCCGAGCAGGCGCTCGGCATTCGACTGACGAAGGCGCAAGGCGGTGGTAAAATCACACTGGGAATCGGCGGCCACAGTATGACCATGATTCAGCCAGCTCAATACATTCTGTACCTGGGAAAGCGTATGGCTTTCCGAGTTCGTTAGCGAGGAAAGGCCGACTTGATGCAAGTATTCCTGCGTCTCACGTATTTCCTTATTCCGAAGTATCAGGTAGTGAATCAGGTTTGCGCCGCTTCGTCTAAAGTTGGGATGCAGGGTTGAGAGGAGGTCAGCGTATGTCTCCTCTGCGTCAACCATTTCTTTTCCAATTTCCACCAGTTGTTCCGCGACCGTCTCGTGCGTGTAGACGTCGGGGAAAGTAGTCGTAGCCATAACAGTAAAATTTAGCGCGCGAAGGGTGTTCCGTCCAGGCATCTAACCTGGCTACTTTTAGGGAAAAGAACCATGACCGAAGTCAGGGACTGGGCTAATCTTTAGAATGGAAATGGGTAGCAGGATGCAGGCAGCAGGTTACATATTCTCAAAGTGACGCAAATTTCAGCCTAAGGCTATTGCTCACCACACTCAACGAACTCAGCGCCATCGCACCGCCAGCAATCATCGGGTCGAGTAGAAAGCCATTGATCGGAAATAACACACCAGCCGCGATGGGGATCCCGATCACATTATATACAAAGGCCCAGAATAGATTCTGACGGATGCCCCGAACTGTCTTTGAAGACAGGTTCAATGCCTTTGGGATCGCATTCAGGTCGGATGTAATCAGTGTCATCTTGGCCACGTCCATGGCGATATCCGAGCCTTTGCCCATGGCAATGCTGACATCCGCCTGGGCCAACGCCTGTGAATCATTGATTCCATCGCCAACCATTGCGACAATTTTCCCTTCCGCCTGAAGCTGCTTAACAAATTCCGCCTTCTCTGACGGCATGACACCAGACCTAAAATGTTTGACACCCACCTGTTGTGCGACCGCGCCGGCCGTTTGTTCATTGTCGCCCGTAAGCATGTACACGGCAATTCCCATTCTATCCAATGTATCGATAGCCGCTTTCGAAGTAGCCTTCACCCGGTCCGCGATGGAAACAATCGCCAACACCTTACCCTTTCCACCGAAAAAAATAACCGTCTTTGCTTCCGCTTGCCATTGTTGCGCTTGCTTACGGTCGGCATCACCGAGTGCAATTCCACTATCTTCCAGGAGTGCCTGATTCCCTACTGCATAGGTGATGCCATCCACTTGACCGACCACGCCCTTGCCGGTGACACTTAAAAAGTTCTCTAAAACTATCGGCTTCGCGTGCTCCGCTTTCAACTTGTCAACGATTGCCTGTGCAAGCGGATGTTCTGATTGACCTTCCAGGCTGAATAAGATATCCTTGCAAGTTGACTCAGTTTCTCCATCAGCCCAAGCGAGCTCACTAACTACCGGCTTTCCCTCCGTAACCGTACCTGTCTTGTCGAGGACAATGGTATTGACCCGATGCGCCAACTCCAGGCTCTCGGCATCCTTGATAAGAATATTATTTTCGGCACCTTTTCCCACGCCAACCATGATCGCCGTTGGGGTCGCCAGGCCGAGGGCACACGGGCAAGCGATGATAAGGACAGTGACCGATGTCAGCAGCGCATGGGCGAAGGCATCGTCTCCGCCAACGATCATCCAAGTAAAAAAGGTCAGAATGGAAATACCCATCACTACGGGAACAAAGACTCCGGCAATTTTGTCCACCAGTTTTTGTACCGGCGATTTACTGCCCTGCGCCTCCTGTACCAATTTTATTATTTGCGCGAGGATGGTATCGCCCCCAACTTTAAGCGCCTCAAACTGAAAGCTGCCTTTCTGGTTGATTGTTCCCGCAAAAACGGAATCTCCTGATTTCTTTTCGACAGCAACCGGTTCACCAGAAATCATGCTCTCGTCGACATACGAGGAGCCGGAAGTGACAGCCCCGTCGACCGGAATTTTCTCTCCTGGGCGCACGATCAGCAGTTGACCTACCGCTACTGTTGCAATGGGTATTTCACGCTCGGCCCCGTCAACCAGAACGCGAACGGTCTTCGGTTGCAGTCCCATCAGTTTGCGAATGGCCGATGATGTGCTGGACTTCGCGCCCTCCTCCAGCCACTTTCCTAGTAAAATAAATGTGATGACCACAGCGGCCGCCTCGTAGTAGACGTGTGGGTGCACGCCGCGATTGTGCCAGAATTCCGGAAAGAAAGTATTGAAGACACTGAAAGCAAAGGCAATGCCGGTAGACAGGGCAACCAACGTGTCCATGTTTGCTTTTCCAAAGCGGGCCTGCTTGGCGGCATGGACAAAGAAGTTTCTGCCAAAATGGAAAACTACGGGTGCCGCAAGAACCATGGAAATATAATTTCCATACGGGAGGTCCATGAAGAACATCCCAATGATAACGACGGGTACTGAGAGGCTTGCAGACCAAAGCGTGGAGCGCTTGACCTCCCCCAGGTACTTGCGCTTCGCTTCATCTTGTACTGCTTGCGGGTCGACCACATCGACCACAAGGTCATAGCCAATGGATTGAACTGCATGTCTGAGATCGATAGGCTTTGCCACGGCAGAATCGTATTCCACCAAGGCAGTCTGGTTGGCAAAATTGACTGAGGCTGCTTTCACGCCCGCGGTTGACTTCAACATGGATTCTACACTGATGGCGCATGCGGCGCAGGTCATTTCCAGGACAGGAAAGGAATCCTTGGTGTATTTACCGCTTGTCGCTGTTAACTCCATGCTATTTGTAATCTGCAGATTTCTTTGAGTTGAGGCGTCAAAGTTATCAAATGACGTGTAGTTAACAGCAAGAGGGCTATTGCAGTTCTAGCCCTGCGCGGATTCGGGGCAAGCCCAGGTGTCCTACACCTTAAGGTGTAGGACATCCTCACGCGGCCGATCGAACAACACCCCCTAAAAGACGTGAATTGCCAGTCTTCATGTACTGGTTGTGACCAGAGAAGGCAGCATCCGTTGGAAACGAACCACGAAATCCCTACTTTCATTTAAACCAAACCCTTACATGCTATGGAAATGCACATTAACATGATGGCAGTCCTGGTGGCTGTTGTCGCGAACTTCATTTTCGGATTCATATGGTACACTCCGCTCTTTGGGAAAGCCTGGGCACAAGAAATGAAATTCGACACCAGCGTGAAACCTCCAAGCAGCGAGATGGCCAAGGGGATGATCTTCATGGTCATCGGTAACTTTTTGATGGCCTATGTTTTTGCAAGTAACATGATGGCCTGGAGCCATGTGCCAAACGAGATGAGTACGCTCGAGAACATCCTGAGCGCAGCCGGTTTTACCTGGCTGGGATTTTACTTGCCGGGAGATTTAGGCTCAACCGTTTGGGAAAAGAAATCGATGAAGTTATTCGCCATCAACACGGGATATCACTTTGGCACGTTGCTGATCGCAGCAATTGTACTGACTTATATGTAGGCGAACAGTTTGCGCTTCCATAATA
>JANPES010000401.1:0-3392 GCA_031423035.1 Cyclobacteriaceae bacterium | reverse complement strand
TAAAAAGGTTGTCTTTCGTGATCCCACGAAAGATGAGTTGAATAATTACGTCGTCCTGTTCAGAGCTTCTGCCAAAGATGGTGACAATTCAGAAGCTTTAAGAGTAATGCTGATGGCGATCATGATGCACCCCGAATCGGTCTATAGAATTGAAATCGGCCTTGGGGAATCGGATTCTTCTGGTCGTCGGATGCTGTCATCCACCGAACTCGCCTTTGCGATTTCCTATGCCTTAACGGATCGACGCCCGGACAATATTCTCCTTCAGGCTGCGGAATCAGGAAAGCTGAGAACTAAAGACGAAGTACACGCACAGATCTCTCGGATGCTCGAGGATGAATCGCTTGAGAAGCCAAGAATACTGCGATTTTTCCAGGAGTTCTTTGGATACAACCAGGCTCATATTGTTTTTAAGGA
Organism: Cyclobacteriaceae bacterium; assembly: GCA_031423035.1. Lineage (GTDB taxonomy): Bacteria > Bacteroidota > Bacteroidia > Cytophagales > Cyclobacteriaceae > ELB16-189. The sequence continues at coordinate 2,975 of JANPES010000401.1, read as the reverse complement.
TGAAGCACGCTCAGGAGGGTTCAGTTATTACGGGGAAAACTACCCCGTTATCTATGAGCGAGATGCCGATTTTTTCGTGTTAAATATTCTTGCAAAGGATAAAGACGTTTTTAGGCAATTATTGACATCGGACGAGTATTTCATCCTAAACAGGCAGACCTTCAGGAATACTGTCTTTGCTTTTTACGAACAAAACAAGGAGATGATCGACAAGGGGCAGCTACCGGAAGAGAAGTCAAAGGAATTGCTGAAAAGTCTGGGCCTGAAGGATTGGAAAGAACTCAACAAAAAATATTATCTACATGGTTTTGACCGAGGCTTTAATGGCAATCCTGAGGCGATAAAGAAAATGGGGGCCGAGATCCCGACTGAAGGCAGGATCGGATACCCTGACAAAGATAAATCCTATCAGGTAGTTAGCCAGGGCATGCATTCGCTCTACCAGAAATATCCCATGGCCTATGACCTGAGGGACGGTGAACAGAATTTTCTTCTGCCCCAACCGTACAAAAGACCGAACCGTGCGGGCATGCTCACTCATCCTGCCTGGCTGATTGCACACTCTCTCAATGACATCTCCGACCCCATTCGTCGCGGCAAATGGATCAGACAACGGTTGTTAGCAGGTGTGGTTCTAGACGTACCCATCACCGTCGATGCCACCATTCCTGAGGACCATCAAAAAACCCTGAGAGAGAGGCTATCCGTTACGGAAGCGAAAGAATGCTGGCGTTGTCACCAACAGATGAACCCTTTGGGTTACACCTTTGAGATATTTGATGATTTTGGTCGCTACCGCACGACAGAGACTCTTGATAAATTGCCCAAGGTGAACGGCACATTCCCCGTCAAACCGGTTGATTCCCGTGGTGTTCTAGCGGGCACAAGCGAAATAGGTGTGGATGGGGACGTTAAAGATGCTTTGGAACTAATACATAAGTTGGCCAATTCGGAAAAGGTCAGACAGTCAATGATTCGACATGTGTTTCGATATTTTATGGGGCGCAATGAGATGCTATCAGACTCAATGACTTTGATGGCGGCTGACAAAGCGTACCTAGAAAGTGGCGGAAGCTTCAAGGCACTTTTGATCTCTTTACTTACCTCCGACTCATTCCTTTACCGGAAAACACTTACCAAAGATTAAGGTACAAATCATGATACATTCACGTCGCAGCATTCTCAAAGGCATGTCCCTGGGAGCCGGTAGGTTTCTTTTAACTCCCTTATTATGTCAGATGGAGCTGCATGCCAAAGGCAACGCCGACGCACTGCCAAGTCGTTTTGTTTTTGTTGTTAAAGACAGTGGCATTTGGCCTTCGAGTATCACCCCGGACGAATTCAAGGCAAACGGTAGTAATCCGATCAATGCATCGCTCACGAAAACCGCTCTGCCTCCTTCAATGGAAGCTCTCAAACCTTACCAAAACCAACTGTCCATCGTGCAAGGCCTCTCGGGGAAAATGTGTCGCGGTGGCCATACAAGTCATTTTGGCATGATGGGCGTGTACATGGTTGGTAGTGAAGTCAATCCCGGTAACCCATTGCGGGCCACAGCGGATTCGGAATTAGCCAAATTGTATCCGGCCCCTTTCAATCATGTGGGGTTGGCCGTTAAAGGAGATTGGGGATCCAATAACATTGGTGGAACCATGTATCCTGGGATCTCGGCAGTCGGCCCCGGTAAAGAACTTCCGTTTCAGGGCAGTCCTGATGTAGCCTTTGAACAACTGTTTGGCTCGGCAGTTTCTGCATCTAAAGAGGGAGAGAGGCGATTCAGACTTCAGAAAAACCTTTTCGATTTTATGATCGACGATATCAAGAAAGTTGAAAAGGGCATTCCGTCAGCGGAAAAGATGAAGATGGATGCGTATCTCAATGCTTTTGAAGAGCTCCAGATGCGTCATAGTAAACTCGTCGGGATGAAAGAGAATATCAAGGACAACGCACCACAGTTCACGGACAAGTTTACGTCACTTGTCGAGGAGGTTCGCCAAGAAGCCCATTGTGATTTGGCCGTTGCTGCTTTGATCGCCGGTCTCACCAACTGCGTCACCATACGTTTGGACAATGCAAACACGGTCTACAAGGGTCTCGGCTTGACGCGAAATATCCATGGAATTGGACATGACGAAGGTGATAATGGAAGAGATCAATCGCAATGCCGCGATATCATTCAAAAGTACCATATGGAATTGATTGCGACGATGGCGAAAAAATTAAAGGCCGTTCCAGAGGGTAATGGCAACATGCTGGACAATACCATGATTATCTACCTCAGTGACTCTTCCAATAAGCACCATGGAGATTGTTTGGAATGGCCTTATGTCATTGTCGGAGGCTGTAGCGGTAAACTCAAGATTCCAGGTCGTTATATACGTTACCCCAAGTACGGTGATGTAGGTTGTCGAACGATCGGAAACTGGTGGACTACCTTACTCAACGCCTACGGCAACCCGATCAAATATTATGGCAACGAAGATCTTGAGCTGAAACAGAACAGTATGTCTCATGCCGGACCGCTTGATGAACTTATCGCTTGATCCCATTCGATTTGAAGACGCAAGCCGTCTGGTGCAAGCATTAGGATCATAGGTGAAAACGGGGGCGAATTTTGCCCCTATGTAGTAGCCTGACAGTCCGTTCTCGTATCACATTTTGTACGTACGAAATAGGTAGAAGAGAAGAGCTGTCAGGCGCACATCGTACCCGACGGGGAGTGGAGCGGCTCGTCGCCGTACTGCTGTTGCAGGCGATCCAGTTCCTCGTGGAGCTGTGTTTGGACATGGGCGTAGGCGGGGTCATCGTAGGCGTTATGGAGCTCGTTGGGGTCTTCCACAAGATCGAAGAGCTCCCAGTAGGGCAACAAGCGGGGATCGGCGTCCACGATCCCATTCCAAGTGATGTCGGGGGGATGGAAGTAGATCAGCTTGTGGGTATTGGTGCGCACGCCGTAGTGCGCGCAGACATTGTGG
>JANPES010000400.1:0-4128 GCA_031423035.1 Cyclobacteriaceae bacterium | reverse complement strand
CTGAAAAGGCCGACCTCCTCTTGCCCGGGGTTGGGTCTTACTCCCTGCAAGGAGACCGGGTTATTCTGGATATCATGAAAAGGTTGGGGGTCTCCTCCGTTCTTACATCCGAAGGATTGAGGTTGACTGGCCGTGGGCAATGTGTGTCTCATCTCGAAGTAAACTTCAGTGACTGCCCGGATCTGGCCCAGACGGTCCTGCCGGTTTGTGCTGCCCTGGGGGTAACCGGAGAATTCACGGGCATGGAAAGTCTGCGGATTAAGGAAACTGACCGGATTGCCGCGTTGCAGACTGAGTTGGCGAAGATTGGCGCATCACTGAAAGAAGATGGGGGGATATGGAGGTTAAGACCGGAAAAACCCGAAGATATGCCGGCCAATTTATCGATCAATACGTATCATGATCACCGGATGGCGATGGGGTTTGCGCCGTGGGCGACACGCATGGACGTCACCATCGAATCACCAACAGTCGTTGAAAAATCCTATCCTTCTTTCTGGGATGACATGAAAGAAGTTGGATTCAAGATGGAGATATCAACGGAGCGTTTTCCCACTTGATGTCACATTCTGCGATTTCAAGTTGGCGGCAATGGGAACTACTTGCTTAGACCTGGCAAAACTGAAAAAGATCGAATTATAGGTAATAGGTCAGGTACCCTGGGCTAAAGCCCATAATTGTTGGCCCTCATTGCCACGCCCTTAAGGGCGTGGCAATGGGATAGAGATGATGATGGACTTTAGTCCTCAATCATTCTGAGATCAGTACAAAGTTGATCAATTCCTGACAGCTTAGCTCCGTATTTTCATGAAAGAGAGAGGTACCCGAAGGGGTCGTGAAGAAATAACCGCGAGAAAGTTTTTCATAGGCTGATGTACACCTTGAGTGGGACGGGGTACCGGCAGCGCGAAGCGCGCGCCGGTAGGACTTTTCATAGGAAGGTGACGCAGTTCAGTACGATTATCGCTACTTGATATACCGGAAATCATGTCCTGGCTTCACCTGCAGAAGCACTTCATAGATCAGTTGTATCACCTGCTCGACGTCATCCTTATGTACCATTTCTACGGTGGTGTGCATGTATTTTAACGGCAACGAAATCAACGCCGATGCGACGCCCTCTGCGGAATAGGCAAAAGAATCCGTATCCGTGCCAGTAGATCTGGAAACGGCCTGCCGCTGGAATTTCATTTTCTTCTTCTCTGCCGTATGGATGATCATCTTCAACACATTGTTTTGCACGGCAGGGCCATAGCAAACAACGGGGCCGGATCCGCAACGCAGGTTGCCGCTCTCTTTCTTGTTGTACATCGGTGACTGTGTATCGTGCGTCACATCGGTACAGATGGCCAGGTCAGGTTTGATTCTACGTGAAATCATCTCGGCACCACGCAAGCCTATTTCTTCCTGGACAGCATTGACAATATACAAACCAAAGGGAAGCCTCTTCTTGTTCTCTTTCAGTCTTCTTGCCACCTCGGCAATCATGAATCCACCCATCCGGTTGTCGAGCGCCCTTCCGACGAAGTAGTTCTTGCCGAGTTCGATGAATTCATCTTCGAACGTGGCAACGCATCCTACATGGACACCCCTGGCTTCCACTTCTTTCTTTGATTCAGCTCCGATGTCAATGAAGATATTTTTCAGACTCGGAGCCTCTTCCTTCCCGGCATCGCGCACGTGAATGGCAGGCCAACCAAATATGCCTTTGACAACTCCTTTGTCGGTATAAATGTTTACGCGCATAGAAGGAGCGATCTGATGATCCGAGCCACCATTGCGCCGCACATAGATATATCCCTCTTCCGTGATATAGTTTACAAACCAGGAAATTTCGTCCGCGTGTGCTTCGATAACCACTTTGTAGGCAGCTTTAGGGTTGATGACGCCAACGGCCGTGCCGTAAACGTCCACCATCTTTTCGTCAATGTAGGGCTTGAGGTAATTCAGCCAGATTTGTTGACCGGTGTGCTCAAATCCCGTAGGGGAAGAGTTGTTGAGGTAGTTGAATAAAAATGTCTTGCTTTTTTTGTCCATGGTAGCTTTGTTAATGCGTCTCCTTTCATTGGCGCTTTATTGGAAAACCTGAAATTCGGGTATTCTCGCGTTGTTTCAAAGCCACACCAAAATAACCTCATTGGGGGCAGTGTTCGATGTAAGCAGAATGCCTAATTTCAATCCCCACATATTTTAAATAATCACTAAAATCGAATTTTATGAACATCGAGGAAATTGCTAAACGCTTTCATCAGCTTAGCCAGGAAGGCAAGTTTGAACAAATTCAAAATGAGCTATATGCACCCAACGCCGTGAGCATCGAACCACCTCAGGCGCAGGGCTTGAAATCTGTCCAGGGACTGGATGCGATCAAGAAAAAAGGTGAAGAATGGAATAGCATGGTGCAAGAGGTTCATGGCGGATATACAAATGCGCCTGTCATAGCCGGCAATCATTTTAGCGTGGCGATGGGAATGGATGTAACAATGAAAGGTGCAGGTCGCACGAAGATGGACGAGATTGCAGTATATGAAGTGAAAGACGGAAAGATTACAAAAGAGCAGTTCTTCTTCTGAAATCGTTAACGGAAAGAACAGTCAAACGTAATCACCCGCACAATGCTGCTGCTTACCGGCTGCATTTCACTTCATTTTCCACCAATCCCGAATACCAGCCTAAAGGTTAAATATGGCTATCTTTGAGGAATGAACACTATCTTAAAAGACAGGCTTCCTGAAGTAATAATGCTTCTAAAAAAGCACAAAGTGAAAAAGGCCTATGCCTTTGGGTCTGTTGTTAAGGAGACTTTTGGCATTGACAGTGACATTGCTTTGCTGGTTGCATTCGAAGACAACTTGGATCCGGTTGAATATGGCGAGCTATACTTTGACTTGGCTGATAAATTGGAGATTCTACTGAAGCGTCATGTGGACCTGATCACCGAACCATCTCTGAAAAACCCGTATTTCATCAAAAGCGTAAACGAAGCAAAATTTGCTTTGTATGAATGACGCAATCAAGAAGTCATTGTCGGATATTCTGCCCAGCATCGACGCCATTGACTATCACCTGCAAGGAAAAAGGGATTTCAATTCTTATGTTAAGCTCTTGACCGTAAAAAGAGCAGTAGAACGTGAGTTGACCATCATTGGGGAGGCGGTGAACAGAATCCTGAAGGCGGATAGTCAATTCGAACTGAAAGAGTCCATAAAAATAATCTCATTTCGAAATCGAGTCATTCACTCCTATGATGCCGTTGATGATAACTTAGTATGGAAAGTAATCATACGTGACATCCCCTCTCTGAAGATCGAAGTGAAGAGGCTATTGGCGTAACCCCCCAATACTTTTATAGCGGTATATTCCCGTGCTTCTTTTTCGGAAGTGTTGCCACCTTATTCTCCAGCATCTGAAAAGCCCGAATCATTTTCTCACGTGTCTGGTCTGGATAGATGACTTCATCTATGTATCCGCGGTGGGCCGCACGATAAGGGTTCGCGAACTTCCGTGTGTATTCGTCAACTTTTTCGTTGAGCTTGGCTTCCGGGTCTGCCGCTTCCGATATCTCTTTCTTGAAGATAATCTCCGAGGCTCCTTTGGCACCCATCACGGCAATCTCCGCCGTTGGCCAGGCGTAGTTCAAATCAGCCCCGATGTGCTTGGAGTTCATCACATCATACGCGCCGCCGTAGGCCTTGCGGGTGATCACGGTCACACGGGGAACCGTTGCCTCAGAAAATGCATACAACAGCTTGGCTCCATTTACAATGATGCCGTTCCATTCCTGGTCTGTGCCCGGCAGGAAGCCTGGCACATCTTCGAGAACCAGAAGGGGGATATTAAAACAATCGCAGAAACGTACAAACCGGGCACCCTTGATGCTTGAGTCAATATCGAGTACGCCCGCCAGCGAAGCGGGTTGGTTTCCGACTATGCCGATGCTTCGCCCTGCCAGGCGAGCGAATCCCACAACAATATTTTCCGCAAAGTTCTTGTGTACTTCGAAGAAGGATCCCTCATCCACCACACCGCTTATCACATCGCGCATGTCGTAGGGTTGGTTTGGGTTGGCAGGGATTATGGAATTAAGTACCTCACGTTTTTCATTTCCGGCCTGATAGGGAAGCCTTG
>JANPES010000399.1:0-6387 GCA_031423035.1 Cyclobacteriaceae bacterium | reverse complement strand
CCTGGCAATTGGTTCTGGCATGGGCCGGTGTAATTGTCCTTTCGGGATTTCTGACTATCCACCTGATCAAAGACCTGACGGCAGATGTCACAGCCTGGTATTTCCATTCCACCCCTGTTTGGCTTATTGTAATGGCAATTGGTACAACGATCTATCTCCGTGAACGTAACAGGCTGCGCTCCCGCGGAATTGACGAGCACAAACTATTTTCAACCCTCCCTCCTGAGTAATTTTACCGAATGGATACCGAACGAATAGAACTTGCTCCGCGTCTTACAATTTCGCGTGTCGTCACCGGGCTCTGGCAGATAGCCGATATGGAACGGGACGGTCGTGCGATTGACATAGCGGAGACTGCCAATTCGATGCAAGCTTATGCCGAGGCGGGATTGACAACATTTGACATGGCCGACCACTACGGCTCCGCAGAGCTTATTGATGGGACTTTCAAGAAGCAGGTCACAAAAACTCCAGTCCAACTTCTTACCAAATGGGTTCCTACTCCCGGTCCGGTTACACGTGATATCGTTAGGTCGGCTGTTGAAAAGGCGCTGACAAGGCTCCGGTCAGAACGCGTCGACTTGATGCAGTTTCATGCCTGGAATTACGCCGACCCGCGGTGGCTGGATTGTTTGTTCTTCTTATCAGAATTTAGGAAGGAAGGACTTATCGCTGAACTGGGGCTCACCAATTTTGACACCGCGCATTTGCGGATTGTGCTGAACAGCGGTATTCCAGTTGTTACCAATCAGGTATGCTTCTCGCTACTTGACCAACGAGCCTCTGGGCCAATGACCGACCTATGTGTGGAGCACAACATCCATCTCCTCGCGTTTGGTACCCTGGCGGGAGGTTTCCTTTCCGAAAAATGGCTGAGCAAACCGGAACCGACCGGTGCTGCACTTAACACCTGGTCAGAAATGAAATACAAACGCTTCATCGATACCGCTGGAGGATGGGCTGTATTTCAAAATCTATTGTCCGTCCTGGATGGCGTAGCCAAACGGAATCAATCTTCTATCGCCAATGTAGCATCACGATATATTCTGGATCAGCCTGCAGTCGGCGCTGTGATTATTGGTGCCAGACTTGGCCAAAGCCAGCACGTCAACAACAATGTTGCGCTCTTCAAACTTAAACTGAACAAGGCGGACATTGCGGCCATTAGAAACGGATTAGCTCAATTGAGTTCCATTCCCGGTGACTGCGGTGATGAGTACCGCAAACCACCCTTCCTTACCGCCTCTGGCGATCTCAGTCATCACCTTGAAACGATGCCATCTCCATACCCGGTACGCAAAGGTGCAGATGGCCGATCCAAGGCCCTGAGCGGCACGGTATGGGAAGACCTGGCTGGGTTCAGTCGTGCAGTACGCAAAGGAAACCGAATAAGTGTTTCAGGAACGACGGCCACACACGGGATGCTGGACATCGGAGGATCCGATCCGGCAGCACAGACACACTTCATCATCGACAAGATTGAGGGCGCCATCCAATCCCTGGGCGGAAAGCTTGAGGATGTGGTCCGCACCCGGATCTTTATCAAGAATATTTTAGACTGGGAGGCCATTGCCCGGGCACATGGGGAACGCTTCAAGGAAATCCAACCGGCCAATACGATGGTACGGGCTGACTTGATTGGGGATAATTACCTGGTGGAGATGGAGGCAGATGCAGAAATCAATTAAGGGCATCTCTAAAAACTCCGCTTGACCTTCTCTTTTTGGAGAAGGATAAAGGATGAGGTAGTCAAGGGCAAGGTTTTTAGAGATGCCCTTAAATCAAGTCCCACCCTTCAAACTAGATCGGCCCCTGATCACAATACTTCCCGCCGGTGCAACGTAGTGGTACAAATATCTCCGCTCGGATCAACCAGGATCCATCGACTTTATGCCATTTGGCAAAATAAGTTCCTGAAAGTTCTATTTTGTCTTCGTCCTGACTCCAGCGTCCAACCCACGTTCCTGTTTCACTGGCCATTTTCCATTCCGGAAATACGCGGATAACATCGGGTGTCCGTACATAGATTACGTCTGCAGCATCTGCCGCAAACCGGACAAGCATTGCCTGACGCCCTGATGATTCCGAATTTCTCGAAGTGATTACATGATAATCAGGAGCAAGTGTTTTTCCCAGGGAAGTTGTATCATGCGAAGCGATTGCGGCATTGCTGGTCTCCCGGACAAAACGAATTGCAGCCTCTTCGGGGTTGATGTTATCTGAATGACTACACCCAGCAAGCAAAGGCAACAACCAGATCAACTTGAAAATTTGAATATTTGAAAATTTGAAGATGAGACAACTCCCATCGATCCTTGCTTCTATTAAGCTGCTACATTCCATTTTCAAATTTTCAAATTGTCCCCATCCACCCCACCGTCACCGCCGCCAGCTTCGGAATAAGGTTCTCCTTCCCTGCCTTGAAACTATGATCCGCCTTCTCAAAGGTTACGAGTGTCGACTTCTTCAATTTTTTACACACCCTTTTTAACAAGGTCATGTCAGCGAGTGTGTCTTTTGTGCCCGAAAGAAAAAGTAAGGGCAATTCAATTTTGTACAGATGCTCGGCACGTTTAGCCGAAGGCGCACCTGGACGATGCAAAGGAAATCCATAAAACGCAATGCCCTTCACACCTTCTGGCTTCTCAGCCGATACCCATTGCGACGTCATCCTCCCGCCAAAGGATTTCCCGCTGACAAAAAGCGGAAGCTTTGGAAAAAGGGTCTGCACCCTTTGAACAACTGCCGCTACTGTCGCTGTTGCCACTGCAGGAGAATCGGGCCTGCCTTTCTTGTTCTCCATGTATGGAAAATTGTATCGGACGGTAGTTACGTTCAGCTTTTCCAATTCCAGCGCCAAGGCCTTCATGAATGGATGATCCATTCCCGCGCCAGCGCCATGGCCCAGCACGAGCACATATTTTGCCTTTTTGGCGGCAATGACTTTCCCTGAGACTTTGCCGATCGTCTTTGAAACCGTAATTAATATCTTCTTCTCAGGCATTACTTCTTCATGAATTTCTTGAGGAAGTAGTCTGCCGTGGCCGAATAGACGGTCAGCGCATTAGCATGCTTCATCCAATGGTGCGTATCATCAACAATAACCAAAGTTTCCACCTCTACTCCCTTCTTGTCCAGGCGGCGCACCAGGTCTGTGCTCTGATTGAACCTAACGTTACGGTCATCATCGCCATGAATCATCAACACGGGAGAAGTCCACGTGCTCACATAGGCTGTCGGCGAGGACGCCCAGCCTACCTGCAGCGCTTTGTCTGCGTCGGGGGCGCGTTCAAACTTGTCGGGTGCAACCATGTTGCGCGTTCTTTCTATGGTTCGGTCATGTACGCCGTGAATGTCAACGCCGGCTGCAAAAAGTTTGGAATCCTTGCCCAGCGCCATGGCCACCAGGTAGCCTCCATACGATCCGCCATAGGTACCAATCTTCGACGCATCGACATTGGTTTGCTGCGCTAACCATTCTCCAGCAGCCTTGATATCGAGATACTCGGACGCTCCATTCGTACCCGCATTGGCCGGCTGATGGAAGTCAAAGCCATAGCCAATACCGAGACGGTAGTTTACCGCAAGAACGACGAACCCAAGATTTGCCAGGTACTGATTGGACGCATAAGCGTTGGAATAATAATCCGAATAGTGCCAGCCCAACAGCATCTGACGGGGCGGGCCACCATGGATGTAAATGATTGCGGGCTTTTTGGCTGCGCCTCCAACGGGCTCAAACAAGTCCGCGTGCACCAGTACACCATCGGATGACTTGAACGTAACCTTCTTCGGAGTAACCAGGCTCTTCTCGGGAAATCCGGCGGGTACCAATTCCTGACCCAGGATCTTTGCTTGCTTGGATGCAAGGTTCATCACCGTAGGAAGCGGTGGGCGTTGGGCGGTAGCGCTGATATAAACCATAGTCGAACCATCGCCGGTCACGACCGGAGTCCATTCGTTACCAGCTCCAGGCGTCAGCACTTCCATCGCTGCTTTGTCTACCGGGACGCGGACCATGTGGCGACGGTCAAGGTCAAGTTTGTCGGGGCCGGTATTCGCGCAGAAGACCAGCCACTTTCCATCGGCACTGAGGCGGATGTATTCTACCATGAAGGAACCCGGTGTCAATAGAAGCGGGCTACCTCCCTGGGATGAGATGGAATACAAATGGGGCCACCCGTCCTGATAGGACATAAAGGTGATGCGTTCGCCTGCGCCCCAGTTAAGATTGGTATTTCCTTGCGTCGTAGGATAGGATCCCTTCAAAGTGGTTGGCGCTTTCCAGAGTTGTGTCGCCTTGCCGGATTTTACGTCTGCCATCCAGATAGACCAGGGACGATGACGCTGTGTGAGGACGGAGTCAGGCGCGCCACCATTACCCGGAGTTCGGATAAAGGTTACACGGGTTCCATCAGGCGACCAGCGGGGTGATGTATCGTGATTGAAATTCGGTGCGATCCACTGAATGGGAGTTTCGGCATTTGTGTAAACCCCCACAAAAGAATGGTCTCCCCGGTTGACGGAGAAGACCAATCGCGATCCATCGGCAGACCATTCATAGGAGTTAATAGTCCCGCGTGTGGTGAACAAATTCTTGGCTGCCGATGCTCCATCAATTGGCACTGACCAAAGTTGATTGCTTTTAATAAACGTCACGTCTGTTCCCTTAGGTGTGATCGAAGCAGCATCCCCTTCGGCCAGAGATTTCACCTCGCCGCCAGAGAACGGGACACTCAACACCTGTACTTTGTATGGTGTCGTCGTAAACCCAGGATTGACCGGCAGCCCATCCTCCCAGTTGGAGCCGTGGTCCCCGCCGCGGACGAATACCACCCACTTTCCATCTTTGGAAATGCTCAGGCTTGTTATTTCCTGACCATCATCCAACGCGTAATTAGTGAGTTTGCGCGGTTTGAATTCAGGGCCTTCGGCGACATAAACGTTGCGCTTGCCTTCCTCATTGAAAGCCCAGGCAATGCGGGAGCCCTGCGAAGAGGCCGTGAGTTCATTGGGGAATGGCGCACTCTTCACGGCGCTCATGGTAAAGCCTTGCGACCAGCCATTGAAGGCAATCGAAAGGACAGCAAGGAGAACAAGAATTCTTTTCATAGTTATTGGAAATTAGGTTTCTTAATATAGTTTAAAAAAGGATTGAATTCCTGACAAACTATGTCACCGGTAAAAAATTCATGTCTAAGGTGTCAAAGGTCTAAAGTCTAAAGTTTAGCCAACTGTCCGAACATATCCGTGCCTTCGCAGACACGTCGGCGGGCTGGCGTGCCTTCCATGGCATTTTTTGGTGGTTACCAATCTGTGCTAATTTGTGCAATCTGTGGCCAATCCGCCATCCGTGTAAATCACCCTTTCTCGGCTCAACTAAACTCTTAGTTTTGCTTTACAACCCATTAAAAAACAGCCTCATGAAACGACGTGACTTTGTCAAAGCCTCAGCAGTAACAGCTGGATCGGCAACCTTATTTTCCGGACTATCCAGTTGCTCGGATCCTGATAAAAAGGCAGAAGAGAAATCGGGGCTGGATGCACTCAAGTCGATGACCGATGACATCAAGCAGATAACGGTAGAGGAGCGGAAGGGACGTATTGAAAAGGCACAGCGCCTGATGGTTGAGAACAAGATCGACGCCGTTTTCCTGGACGGCGGCACAAGCATGGAATACTTTACCGGTATCAAGTGGGGCACGAGCGAACGCATGATGGCAGCCATTATCCCCGCGAAAGGAGATGTAAAATATGTTAGCCCTCACTTTGAGGAAGCCCGTGTTCGCGAACTTATGACACTCGGCGATGAGGTGCGTGTATGGGAAGAGCACGAGAGTCCCTACAAAGTTGTGGCAGGCATCTTCTCTGACCTGGGCATCCGAACGGGCCGCATCGGCATGGAAGAGCGTGTGCGATTCTTTCTCTATGACGGTGTCCGCAAGGAAGCCGGCGCCCTGGACTACCAGAGCGCAGATCCTGTAACGATGAATTGCCGACTGTTCAAGAGCCCCGCCGAATTGGCGTTGATGCAAAAAGCAAACGACATCACGATCGCTTCTTATAAGGCGGCCATTCCGTTTTTGAAAGAAGGCATGTCACCCGGTGAATTTTCTGGCATTATTGCAGATGCACACCGAAGGCTGGGTGCACGCGGTGGAGCGTTCGCCTCTTTTGGCGCTGCATCCGCATTCCCCCATGGCAGCATCGCGCCACAAACACTCCATGCTGGTGATATTGTCTTAATGGACGGCGGCTGCAGTGTTGGTGGCTACGGTTCAGACATAACGCGAACCATTGTTTTTGGCGAGCCTACGAAACGACAGCGCGAAGTCTGGGACGTAGAAAAGGCTGCCCAATCAGCTGGGTTTGCTGCAGCTATACTTG
>JANPES010000398.1:0-2181 GCA_031423035.1 Cyclobacteriaceae bacterium | reverse complement strand
TGAGAACACGGCAAGCGCTACGGCTAACCTTACCTCTATCACCAACGATTTGCAGCATGGTCATGGGCTGATCCCTGCGTTGCTTTCGGATACAGGATATGTGGCGGTATTCCGGGAGACGCTCGCCAATGTCAAGAGCGTGAGCGCCAAGTCGGCCCTGATGGCCAGCAGCATGGAAAGCATTACGACGAAAATGAATGACAAACATAACGCGATTGGCGTCGTTCTCGCAGACACAGCCTTTGCCAATAAGATGCAGGTCATCATGACCAATTCCGTCAAGGCATCCTATAAACTGGATGAAAATATGGAGGCTTTGAAGCACAGCTTTCTCACCCGTGGGTATTTCAAGAAGAAGGCAAAAGAAGAAAAAAAGGAGAAAGAACGGCTGGAAAAGGAAAAGGGAGGATGAGTCATGACTGCCATCCTGCAATTTGTCTTTTCTGTCCTGGTTATCGTGACCATCCGCGGAAGCGTGACCAGCCTTGTCCAGGGTAGCGGACTTCCTTTGTTAGGCGCGAAGGCAGGGGTCAGGCAACTGGACAATGTCTATCGTTTCATGGCTGGCACCTATCTGGGAGTAAGTGGCATTTTCCTCTGGATGGTATTCACCATGGATGAGCAGGCCACACTGGTTTATCTGGTGGCCTTGATGGTATTCTTCGCCGGTGCGGGAAGGGTTATTTCATTTCAGGTTCATGGCATTCCAGACAGACGATTTGGTATGTATGCCATTGCCGAACTGTTGTTGTCGGTGTTGATCGTCGTATTAAACTACCTCCGATATTCATGAATGCCTGTAAACGATTCCTACATCAAACCACAAGGAGGCGGTAGACGGGAGAATTGGCGTAGATGACCTCCGGGGTGTGGGTGGTCAGATTTTCGCAGATCACGATGTTTTGATCGGTATCCAATTTCTCAAACCGGTAATGGGTGCTTCCTGTCGGCTTCTTGAAAACATCGTTATGCCGGAGAAACCGGGCGAGCTGTTCTACCCAATTGACAATCTGATTATTGATGATTTCTGTTCTTTTCATGGCTAGGTAATCAAGCATTCTTCTTGTTCGTGATCAGTATGACCACCCCGGCCACGAGTAGCACTCCACCGACGATGGGAGGCCACTCAACATGGCGATTCCGGTTGCCCATGATCTCCAGATCCCCGATGTCTATCACTTTCTCACGGGTGACAAAATTGAATCCGGTAATGACCATCATCAGGATTCCGATGGCGATAAGTGCTAGTCCTGTTTTTTTCATTTGAACGGAGTTTGAGTGAGAATATACATTACCTTACAAAAAATCATTCCAGCCCGGAGGACGGCTTCTACAAATGGGCGTCAAACCGACGTGGTACGGTATTTTGTTCTATCTGCATGCAGTATTCAAATGACCAAAGTGCTGAGGGGATGAACTTGAGAAAGAAGGTATTGGTAATTGACGATGACGTGGATTTCGGACTGGCATTGAAGTATTTCTTCAAGAACAAGCCTTTTGATTTGGTTCTCGCGCATACATTAATTGGAGGGTTGACCAGCCTGGAGGAGGATCAACCGGACCATGTTTTCCTCGACAATCGATTGCCGGATGGCCTGGGATGGGAAAGAGCCGAATATATCATCGCCAAGTATCCCCTCATCAAACTCAATCTGATGAGTTCCCTCCGAACCCCCAAACCTGCGGTCTATGTGCACAGGATTCTGCAGAAACCGATCAGCCTGGATGAAATGCTGTCCTGTATGGACTGATTCTCTTTGCAGTCTGTGGAAACATTTCTACGTTTTCGATCAGTTAGCCAGCCCAACTTTAGTGCTGCATGTCCCCTTCCGTGCCCCAAGCCCATTCACGCATCGATGAACCTTGGCACAACTTTTACGAATATACCTGTATCTAAACAAAACAACCATGGGAAATCTCCTGTACATTATTGCTGTTATCCTTGTCATTAGCTGGCTCATTGGATCGTATGGTTACGGTGCCGGCGGATTGATTCATTCGCTGCTTGTGATAGCCATCATCGCTGTTCTGGTCAATTTCATTGGGCGGCGAAGGAAAGCATAACCAGCCCTTGCTGGTTTTTTCTGCATTGATTTTAGAAACCCGTTTTGACAAGCAGGAACATGAATACTTTCGTTGATCATACACCGTACTATAAACGGCTCTGCTATTCCATGCTTT
>JANPES010000397.1:0-2065 GCA_031423035.1 Cyclobacteriaceae bacterium | reverse complement strand
AGCCTGGATACCATCCATGTGTGTTAGTCCGCTCAAAACCTCCCGTACTATATCAGCCACACGAACCTGCTGCAAGCTGAGGTCCAATCGGGCATTGCGTGAATAATCAAGCACTTCGCGAATGAAGTTGTCCAGTACGTGCGCGCGGTCGCTTACCATGCGGATGATATCATCCCGTTCGTGTTGGTCACGTGCCATCGCATAAATATTGGCAAGACCCAGAATCGAACTTAGGGGGGCACGCAAGTCATGAGAAACGCTGTAGACAAAGTGGTCAAGTTCTTTGTTCGCTTTGGCTAGCAATTCATTCTGAGTAAGTATCTTCTCCTCAGCCATTTTTCGCTCATGAATTTCAATGATTGATCCTATGACTACCTGGAGATTTCCTGCACCATCCATCTTACCGATTCCTGTATCTTGAAACCACTTATACGCACCATCTTTTCTTCGCAAGCGCACTTCGTTCTGGTATGGTGAGTGTGTGCTCATCTGACGTTGAACTGATTCAGAAGTGCGTGCAATATCATCTGGATGTACCATTTCCAGGAATGTTTCAAGGGTTACCCCGATCATTTCCGACGGGGCAAATCCGAGAAGCGTTTTCCAGTAGTCACTCACTTCAACGCGATTCTCCTTCACATTCCATTCATAAATCCCTGCACGCGTCCCTTTCAGCGCCATTGAGTATCGTTCGTCACTCTTAATCAAATCCTCTGATGTCTTTGTAATGGCCTGTTGGCTTTCAACCAGGCTCCGCTCCGACTCTTTGTTACGACTAATAAGAAACTGAACAATGAGAAGAGTCGTGAGAAGGCCTGTGCTGAAGTTAGCAAGGAAATTAACCCGCATCATGGCTGGATCGTTCAACGGAGGAATCATCAGATCAAAATCTACCAGTAGCGCGAGAAAGCCAAGCCCAATGGGCAGGAGACCAAAAAAGAATTGTATTGGCTTTCCATAGGTGCTGAACAGAATCAGCCCCATCACCGATGTATTGGCGAAGAAGAAATATACGCCCCCCTGAGGATGATCCACGTCGGCAAAAAGGTAAATAATTGCATTAACGGTAACAACAAGGAAGAGGTTAGTCAAAATGTAGTAGCCCTTGCGGTTCAGAATAATAGCGGATACCCCAATGGCAATCATGAGCAGGTACCAGGGGATGAATGAAAAAACGGCATTACTCCAGTCGAGGCAAATGTAGAATACCGTTACAAGGAGGAGGAGCAGTGCAAATTGACCCCGCAAAATGGCAAACTTATACTCTACCCGTGAGGGTATTCGTTTTGATCCCAGCAGTATGTTTCTAAAAAGCTGTTTCATGTGGTAGCTCAGTGGACAGCAGCCCTAAAGAATAGTGCGCAGCGCGGTTAAGAAGGTGTCGATGTCAGCGTGTGAAACAAATAAATGGCAGGAAATGCGGATCGCATTATGCTGTGTTAGAACTTTTACAATGATGTCCTTTTCTTTTAATCGGGAGTACACATCACTGTTCTGCTTATTCAGAAGTTGAAAGCTTACAATCCCGGTCGCAAGGGTTTGATTCTCCGGACTGAGAACCCGCAATCCATCGATTTTTTTCAATTCTCCCAGGCAATAATTACGGAGTTCCAGGCAGTACGCCTGGGTTTTCGCCACCCCTAATGCGGAGTGCCAATCAATCGCAGCCCCCAGGCCAATGTGTGTGGCCACGTTGCGTGTTCCGGATGATTGCGTATAGCTATCAAACCCTGACAGGGTAAAGACGGGTGGAACACTTCCGGGAAACCCTTTAAGCAAATACAAAAAGCCGGTTTCCTTTGGCCCCAGCAGCCACTTGTGACCGCTGCTTGAATAAGCATCAGCACCAAGCGCTTTCACGTCTACCGGAGTCAAGCCGGGGGCCTGGGCGCCGTCGACCAGCAGAAAGATTCCTCGTGCGGAAGTAATTTTCGAAATTTCAGCTAACGGCATCAGCAGCCCGGTGACAGTATTCACATGACTGAGCATGATGAGTCGGGTGCGGGGAGTAATAGCCTTCTCGATAGCGCGGACAATTTCATCCATGTTTTCCGGAGGCAGTGGC
>JANPES010000396.1:0-6446 GCA_031423035.1 Cyclobacteriaceae bacterium | reverse complement strand
GCCAACATGCACAAAGGCTCACCTCCCGTGGGAGATCCACTTGATCGTGAACACAACGAAGCATGGCCTGGGGGCCGCACGAACCACTATTGGTTTGATCTGAACCGTGACTGGTTTCTAGGCGTGCACCCTGAAAGCCAGAACCGCGTACGATTCTTCCATCAATGGCGGCCATATGTTATGACCGACCACCACGAAATGGGAAGCACCTCCACATTCTATTTTGATCCAGGAAAATACTCCAGCAACAATCCGGTGGTGCCACCCTTCCTCTTTGATGTGGTCCACCCTAAGTTCGCAGAATATTTCTCCAAAGGAATGAACTCCATCAGCTCAATGTATTTCACAGAAGAAGCATTTGATAAATTGTATCCAGGGTATGGTTCCAGTTATGTAAACTTCTACGGCGGTGTTGGGTTTCTCTTCGAACAAGCAAGTTCACGCGGACATCTCCAGGAAACTTCAACGATACCCATCAGCTTTGCTTTTACGATTCGAAATCAATTCACAGCATCCTTGGCCACAATCCGCGGCTCTGCAGGAGAAAAGGATCTCCTACGCAAACTGAGGCAGAATTTCTTTAGCTCGGCCATGGCACAGGCTAAGGCCAGTCCAATAAAAGGTTATGTGTTTGGCGAGCCCCAGGACGCAAGCAGAACTGCTGCATTCATCAACCTCTTGCTGATGCATCAAATCGAAGTATACGAACTTGGTCAATCAGTCACCGTCAACGGGAAGTCATTTGAAAAATCCAAAGCTTATGTGGTCCCCACCGAACAGACAAACTACATCATGGTTCGGTCAGCTTTTGAAAAAGACATCACCTATCGCGACAGCACTTTCTATGATGCATCCACCTGGTCGCTGGTGCACGCCTTCAACATGCCGCACGGAGAATTGCGTGGTGCATTCACAAAGGGAAATCTTGTCAAAGCGGCACCGGTAAAGACTCCTGCCCCCTTGACCAAGAGCCCATATGCCTACCTCATGGACATCACCGACTACAATGCTCAAAAGGCAATCTATCAGTTGCAGATGAGCGATGTAATTGTGCGCACCAGTTTCAAACCGTTTACCATTCAGACCGGCGGCGTTGAAAAAACATTTCCCCGCGGCACACTGGTCATCTCCGTTCAGCAGCAAAAGATTGACAGCGATAAACTACTTGAAGCGATCAAGAAAGTCAGTCAATCGACCGGACTTGATTTTCATTCGGTGGAAACTGGATTGACATCCAAGGGGATTGACCTTGGTTCCGGGAATGTACGAACGGTGCCGAAGCTAAAGGTCCTGATGCCCATCGGCAACGGCGTGACTTCCGCTGAAGCTGGAGAAGTCTGGCATTTGCTGGATCAGCGGGTGGGAATGCCCGTGGCAAAATTGGACATGTTGCAACTTGGCCGCGCAAACCTGAGCAACTACAATGTGATTGTCATGGTGGGTGGCACTTACCCTGCTGACAAACCTACTGTTGACAAGATCAAGAGCTGGGTGCAGGCCGGGGGGACGCTGATTACCCTAAAGACTGCCTCCGAGTGGGCCATCAAGCAGGGCATCGTCAAGGAAAAACTTTTGTCCACTGACACGGCAAAGAATACCAAGCGCATAGATTTCGACCTCGCCAGTGATACTGAAGGAGCACGGCAGATTGGCGGTTCTATCTTCCAGGTGGATTTGGATATCACCAATCCCATCGGCTTTGGCTTTACCGACCGCAAAGTTTCCATCTACCGAAACGGCCGAACCTATTTACAACCCAGTAAGACTGCGTACAACACAGTCGCACAGTACGGTTCAAGCCCCTTGATCGGTGGATACATTCACAAGTCGGAGCTCAAGAAAGTTACCAACTCAGCCGCCATTCTATTTGGTGCAGAGGGTCAGGGAAGGGTAATTCTTTTTTCAGACAATCCAAACTTCCGGGGCACCTGGTATGGAACGAACAAGATGTTTCTCAACGCCTTGTTCTTTGGGCCACTGATTTCATCGCCTGGGAATTTTGGGGAGGAAGAGTAACAGGTAACAAGTAACAGGTAACAAGTAACAGGTAACAAGTAACAGGTAACAAGTAACAGGTAACAGGTAACAAGTAACAAGTAACAGGTAAACAGGTGATCGGTAACAGGTGACAGGCAATAAGTCTCAGGATACACTTACAGGACATAACAAACCTGAAACCTGCCACTTGTAACCTGTATCCCTTCCCTTCTAAAATACACATCTCATGAAAACACTCCAGTACTTTCTGCTGCTCGCGGTCATCGCGCTCAGCACGTCGTCTTGCTCAGAAAAAAAGGATCAGTCAACGATGTCCGTAGTCCCAGTCGACAGTCTCTTTAAGGAGTATTATGATTTCAAGAAACGCATCAATCCCATCGAAGCGACGAAGGCAGGAGAAAGAAAATATGATGACCAGGTGGCAAATTATATTTCAACGCCCTACCGCGAAGACCTCATCATCAACTACCGTCGCTACCTGGACGCACTGGCGAATTATGATTCCACACAGGTCACCCCATCCCAGTGGATGAGTATGGGTGTGATGAAATGGGACTGCACCATTAAGCTCGAAGGCTTGACCAACCCCATGGTCACTATTGCTTCGCCGATGTACGACATGCCAAACTTTGAGCTGATGCCGCTGCTCCAGATTCAATCTCTGCACCTTTACTTCTCGCAGCTTGCTGGCGGAAGAAGTCTCCAGCCGTTCCAGACGGTAGCGGACTATGACACTTGGTTACGCCGTGTCGATGCTTTCCTTCCCTTCCTCGACACCGCCGTAGTAAAGATGCAGCAGGGCATGGCAAGAAGCCTTGTGTTGCCGAAGGTTCTCATCAAGAAGATGATTCCCCAGTTGGATGGTTTCGTTAACGCACCCGTGAAAGACCATTTGTTTTATGCTCCCATTGCATTGATTCCGGAAGATATCGCTCCTGCCGACCGCCAGCGGCTCTCGAAAGCCTATGCCAGTATGGTTGACATCAAGATTCGGCCGAAATACAAAATGCTCCAGGACTTCCTTATTGGGACATACTTGCCGGCAGGACGAGAAACCTCGGGCATCGTAGCCTTGCCTCAGGGACCTGAAACATTCCAATACCTGATCAAGTATTTCACCACGACCAACATGACCGCGGCGGAGATACATGAGATGGGCAAGAATGAAGTTGCCCGTATCCGCGGAGAGATGGAGGGGGTAAAGGCCCAAGTAGGGTTCAAGGGCGACCTGAAAACCTTTTTCGATCATGTTCGCACCAACAAGAAACTGATGCCCTTCACAAACCCCGAGCAAGTTATTGCCAGCTTCAATACAATCCGTGAGCGCGTTGACCTTAAGGTGGCGGAACTCTTCGACCTGAAGCCGAAAGGCGGCTTTGAAGTGCGGCGAACAGAATCCTTCCGCGAAGGATCGGCCAGTGCGGAATTTCTTCCTGGTAATAAAGACGGTTCGCGACCAGGTGTTTTTTATGTTCCGCTTCCCGACGTGAAGAACTACAATACATTCGCCGATGAAGCCCTGTACCTCCACGAGGCTGTGCCAGGTCACTACCATCAACTCACGCTTCAACAAGAGAACAACGAGCTTCCGGAGTTCCTCCACCCGGAAAGCATCAGCGTGTTCGTGGAAGGCTGGGCATTGTATGCCGAGTCGTTGGGAAAAGAACTGGGACTTTATGAAGACCCCTATCAATACTTCGGAATGCTGAGCATGGAAATGCACCGGGCCATCCGCCTTGTGTTGGAAACCGGCATCCATGCCCAGGGCTGGACGCGTGAGCAGGCTATTCAATATTCACTGGACAATGAGGCTGAATCAGAAGACAAGATTATTGTTGAGGTGGAGCGCTACATGGCGACACCCGGAGCTGCGTTGTGCTACAAGGTCGGCCAGCTCAAGATACGGGAGCTGCGTACAAAAGCGGAAAAAGCCCTGGGTGACAAATTCTCTATCCGGGAATTTCATAACCAGGTATTGAACTCGGGGAGTTTGCCACTGGTATTACTCGAGAAGAAGATTAACGGATGGATTCAGCGCGTCCTTGAAACCCAGAGGTAGCTTAGAAATCTACGATTGATTTTCTGATCGAAACAATGGAGGCAAAAATCTCTTGAACACGCTTATCAGCAATAACAGCGGCTTGATCTGAATATGCGTTCATGGTCTGAGCATCCAACCTGAGGTACTTTGCCTGTAATGCAAGCATCTCCTGATAGACAACAATTCCTTCCGGTTTCAACTGAAGGTTGTCAAAATATCCAATGAGATTGCCCAACGCTTGACGTTGGTTGATAAGGGTGCGTACGGCCATCTGTTGCCCCTGGAGGCTACTGTCTGAGGCAGCCTGATCTGACTTGGCAATGACAACCAGGTGATACAACTCTTCAACATAGTATCCGGCCAGAGCAGCAGCGTGCATTTTCTTGAACTCCCCTTCTCCATCCGTCCGATCTGTTGCATTCCTGAAGAGGATATCGAGTGATTTCTGCAGGTCTTCGTTGCCTGAAATAATCTCCGAAAACTTAAGGTCAACGGCGCGGCTGAATTGCTTATTGACACCCACGTAATCCGAAAGCATAATGCATCCGTCAAAATATCTCCTGGCATCTTCTTTCACCCCATGGTCCGTCAAATAACCCAGGTCCGACATGTATACACCAAGATTGGCTGCTGCACCCGCGCGATTGCTAAGCTGGAGATAATGATTGAGCCTTGTGATGTCATTAAGTGCATCCTTTTGAAACGCTAAGCCCATCGCACTTAATTTTTTTGTGATGGCATCCCCGCTCAGGCCCTTGAGGACTTCTTCTCGAACTGAGTCTGCATTTTTCACATCTGAGGCGTGTTGGTCTGAACGTCTTTTGTCGTTGCCACAGGCCCCAAAAATTAGTGGCATCACAAACAGAGCGTAGCAAAACGCCAATTGCCTAAATGTATGTATGCGGATTGAAGCGTGAGGCATGTATTCCATGATTCTAACCAAATGAAGGTTCATTTTCCTGATAAACTGTTGACTCACCCAAAGGCAAATGTAAGAACAATCAGGTTTTCCGTGTGCCCCAATCCTCGACCCTTCCTCAATTGATCCATAATTTCCCATGGAGATTGCTTTGAGGGACTCTTTGTTATAACTTTGCGTTATAACATTTAACCAATGACGAAAACAACCAAAATCAGGGCTATAGGTAATTCAAAAGGGGTGATTCTTCCAAAAAAATACCTGGATCGCTGCGGAATCGAAGACAAGGTGGAGATTAACATCAAAGACAAAGTCATCATCCTTGCTGCTACAAAAAATGTAACAAAAAGGAAATGGGCCGATTTCAAACAAATCAATAAAAAAGAAAAGCTGCCGCTTGTTACCAATACGTTTGATGAAAAAGACTGGACATGGTAAGACCGTTTAACGTGCACTTTGTAAACCTGGATCCTTCGGTGGGCTCAGAGATGAAAAAGGAACGTAGGTGTATTATTCTTTCGCCATCAGAAATGAACTCAACTTTGGGAAAAGCTATCATCGCTCCTCTTACAACGACTTTGCGCGGTTACCCATCACGAATAGAAATCCGGTTTGAAAATAAGTTCTGCGAAATATGTCTGGATCAACTGAGGACAGTTGATGAAAGTCGAATTCAGAAAGAAAGCCGCGGAAGGATATCTTCAGGAGATATTGAAAAGGTTAAGAGTGGATTAGTTGAAATGTTTGAACTGTAGTCCTTCGCGCCTCACCCCTGAATTGCCCCTCTGCTGCCGATCATCCATTGAATCAAGCGGCTAGAATCGCTTTGCGTTGAGGAAACCAATCGGATGTGCAGTACTTCCTTTGAGTGCCAGATCAGCCATAATCTCACCAACCACGCTGGAGAACTTGAAGCCGTGGCCGCTGAACCCTGCAGCGACGCATACATCTTTGTCGTAGCCAGGCAAGAAGTCCAAAATAAAGTTTTCATCAGGCGTGTTGGTATACATGCATGTCTTCATCACATGGGTTGAGGCATACTCTTCAGGAAAAAACTGGTTCAAAAAATTAACCAGGATGGATTCATCCTCTGCTGACGGAATCCTGTTGAGGTTATCCGGATCCGAAACGACACCATGGTAATGATGCGCCAATTTCAATCCGACTGGTCCACCAAAACGCGATGTAGGAAGAATAGGAAATCCATAAAAATCTCCGATAGTCCAACAGGGAAAGTTTCCGAGCTCAAACGCCTTCCAGTTGCGAGGATTAACCCATGCGATCATCTGCCGGGTGACTTTGATGTTTTTTGATAGTCCTGAGATCATTTTCCCAGCCCATGGACCTGCCGTGATCACCAGTTTCTTGCACTGGTAAGTCTGCTTGTTCGTCGTCACGGTTATGGTCCCATCCTCACGCTTCCAAGACACTGTCTTTTCCTTGGTGTGTATCGCTGCGCCCTTCTTGATTGCTTGCTCCGTGAACAGC
>JANPES010000395.1:0-5547 GCA_031423035.1 Cyclobacteriaceae bacterium | reverse complement strand
CCGTACATATCCCAACCCTGTGAGCAAGGCGGCAGGTAAGAGCATCAAAGCTGAACCCAGGAGAACGCCAATCAGCAGCTCCTTCCACCATCGCGTATCCATCTTGCCAACCAACTCGCTCAATGGTTTCCGTCTTATCGCCTGGCATATACCGGAAGTGCCAAGAATGATAACCGCCTGTAGCGCGAAGGATAACTCAAACGAATGGATATCTGACAGAACAATCAGGGGGACAAGAAAAGCGGCGAGGATCAGAAAGAAGATTACTACCCACCAGATATTTCGAAGGTTCCCCTGGGTAGTCCTAAAAGAAAGAAAGGCCATAAGGGCGGGAATTGAATTATCAGTTTGGTATATTTCTCACAACTTCCCGCAACTCATTCAGCATCATTGCCGTCGCACCCCAGACGATCTCATTCTCGATCATAAAGTGTGGCGCGCGGAGATTATAAATCCTGGCTGCCGTAATCTCCTGTACCGCCACCGCATCGTCCCGAGTAATTGCACTTAGGGTTCCTTCCAGGATGCGCACCACCTCGACAGGGTCCGGGGTGAAGATCGGGCGGGTGCGCTGAATCGCCACGATGGGCGTCACCAAAAAGTTGCTGGGAATAACATAGAATTCACTCAGCCGTCCAATGATCTCAATGGACGACCGACGTATCCCGATTTCTTCCTCGCCTTCCCGTAGCGCCGTTTCCTCCACGGTCTCCCCGGCTTCCGCCTTCCCTCCCGGAAAGCTCACCTGGCCGCTGTGTGCGCCGAGATACTCCGGACGCTTGGTCAGCGGAAATTTAATCTCACCTTGATCCGGGTACAACAGAATAAGTACACTCCCCGGCTTGGGCGGAACGCTGTGCGTAAAGTTGGTTTTGATATCGCCAATCGCCGTGGCGCGCAAAGGTTCATGTGCCCGCGCTCCGGGCAACGGCCCCTTCAACGATATCCGCAGTTGTTCAACGAC
The DNA here is from genome assembly GCA_031423035.1 of Cyclobacteriaceae bacterium. Taxonomy (GTDB): domain Bacteria; phylum Bacteroidota; class Bacteroidia; order Cytophagales; family Cyclobacteriaceae; genus ELB16-189. The sequence goes on along the minus strand of JANPES010000395.1, from coordinate 4,583 downwards.
CTGCTCAAAATCTAACGACATGGTTTCATCAGTGCTTCGGTGACCATAGCCTCAGACGCCCGATCCGAGAGGATAAACTGCTTGCAAGCCTCCGCCTGCTGCTTGTCTTTAAGGTAGGCCATCCCCAGATAAAAATGAATGCGGTCAATAAACGGATCCATCGCCAGTGCCTGCTTCAGGAGCCGCACCGCACTTTGATAATCTCCAGACAATAAATGATACACCCCTTTGTTGCGGAATGCCCAGCCGTTTTGTGGATCCATGAGGATTGCCCGATCGATATCGGCTAACGCATCGGGTAATCGGTTCTGCATGAGGTAAACAAATCCCCGGTTGTTAATAAAATAGGGCTGATTCGGCGCGAGGCGTATAGCCTTCTCAATTTCTTTCATGGCCACATCGTGAAAACCCTGGCTGATGGCAATCATCGCCCGCGTGTTGTAAATGTTGGGCTCATCCGGGTTGCGCAGCTCTGCCGCACGCAAGTCCCGCTCAGCTGTTTCGTAGTCGCGGCGGTAATAATTCACGGTTCCCCGGTTGACCAAAAACTCAACATTTACTGAATCAATCGCGATGGCTCTGTCAAAGGCCAGGATTGCCGATGCAAAATCGCGCATCTTGGTCGCGATCAGTCCTTCGGCAAAATACACCACGGCTGTATCCGGCTTGGCCTGCTTGATTCTGTTCACATCCTGAAGCGCGTTGAAGTATTGCTTCAGTTCGTAGTATGTGTTGGCCCGGTTAAAATAAGCCGGTAGGAAATCAGCCTTACAAGAAACTGCCCTATTGTAATACCCCAGGGCTCCATCCCAATTCCCGCTTTCGAATTCAATGGTGCCCAGATTATTCAGGGCATCAACAAAACAAGGGTCTAGCTTGATGGCTTCGTTGAAATAGCGGGATGCCTCTACGGTATTTCCTTCTTTTAGGGCCCCATTTCCCTTCAATAAAAACTGTTGGAGTTTTACCTCCTTGGACGGTGTGCACGACGCCAACATCATCAACCCGAAAAAGCAATAAAACAGTACCCTCATTTCATCAGAAAGAATAAAACTAGTAAAGAAAAGTCTGCTTTTCGTTTGACAATTCCGAAAACGCTGCTTTCTTCACACCCAGCAAATGAGAAACCAGCAAATCAACCACCTGCATCATCACCATCATTCCGCATGGCACGGCAGGCATATGTTTTGATTTGATCGATATATCCATTCAAAAGAGGCTTGCCAACCGGTAAGCCTCTTTTTTTGTGCAAACAATATCCATTTCAAAAGGTTAAAAGCATATGAATCCACGATTACGCATAGCAGTTCAAAAATCCGGCCGCCTCCGGGAAGGTTCTATGGCCCTTCTGAAGGAAACCGGGATTGCTTTCAACAACGGAAAAGACCAGCTGAAAGCAGCGGCAAGCAACTTTCCCCTGGAGCTGATCTTCCTCCGAGATGATGATATCCCACAATACGTGGAAGATCGCGTAGCCGATGTTGGCATCGTTGGAGAAAACATCTTTCGGGAGAAGCAGCGGCGCAACAATCCAATAAAGAAGCTGGGTTTCGCCCAATGCCGATTGTCCGTGGCTATTCCACGCGGGGAGGTTTATTCAGGCACCCCCTGGCTTGCTGGAAAAAACATTGCTACCTCCTACCCTAACATCGTAAAGCAGTTCCTGGCAGAACATAACATCCAGGCAGGGATTCATGAAATCAGTGGATCTGTGGAGATCGCACCGGGGATCGGCCTTGCGGAAGCCATCGTCGATATCGTAAGCACGGGCAGCACCCTGCTAAGCAATGGCTTACAAGAAGCAGAACACATCATGGATTCACAGGCGATCCTTATTGCCAACCCGGAGCTCGACAAAGACAAGCAGGACATCCTTGACCAACTTATTTTCCGAATTGACGCCGTCAACACCGCGCGCAACAACAAGTACATCCTATTGAATTGCCCGGACGAAGCGATTGACAAAATCACTTCTGTAATCCCCGGGATGAAAAGTCCAACCATCATGCCGCTTGCCCGGCCGGGGTGGTCGTCCCTTCATTCTGTCGTGAACGAAAACGATTTCTGGGAGAAAATCGGGCTCCTCAAATCCGCCGGCGCGGAAGGAATCCTGGTCATCCCGATTGAAAAAATGATTGCCTGATATGCGCGTCATCAACAATCCACCTGAATCCATGTGGCCATCGCTTATCCAGCGGCCGGCCCTGGATACTGCCTCACTGGATGAATCGGTCGGCAAGACGCTTAGCCGACTAAAAGCATTCGGTGACGCGGCACTCCGGGAATTCACACTTCAATTCGACCAAGTTAAAATCGATACAATTGCTGTTTCTGAAAATCAAATTAATGATGCTGAGCGGCAACTTCCGAAAGAGCTGACCCATGCCATACGTCTGGCAGCCGAAAACATAACAACCTTTCACCAGGCCAAATTGATTGCCGGGTCTCGTATAGAAATTATGCCGGGTGTTTCATGCTGGACCAGGTCCGTTCCGATCCAACGGGTCGGCATTTATATACCCGGAGGTACTGCCCCGCTGTTCTCTACCGTATTGATGTTAGGCATCCCGGCAGCACTCGCTAATTGTGCGGAAGTGATTTTGTGCACACCCCCTTCCCTGGATGGATCCGTTAACCCAGCCATCTTGTATGCCGCACAGGTATGCGGGATAAGAAGTGTATTCCGCATAGGCGGCGCGCAAGCCATCGGGGCCATGGCGTATGGAACCGAATCTGTGCCTTCCGTAAGTAAAATCTTTGGGCCCGGAAACCAATATGTTACTAAGGCAAAACAATTGGTTAATCAAGAGGGTGTCGCCATAGATTTCCCGGCAGGTCCTTCGGAAGTGCTGATCATCGCCGACGGACAAGCAGACCCTGCCTTCCTCGCCGCGGACATGCTCTCCCAGGCAGAGCATGGTATCGATAGCCAGGTGATGCTTCTTACCTTGAATGAAGAAATCGTCCCGCTTGTTCAACAGGAGATTGACAAGCAGCTCGAGAACCTGCCGAGAAAAAATATCGCCGCGAAGGCGCTTGAGAACGGTTGCATCATTTACTTTTCAAATTCCGCTGATGCCATTCGTTTCTCAAACGCCTATGCACCCGAGCACCTGATGCTAAATACTTCCGACTGCGATCGCCTCGCCAATGAGGTTGTCAATGCCGGCTCCGTCTTCCTCGGTCCCTACTCTCCGGAAGCAGCCGGCGACTATGCCTCCGGCACCAATCACACCCTGCCTACCGGAGGCTTTTCCCGCGTTTATGGCGGAGTCTCCTGCGCCAGCTTTATGAAAGAGATCACGTTCCAAGAGTTGACCCGTGAAGGGCTTGCCCGAATTGGTCCCGCTGTAGAGATCATGGCTAAAGCTGAACAACTGCAAGGGCACAGCAATGCTATTTCCATCAGACTTTCCAAAAATCAATGAGCGCCATTAATATTTCATTTCTGGCCCGAAAGAATGTACTGGCCATGACACCCTACTCTTCCGCTCGGGATGAGTTTAAAGGACGAGCGTCTGTGTTCCTTGACGCCAATGAAAACCCTAACCCTTCGCCCTACAATCGTTACCCCGATGCGCATCAGCAAAAACTGAAACAGGCAATCGCTGATCTGAAGAACATAAAACCGAATCAACTCTTCATCGGAAACGGAAGCGATGAAGCCATTGACCTGCTCCTCCGGGTCTTTTGCGTGCCGGGATCAGACAACATCATCGTGCCGCAGCCGACCTATGGCATGTATGCCACCAGCGCTGCCGCAAGTGATATCGCTGTTCAGTCCGTTGGTCTTGACAAGGCATTTGACCTTGACGTTGACGCCATCCTCCATGTCGTCAATTCGAAAACAAAAATGATCTCCCTGTGCAGCCCAAACAATCCAACGGGCAATCTGCTCGATTTTAAAAAAATAGAAATACTGCTTGCTCGTTTTTCCGGACTGGTCGTGGTGGATGAAGCATACATTGACTTCGCCGGAACAAAAAGCTGGATCTCCAAACTCCCTTCCTTTCAAAATCTGGTTGTTCTCCAAACCTTCTCCAAAGCGTGGGGACTTGCCGGTCTGCGGCTTGGAATTTGCATCGCTGATCCCGAGATCATCCAGTTAAAGAACAAGATCAAACCGCCATACAACATTGGCTCATTTGCACAGCGAAAGGTTATTCAGGTAATTCGTCAACAAAGTAAAATAGTTGCCCAGCGAGTTGCACAAACTAATCTCCAGCGCACCTACCTTTCAAGTGAATTGCAAAAACTCAAAATCATAAAAAGGGTCTTCCCGTCACAGTCCAACTTCCTATTAGTTGAAGTTACGGACGCAATGGGGATCTATGCCTATCTCATTAGCAAAGGAATCGTTGTCCGTGACCGGTCCTCAGTGAAGGGCTGCGAAAATTGTCTTAGGATATCGGTAGGTACTCCTAAAGAAAACAAATCTTTGATCAAAGTCTTAAAAGCAATATGAAACGCTTACTTTTTATTGACCGGGACGGCACCCTCATCGTAGAACCGCCAGACGAGCAGATTGACAGCCTGGAGAAAATGGAGTTCCTGCCAGGAGTAATATCAGAACTCGGATGCAT
>JANPES010000394.1:0-7092 GCA_031423035.1 Cyclobacteriaceae bacterium | reverse complement strand
CAACCCCTGCCCGATTACTTGTAGCGCTTGCCTTTCTTGATCACCAGCTTCACATCCTGAAGTAAATCGATATGTCGCAGCACATCGCCTTTTACAGCGATAATGTCGGCATACTTGCCTTCGGTAATGGTACCAAAATCTTTGTCTACGCCCATCGCCACAGATGGCCAGTAGGTAGCTGCACGAATCGTGTACATGGGGTCGAATCCAAATTTGTTTACCCAGACATCCAATTCATTCCAAGTGCTCTGACTGTGGAACTTCATAGGAATGCCGCTATCGGTTCCAATCAACAATACCACTCCGGCATTCTTTAATTGGTTTATCTTTTTCTCCAACGTTGGTTTGCGAATCGGGTTCAGTTGAAAATATCCCAGTTGTCCGGGCTTCTGAATGGACTGGCGTATGTCGGCAATAATGGAATCTGGTAATCCCAGGTGCCAGGATGTGTTGTCCAGTGCTTCTGGATTATCGCGTGTGTATTCAAAATTGTAAAGCCCCTCGACGGTTGGTGTCCAGAAGAGGGGTCCCAGGCTCATTTGGGCCGTGCGCTCTTTGATCATCGCAATAATGTCGTCCGGATATTCCGGTGCCGCTGCCAAGCCCGTGTGCTCAAAGCAATCAACCCCTGCCTTGAGTCCCTTTCGGATTTCCTCCGGACGATGCGAGTGGCCAACGACTTTCAATTTGTTTTTATGTGCCTCATCCACAATCGCAGTAATCTCTTCCTGCGTCATCTGATCCTGGTCAATCAGTTTGATGCAGTTCACTCCCGACTTGACTAGTTGTTGAACTTTCGCGCGCGCATCGGCTGCTCCCTTCACGCCCCAGCGAAATGCTTCTGTTCCCGGGTATGGTTCATGCTGAATAAATGGACCCGACATGTACATCGTTGGCCCCGGGATCTCCCCTTTGTTGATCCGGTCACGAACGGAGATACTTGCCTCCAATGGTCCGCCCAGGTCGCGTGCGCTTGTCACTCCTGCCATTAGCAGCTGATTGGCGGAGGCGGGCATGATAATATCTTTCGAAGATTTTAAATATTTCTTGTCCCAATGCGTATAGTCGGAGTGACCGTTGATGTATAGGTGAACGTGCATGTCCCAGAGTCCAGGCAGAATACTCATGCCTTCGGTTGAAATCACTTCTGCATTTTTCGGAATTTCAATTCGACCAATTTGGCCGATTGCTCTGACGCGTTCATTTTCAATGATAACGACGCTGTTCTGGAGCGGCTTCCCTCCAAATCCATCAATCAGGGTTCCTCCTATCAGCGCTTTCATTTGGGAAAAGCTGGAGAAGTGAATAAGAAACACAACGAGGAATGTCATTGTTCTCATGGTCATTCGGCTTTATTTTGGAAGATAAAAAAAATGATCAAATCTTCAGCACAAAAGATCATGTGGATACCTTGAAAATTTGGAGGGGGACTGAGCGATTGAATTTAGTTGACCACTTTTTCCTGAAAATCGCCGCGAAGGCTTCGGTACCGCTTTCTTGCCTCCGCTGCATATACGCTTCCCGGGTATTTATCGAGAAAATCCCGGTAAATCTCCATCGCCTTCCCTTTGTCTCTCAGGTCCTTCTCATAGATGTCACCCTGGGTGAAGTAGGCATCATCGGAAAGGACGTCGTCGCCAAACTCAATGACAATTTTCTGGAGCAAATCAATGGCGGACATAAATTCGCCGCGCTTCATCCGCAGGTTGGCTTCCAACCAGTAAACATCGTCTTGAATCGCCGTGGAACGATAGACCGCACCCGTGACAGTGCTGTCTTTTCCCTGAACGGCATCTTTGGGATAAGAGAAGTTCAGCAGCCGCTGCAGGGCCTGATCGGTTTTGTTTTGAATCAGGAGCAATTCAATGGAAGCATATTCCTTCAGCTCGGTACCTGCTGAATCAAATGCTGTGTTCTCTTTTATCCGCATGCTCAATTCCATGGCGTCGTTTGCGATTTCTCTTGTCGTGGCCTGTTTGAGTATATCAAGGTGTTCCTGGGCAAGTTGAAAATCACCTTTGTAATAGGACAGCTTAGCATTACGAAGCTTGGCCTCATAGCCAAGCGGAGCGTCGCGTTGATTTTTTTCTACCTGGGAGTAGAGCAGGGTGGCTTCCCACGGCTCTTCCTTCAAGAGATAGATATCTCCCAACTCCAACTTGGCCTTGGCTTTAAGATATGCCGGAACTCTCGTGTGACTAACCAAGGACTCAAGCTTAGCCACCGCGGAATCCTTTTCATCTAAATAGTAAGCGTGCAGTAGCGCTTCACTAAGGGACGCCTCATAACCGTTACCGTTATCCGGATACCTGGCTATGAAAGATTGATACTCCCTGGTCAGGTATCTGACCGAATCGAGGTTGGTCGGGAACCTGCGTTTCACTTTTGCTTCCCGCGCCCGGATAAGTCCGAGCCGCGCGGGTAGGTAATTCTCTGTGCCCGGAAATTCTTTAATTACATAGGAAAAGCTGCGATCTGCAGTTTCGTAATCCTTGTTGTTCAACGCGATCTGGGCAATCTCAAGGCTTTTTGACTGTTCTTTGCGAAAGCGCTTGTCAAATGCCCTCGCCTGAAGGAAGGCACCGTAAAAATTCTTCTGCTGCAGGTTGACCCATATCAACAGATCTGCATAAACTTCCGATTCTGGAGACTCCTGGACTTTATCGTTGAGCATGCGCTCAAGGCTTTCCAACTCGTCAGGCTTATTCAGGAATAGCTGAAGAATGTTTTTTACATAATTCAGATTGGTTGGAGACTGCGTGATGTAGTGAAGGTATTCTTGAACCATCTCATCTCGCTTTCCCTGTAAACGATATAGATTCGCCATCTCCAGCGTAAAGATTGTTGGATTCTTCAACACCGTTCGCAATTCCTGCAATGAATACACTGCATAGTCCGGGAGATTTTGAGAAGCCAGGTAATCCGAAATCGCTTTCGTCCGATAAACATCTGGAAGCGCCTCTTTTACCAGGTTCTTGAAATATTTGTCCGCCTTCTGTGTATCCCCAGATCTCATGTATACAATTCCAAGGTCAACACGATACGTTACCCGGTCATCTACTTTCCGGATAACGCGCTCCGCATAGCCTTCAGCCTCCCTGAACTTACCCATGTCCAACATGAGGTTCAGGTAATTACTGTGAATGCTGGCGATATTCTCTGGATTCTTACTCAGTACCTGGTACATCGCAAGCGCCTTATCCTTATCCCCTTTCAAAAAATACTCATTGGCAATCCGAAGGTCGGAATCCTGAGCCAGCGCCTGTCCCATTGGAGTTACACACATCCAACACAACAGTATTATATTATTAAGTTTTAATAATAAATAATAATAATAGTAATCGGTGTGCATTTGTGGATAGAACTATCAAGATAGGAATTGTATTGGATTTGTGGATATTGTTGTTGAAGATGGGTAGTGAATGGGGTTTCAGCGGGGATCTTTTGCGTGTTGATTCACAAACTTTTACTATTGTGTAAAACGTTATCAACATAGTTTAGCGTGTGCGTGGTTTGGGGTATTTGGTTTTTTCTTTTGAATTTTTGGTGTAGGAGCGATCAATTAAGTCGATTTTCTGATTTTGCAGAAAGTTGGGCGGAGTTATGCACAAGTTATCAGAACTGAATTTGTAGAGGACCTACTTCCCAATTTGCGCGAATAGGAAAGGTTGCAGTGCCTTCGGGGGTGTGGTAATAGAATATTTTCTCTGGCTCGATGCCCTTAATAATATTCCCAGCGTCCCATTTCTTGTTTTGATTCGAATCTATAATTATGCGTATTTGATATTCTGCAGGCGGGATGTTCCGTGCAGTAAGCTTATTTGCATTTATGATTTCAGCGACTACTTTGCGGGTTGAGTTGTCTAGAAGCTGGATGATATAGCCTTTTTGTTTTGTGTTGACCTGAAGAGATAGTGTGCCATTTTCCTCTGGCCACAGGATTGTGATTGGAGCAGACATCGCCTTTGAAGTATCACTGTCCATGGAGATGACGAAACTTCGTTTTGCAATAAGCGTGAGCCTTGGATCCTGTTCTGCACCAAAGAGTTTCTTATTAAGCTCCTTTGATATTGAGATTTGTTTTCTCTGTGTATTGTAGATAAAGTCTTCTTGGGTGATAGGGAACCGACTGGTTGAATCCAGCTGGATATAAAGACTGTCTAGCGTAATGGTTGAGAGCGGTTTGCTAAACTTAAGTTGGGTAACCAATCGGGAGTTTTCCGGATTTACAATTGGATTGCCAAGTGTTGAGATGAATTTTTCAATGACTGGTTTTATCGACGTGTGTTTGATGTAGAATGTGGTGTCAAGTGAATTATCCAAGCTGTCGGCAGCAGTCAGTCTTATTTCGGTGCTGTCGGGCCCATCCGGGTTCCATAAGGTTATTTCAGTTTCGTTATCGTTGAATGCACTGATAACTTCTGGCGTGGAGTGGATTGTATAGTTGGTTATGTATTTTGAAAACCTGAGTCGGGTTACGTTTCCGATGTTGCGGATGGTCGAAAGCTTCAAGGGCTTTGAGTCGAGACGGACCAGGCCAAGGTTCAAAGTATCAATGTTCGCCTTGAGATCGATTGGTCGTGTAAGGAAGCCGTACATCTCCGCGCGGCTTTCAACCTTAAGATTCTTGTTCTTGTCTTCGAAGGCGTAGATCTTGTATTGCCCGGCGCGGATATTTTCAAGAACAAAGTTTCCCCGTTTGTCGGTTTTGGTAAAGTAGCTCGGAGTATCATTGAAGATATCAAATGTGTCTGCGCTGTAGACGGCTACCGTGATTTTTTCTTTTGGTTGACCGGCAATCAAGTCAAAGGCATTGCCGGAAAGCATGAGGGAATCTATCCAAGGCCCTGTGCTGAATGCAAGTTTGAGGTTTGTGGGGGAGTTGCTTTCTGTAATATCCTGTACACCTTCACGGAATAGGATGCTGTACGTAGTGCTGTCTTTCCATGGGGTTTTTGGAAGGATGAGCACCTTGTTGCCCTTGGTTGTGAATTCAATGTCTTTTGCTGGTGAAGGACTAATTATTATTTCTTCCTTGGGGTTATTCAGTTTAATGGTCTCGTTGAATGTTAACTCAACAGAAAGACTTTTGTAATTTATTTGATTGGCTGCAGGTTTTGAGGAAACTAGTTTGGGTGGCCTTTTGTCTTTGGGGCCCCCGGAGGGAGTTCTAATATTAGCGCATGCCCCCCAGAGCAGGACGAGAAATGCAGGGGCTATGAGTTGAAGGAATAGGCGCTTCATTTTTGAACAACGTAGATGAGACTGGATTGATTTTTTTCACGGCTTCCTTTGAGATTTGAAACAAACGCAGTCCAAACAGCGGAAATCGAGCCTTGAGGAGTAAGGCGGCCTCCATTTGAGTTCTTTTTGCTTAGTAAACTCACGTAGAAGGCATCCAGGTTCATGGGAATAATTTTCTTGATGGTTAACCCTTCATTCTTGAGGAGCGCCGTCATACTTTGTTTTGAAAAGTGCCAAAGATGCCGGGGAACATCATAGGCAGCCCAATGCTCTTGATAGACTCTTGCGTCATTGGACTCCCAGTTTGGTACTGCAATAATTATGGTGCCACGATCGGCCAGAAGAGTCTTGAGTTTTCTTAAAGTCTCGCGGAGTGGATACACATGCTCAAGCACATGCCATAGTGTGATTACATTGAAGTGGGTAGGTGGGAGTTCCTCCAGAGAGGAGGTAACTGAAATTACAGGGCTTATTTTTTGCCTGGCGATAAGTGATGGCTCTATTCCGTAGACTGTGCAGTTGTGCTTCAGGGCCTCCTGAAGGAAGTTTCCGGTACCGCAACCATAATCTAGAAGGATCCCCCCAAGAAGGTAGGGCCGAATAAGCGAAAACTTCCACCGCATTGTGAACTGCCTAATAATCAGATAGATAGAATCAAGTAGGCCGGAGGCTGTGGCTGTATGCGATATGTAATGCTTCGATTGATAGTAGCGGTGCGCGGTATCTAAAGAAGGTCTGGGGCTTGTGACCAGAAGTCCGCAGCCATTGCATTGTTTCACATGAAACAATTCGTCCGTAGCCGTGTAGTCTTTGCTCGTGTGCTTATGTGTGAAGGAGTTGCTTTCGCAAACTGGGCAAATGACCACTTCTTCTATCCCCATTACTTTCCAAGATAGATAGCCAAAATAGAAACATCAGAGGGTGAGACGCCGCTTATTCTGGACATTTGACCAATGGTTGCTGGTTTGATTCGTTTCAATTTCTCGCGGGCTTCAGAAGAAAGTGCCTTAACACGATCGTAGTCGAAGTCGTTGTGAATTTTGTAGCCATCAAGGCTTTCAATCTTTTCTGCCATTTTCTTTTCTCGATCAATGTAAGGCTCGTACTTAAGGAGGATTTCTGCTTGTTCAGCAACCTCAGTCGGGAATTTTGCGAGCATCACAGCCATTGAGGGAACTAGTGCTTTTATTTCCTTTATTGATATTTCGGGTCGGCGGAGAAGATTTGCTGCTGATATTTTTTCTCGAGTTGGGGAGGATGCCATAGACTCTAGCCCAGCGTTGATTTCATCCGGTGTGATCCTTGTGATATTGAGCGCGCTGATAACTTCTTTGAGAAGAGACCTCTTCGTTGAAAGCGCAGCCGCACGGTCAGGAGATGCCAATCCGAGCGCGCGCCCTTTGTCGGTAAGTCTAAGATCCGCATTGTCTTGGCGTAGAAGGATTCTATATTCTGCTCTTGAAGTAAACATCCGATAGGGTTCAAGAGTCCCTTTGTTCACAAGGTCGTCTATGAGTACACCGATGTATGCTTCTGAGCGCTTCAGGATGAAGTCTTCTTTCCGATTGAGCTTATTGTGGGCGTTGATTCCTGCCATCAGGCCTTGGCAAGCCGCCTCTTCATAGCCAGTTGTACCATTAATTTGACCGGCAAAGTACAGATTATCAACTAGTTGTGTTTCTAGAGTGAGTTTGAGCTGTGTTGGTGGGAAATAGTCGTATTCGATGGCGTATCCAGGACGGAACATACGAACATTTTCAAAGCCAGGGATCTTGGTCAAAGCTTCGTATTGCACGTTTTCGGGCAATGAAGTAGAAAATCCATTTACATAGATCTCAACCGTGTTCC
>JANPES010000393.1:0-3278 GCA_031423035.1 Cyclobacteriaceae bacterium | reverse complement strand
CGGCCTGACGGACCCAAGATCAAGGGTAGACTTTTGAAAATCCGAAATCCAGAATAGTTCATTGTTTCCTGCTGCGGCACGATCACGCACTTCGCGAAATGTCCGGGAGACAGGTGAAAGTCTGATCTGGGTCAGGAGATCAAGAAGCTCTGCTTTCGTTTTATAGGAATTGGAAAACGGAGCGAAGTCGTTGGTGACCAGTTTGTACCGGGTGTCGGCAGGGAAGAGCGATGCAACTTCGCGGGCGAAGTTTAAGCCGGCGTCAAGCGCGCGCGTCTGCTCGGCGATGGCCGATGTCATGCTATAGGAGTTATCCAGGTAAAGCGTCACTTCCCTGCCCGGGGTGATTTGTTCACTGGCCGGAAGAAAGGGTTGAGTAAAGGTCATCACCAAAAAGAAAAGAAACAGCAGGCGCGAGGCCAGTACGAGGTATTGTTTCAGCTTCCGTTTCTGCGTAGTCTCCTGCCTGATCTGGTTCAGCAGCCTGATGTTGGAGAAGAATATCCGTGTGGTTTTGCGAAAATTGAAGAGGTGAATGAGGATGGGAATCGCGAGGGCGGTCAGGGCCCAGAGAAAGAGGGGGAAAGCAAAACTCATGAACGGCAAAGCTAAGAAGAATCAATTGGATAATTTGGGGATTTGAGAATTTGGGAAAAGCCGTGACGACGGATTGCCTCGATTTAACAAGACCCAAATGGTGTATTGTTGACTGGGTTCTTTCTTGTTAGTATCTGGCGCCGATCAAATTCCCAAATTCCCAAATTTTCCTATTCGCTAATTATTTTTCACCCCCCAGGCAACGCGACCACCCTTTTCCGCATTTTGCCTATAAATCCCTGAACCTGAAAGAGCCTGAGCTAATAGCGCGATGCAAGAATGGAGACCGAAAGGCCCAGGAAGCACTCTTTGGGCAATATGCTAACCGGATGTTTCGGCTTACCAACCGATACATCAAGAGCACGGTTGATAGTGAGGACGTCCTGATTATGGCTTTCACGAAAGTGTTTGCCAACCTATCGGGGTTTACCGAACGGGGAGAAGGGAGCTTTGAGGGATGGCTCCGGAAAGTGGTGGTAAATGAAGCGCTCATGTGGCTTCGACGAAGGCACAATTTCAATATGACAGAGAATATCGGGGAGAATACCGATCAAGTTGGTCTCGATGCCTTCAGCAAACTGCCTGCCGATGACATTTCGCGGTTCATTTCAGAATTGCCCAACGGTTACCGCACTGTGTTTAATCTCGCCGTAATCGAGGGATACTCCCACCGGGAGATTGCAGGCATGCTTGAAATCTCCGAGAGCACATCACGCACACAACTTTTTAAAGCAAAGACACTTCTTAAGAAAATTCTATCCCAGGAGGGGTTTCACTATGGAACATGATAACGAACTGAGAATCCGGGAGAAGATCAGAAACCTGGATAACACGTCGATGCCGTTTGACAAAGAACTGGTGTGGTCGTCCATCCGATTCCATGGCACACGGCCGTTGCGACGGGTTGTCCTTTATTATGCAGCGGCCTCCCTCGTGCTGGCCACGGCTATTGTCTTCTACAGTATCGAACTGACACAGCGGGTAGCGCTGCAAGCCCGAATCAGTGAACTTGACCTGGCCCTCGAACAAGCACGATCCGCGGTCAAGTCAAAGCAACCAATTCCGGTTGCTACTGTAGCTGAATGTCCCGAAGCAGCGCAGGCCCTTGTCCAACAACCTCGACTTGCAAAGCGAATGAAGCGGGCCCAACCGATGATGATTGCTGAAAGCGAGACTCCGGTTGAGCAAAATACAACGTTAGTGTCAGCGACTGACACAGAACAACGGCAAGCTACCGCAGTCGTTTCCACACCCGTAGAACCGAATACAACTTCAATTGCCGGCCAACCACGGATAACCAGTACGGTGATTCTTGGCAGGTCGCTCGCTGCTACCACGAATCAGGCATCGGTGAAGAAGGGACGACTTCAGATGCGCCTCTTCCGGAGTGAAGATGAAATACCTATTGGACCTTCTCCCTCCACCCCGATCACATTACTTGCTGGTACGAACAACCAATAAATCACACGCATGAGATTACCTATCTTGATCACCGCATTATTTCTTCTTCTCGGCTTGACCCTTCAAGCTCTGGCACAGCCAAAATTCAAGTTGTACCCCGACTCCATTCGTGTGGAACTGCCAGACCTCAACGCCATGGTTGTTTTTGAAATGCGCAACTACCCGGCGTCTGCCGACTTCATCCGCAATTTTTCCAAGACCCTGGGCGACGCCCTGGATAACGTGAAGAAGAGCACCGCGAAACCCCTGACTGAATCCGAGCCGCTACATATTGAAATCCATTCGATGCCGGAAGGATCGAAGGAAGTTGGTATAGGAACAAAGTCGTACGGCGAAAAGCAGCTCGTGACAATCCGTCCAATGACCCCGCAGCAGACGACTATGACCATCCTGAAAGATAAAGGCATTGTTGAGTTGCTTCCTCCTGGTTGGGAGATGTACCTCGTCTCCAAGGAATACCGAGTAAAGATATATGCTTCAACCTTCGCCTTCCTGGACAGCATTCCGTCTCAGAACTTCGGCGTTGTGGCTGATGCGATCAGCAACGACGTGGGGATGAGATACCTGGGGCGGAAAAGTATTGAGTCCCAGTTGATCATCCGAAATAATCAGATCGACCAACGCGCCGTCAACTATGTCCATCCGGGCGATCAAATCTTCCTCAGTATTCATGGAGGTGTCGGACTGGTTCAGAGTACTCTTTATCCGGAACTCTCGCTCAAGCTCGGACTGACCTTCAGGGACAGGTTTCGGCGTGCCAATTTCCGTACCTCTATCATTTATGATAACTTATTCTTTGCTCAACAAACAACGGATGGATTTAACACCAATATCAACTCCTTTCTCTCCGGGAGTTTTGAAAAGAATTTCAACCGCAAGACAGCCCAGGCTAGCTGGAGCGGGCTCGGCGTTGGCTTTTTGGTACGCAACAGCGGCAACTACTTCACCGGAAATACGGCCAAGTTTTTCGTTACCCACAGCATCCCAAACACTCGCTTCAGCATGATACCGGAATTTTACCTGACCGATGATTTTAAGAAGTTCACGTTTGGCATGACGCTCAAGTACTCGTTCTGAAGTAATATTTAAGTCAAGGCCAAACCCCCTGCCCCCTAAAGGGGAAATAAGATTTTACCATACGCCTGTAATCAAGGTGGGAACTCTTCTTCCCCCTTTAGGGGCCAGGGGTGGGGGAATCCGCAAATCACCAAATCACCAAA
>JANPES010000392.1:0-14771 GCA_031423035.1 Cyclobacteriaceae bacterium | reverse complement strand
CTGATTACAAGTCAGTTGCTCTACCAGCTGAGCTAAGGAGGCGGAATCATCAAAAGTAGCCTGTAAAAAGCCAAGGCCAGCTTAAATGAGGGGCAAAAATATGCGAAAGAGTTGATTTAGCAAATAAACGAGGGGCTACCTGAAGGTTTAATGAAGATGGCATTGGTCTGGACCTGGACGATGGATCCCTGATCACTATGAATGTAAGGTGAAGCGCAACTTCTCAGAAAAGAAACTATAACATTCGCGCTATAGTATTTTCGTAGAGCGATTGTGATATGCGCCAAATCGTGCCCCTCCCAAATGTGGTATTTTTGAGCCCGGCCATGCCTTCGGTCAATTATTGTATATTTTCGTGCCATGAGGTCTCTCTGCTTAACCTTCCTTGGCCTGATTTTACTCTTCGGTTGTGGTAAGGACAAGGCCGTCACACCCGTCAAGAGTAACCCCGATGGGCGATGGACCTATACCACACCGGATAATTCTATTTCAGTTGAATTCGATCTCAAATCAACGGCGTCTGGATCGGTAGAAATCCTTAATCCCGTGATAGTTGTGTTGGGGACTACAGGACTAGCCGCAGCTCAAATGACAGACATCAATGTGCCTTCGATTGGAACAATCCGGATCAATGCGAATGACTCTGACCTGGTTCATCCCTTTTCCATCACGTTTACCAACTGTACACTGTCAAGTGATTTTACTAAAATTCTTGTTGTGGAAGCGGAATACACCTATCCGTGGGGATTTCTGAAGAAACTTAGCAATATCAATATTATACGAAAGGAATAGGGTTGCGCATTGGGAAACGGTCCGGTACTCCTAACTTGAGCTAATTACTACTACCTATGAATTTCATTGCGCTTACCACCGCGTTGCTTGTATTTCTTCTATCAGCATTACCGTTCAAGCCTGCCGAGGAGTTTAAGTTGGAGATTGAATATAAGTTCAAGGCTCGACCCATGGTCGAAAATTCATTTATCAATTTAACGGAAACCCAATTGGAAAAGGAAAAGCGTGCTGCTGGCGGAAACCCCTTGCCCTATCTGATCATTCACGTCAGTTTTCTGCAGCTGTCAGACAAGGAAGTCAAAGTGCGTTGTATTGATAATACCAATAAGAACAGGTTGTCGAGGAAAGCCGAATTGAATCGGAAATATACCATAGACCTTGGCTTTACCGACGATATCAAGGATCGGGTTACCCCGCACGAATACACTTTTTTTCTGATATCAGACGACAAAGAAGAAACATCCCGTATTGTTTTGCTTATCGAACCGGACGGAAGTTTCATGGTCAATGGCTCGCGGCGAGGGAAGTTTTAGCTGACCATCTTTCAAGACCGCTCATCCTAACCTTCAGTGGTTCAAAACCAAACTTGCTACCTTTGGCTGCTTTTCCCGTAAATACGATTCTATGCGACTAATTACCTTCGGACTCCTTAGTCTGCTGACTCTTCCGGTAGTACAAGCCCAATTCAGGCAACCCAATGCGGCAGACATTCAGCTTAAGCTCAAGAAACTCAATGTCCTAGCCTCCGTGCTTTATGTCGCCGCTCACCCGGATGATGAAAATACACGGGCAATCACGTTTATGAGAAATGAACGGCTCGCTTCCACTGCTTACCTTTCCATGACCCGTGGCGATGGCGGACAGAACCTTATTGGTCCTGAACTCAGAGATGAATTAGGCCTCATTCGCACGCAGGAGCTTCTCGCGGCCCGCAAGATTGATGGAGGACAGCAGTTCTTCACCCGGGCCAATGATTTTGGCTTTTCCAAGAATGTAACGGAGACCTTTTCCATCTGGGGCAAAGAGGAAATTCTGAGTGATGTTGTCAGTGTCATGCGCCAGTTTCAACCTGATATTATATTGACCCGTTTTCCTCCCACGGAGCGCGCGGGCCACGGTCATCATACCGGATCTGCTGTATTGGCTATTGAGGCGTTTGACCTTACGGGAAAATCTGAATACAAACCCGAGCAAGTGGCCCGCTACGGCACCTGGCAGCCGACGCGGTTGTACATGAACACCGGACGATTCTTTGATCAGTCAATCGACGAAAATACTCCGGGAGTTGTCGTCGTAAATATGGGTACATACAATTCATTGCTTGGGAAATCTTATTCTGAGATTGCTGCCGAGAGCCGATCCCAGCACAAGAGCCAGGGATTTGGTTCGTCGGGGCGGCGCGGTGATTCACCGGAATTTTTCGTTTATACAAAAGGTGAGAAGGCCAGCAAGGATCTTTTCGACGGCATCAATACTTCATGGTCACGTGTCAAGGGAAGCGAAAAAATTCAACCGCTCATAGAACAAGCCATTCGAGAGTTCAGCAGTGAAAAACCATATTTATCCTTGCCGACCCTCCTTCAAATTCATAAACAAATAGATGGACTATCTCCTTCTATCTGGAAGACCCGCAAAGGCAAAGAGGTAAACCAACTGATTCAGGATTGCCTGGGTCTTTATGTTGAAGGCACTGCTAACCAGCCATGGATGACACCCGGTGAGTTGATTACGAATTCATTCGAAATGGTGAATAGATCTCCTTTTCCGGTGAAGCTCATGTCGATCTCCTGTAAACAGCTTTCGCTGGACTCGGCCATGAACCTCGAACTGACCAACAACAAGCTTATCCTCTTCAAAACGAAGAGGGTCCTTCAGCCCACGGCAGGCTATTCCGATCCGTATTGGCTTCGTGAAGATCATAGCCTTGGGCTTTTTACAGTGCCGGGCCCCGAGTTCATTGGACGGCCTGAGAACGGACCTGCGGTAGCGATAGTGTGTGGAGTTGAAATTAATGGCGAGCAGCTGGACCTCGAAGTTCCGCTGGTTTACAAATGGACAGATCCCGTGAAGGGAGAGTTATCTCGGCCCTTTGAGATTGTACCCCCGGTATTTGTCAACTTAAGTCAGCCGGTTTTTGTTTTTCCTGATACGAAACCTAGAACGGTGAGTGTGCTGGTCAAGTCATCTTCCGGATCACCGGTAACGGGCACAGTAAGATTGGCCATGCCGGAGAATTGGAGATCAGAGCCTGCATCCATTCCTGTTACCCTGCAAAGGCGGGGAGAGGAAGCAAAGATCGAATTCATGCTTTACCCCGCGCCAAAAGGTGAAGGTTCTTTTAGACTTGGGGCGCAGGTGGAACTGAATGGGAAGATCTTCGACAGAGCTGTCGAGACTATTTCTTACGATCACATTCCTTTTCAAACGTTACTCCCCAAAGCAAAAGCCAGCCTGGTGCGAGTGGAAATCAAGAAACAGGGTCAGGTGATCGGCTATATTGCCGGGGCGGGTGATGAAATCCCTGCGGCCTTGCGGAACCTTGGCTATGAGGTGTGGGAGATGAAGAATGAGGAAGTCACATCGGCGAACCTGAAGAAAGTCGATGCTGTTATCCTTGGCGTGCGTGCCTTAAACACCAACGAACGCCTTCGTTATTTCATGGCTGACCTTCTGAAATATGTGGAGGAAGGAGGTACGCTGATCACACAATACAATACCAACCACGACCTTGAAATCGAGAAGGATAAATTCTCTCCTTACCCGCTGAATATTTCACGGGAACGTGTTACGGAAGAAAACAGCGAGGTGCGTATCCTGCTGCCAGATCATCCTGCGCTTAACTTTCCAAACAAGATTACCCCTACGGATTTTGACGGCTGGGTACAGGAACGGGGACTTTACTTTCCTGATAAGTGGGATCCAAAGTACGATGCGCTCTTGTCGCTGAATGATGCAGGTGAACCGGCCCGTAATGGTAGCGTGTTGATTGCCAAGTATGGTAATGGACATTATGTTTACACCGGGCTTTCCTTCTTCAGGGAATTGCCGGAAGGCGTAGCCGGTGCGTACAAACTGTTTGCCAACCTGGCCTCACTGGGCAAACAGGCAAAGCCTCAAAACCAAAAGGTAAAAAATTCAAAATGAGTGACCGCATAGATGAAGGGAAGCCTCCCATTTTCCGCAGTTGGAAGGGCTGGTATTTGCTGGTCTTGCTGACGATGGTTGCCCAGGTAATTGTCTACCTACTGATTACCGAATCGTTTTCATGAATAGTTTTGACTGGATTGTTCTGTTTGGAACACTGCTGCTGATTGTTGCATACGGTGCATGGAAGACGCGGGGAGCGAAAAGCATGCAGAGCTACCTTTTGGGGAACAATACACTTCCCTGGTGGTCTGTAGGATTGTCCATCATGGCGACACAAGCCAGTGCCATCACATTTCTTTCCACGACAGGTCAGGCATACGAAGATGGGATGCGGTTCCTACAATTCTATTTTGGACTTCCGCTGGCTATGATCATTCTCTCCATTACAGCGGTTCCGTTATATCATAAACTGAAAGTATATACGGCATACGAATACCTGGAGAGCCGGTTTGACAGGAAGACGCGTTCTCTGGCTGCGATTTACTTTTTAATGCTTCGTGGGATCTCTGTCGGAATTACCATTTACGCTCCCTCATTAATTCTTTCAACCATTCTGGGGTGGAGCATAAACCTGACCACCCTGATGATCGGTACGCTGGTTATGCTTTACACGGTATCCGGAGGATCAAAGGCTGTAAGCATCACGCAGAAGTACCAGCTAACCATCATCATGGGCGGCATGATTGCGGCGGGATGGATTGCCTTCTCCATGTTGCCGGAAGGTATGTCATTCGGACAAACTTTTCGCTACGCTGGAGAGGTTGGGAAACTGAACCTGATCAACCTTTCGTTCAACCTGTCGGACCGTTATAACATCTGGTCAGGGCTGATTGGCGGACTCTTTTTGTTTCTGTCCTACTTCGGAGCGGATCAGTCGCAGGTGGGCCGCTACCTCGGAGGCAGTTCCATCACCGAAAGCAGGCTTGGGCTTCTCTTCAACGGTCTGCTCAAGATACCCATGCAGTTTGTCATCCTGTATATCGGGATTCTGATTTTTGTTTTCTATCAATTCCACCAGGCACCTCTTGTGCACAATCAGCCGTTGCTGAAGCAGGCAATGGAGACAAAGGCACGTGCCCAGATCAGTCAGCTGTCTGTCGACTACGATCGTGTTTACGAGATGCGCAAGCAGAAAGCCACCGAGTTGGTGGGAGCCATCCAGGCAGAAGATCAGTCGGGTATTGCAAAAGCTAAATCAGAAATGAAAGCCATCCAGGCAACTGAAGAAGACATACGCAGCCGGACCAAAGGTGCGATCAGTGCGGCAATGCCCGGTGAGAATACAATGGATAAGGACTACGTTTTTATCAACTTCGTGATGACCTACCTGCCCCATGGCCTGATCGGATTATTGCTTGCCGTTGTTTTTTCTGCTGCCATGTCGTCTACAGCTTCAGAACTCAATGCGCTTGCTTCTACTTCTGCAGTGGATATCTACAAGCGGTCCGTCCGGCCCAATGAAAGCGAACAGCATTATGTCAAGGCCTCGAAGTGGTTGACTGTAGGGTGGGCGGTGTTTGGGATGCTTTTCGCCTCTGTGGCCAACCAGGCGGAGAACCTGATTCAGTTTGTGAATATTATTGGATCTCTATTCTACGGAACGATCCTGGGAATTTTTCTATCGGCGTTCTATATCAAATACCTGAAGTCCACAGCTGTTTTTGTAGGCGGCATCGTGGGAGAAGCGATCATACTCTACCTGTACTTTTATTCAGACATCGCATTCCTGATGTACAACATCATCGGTTGTGTGGCGGTTATCGTTGTAGCTTTTGTGCTGCAGTTCTTTTCGAAAGAAGCTATTGCACAGAGATCACAGAGGTAGCACAGAGAACACGGAGAAATGCAATGCTTTCATTGGCCCATTTTGTATTCCTCTGTGCTCTCCGTGAAACCTCCGTGTTCTCTGTGTAATTGCATTTATGCCCTAAAAAAGAAACCCTTCATAAAGAAGGGTTCCCTTTCATTTCGTCATCCCGATAGTCATCGGGACCGAATCACCGAATTACTTCAATCCCTTCATCAGGTCATCATTCATCTTCACGTAGTCTGCATTCTTTTCTTTTTCAGCTACGGTACGGGAGGCTGTTGCTGATTCCATAGCGCCTTTCTTGTCGCCCATGGCCTTTTGAATCTTAGCTTTTGTGTGCATGATCCAATACGCGTCGGGGCGGGCAGCGGCTGCTGTCGTGATCCAATCGAGTGCCACCTTCATGTCCTTGCCGTTCTCAAAATAGTAGGTAGCAGCATTATACAGGTTGTTCGGGTTTACCTTTGTGCTGGCATCGATAGAGGCCATGACCCTTTTGTCGAAATCAACAGCGATCGGCACTTTCACGGAAGTGTTTTCCCACATAATCTGGAGGTTGCCAGACTTGCTGTTTTCGGCGAGATCAGAAATTTCAATAGTAAATGTCTCTACTTTTTCTGTCAGTTTCTCTGACTTAACCACTGCGCGGGCCTGGTCGTTCTTCTGATCGTAGTCAGGCGTATTTCCACCTAAGGCAATGTCTTTATAGAGAATGACGGTCCACTCGGCAGCGCCAGGGATAGTCAGCACGAGGTACTTACCTTTCGGAACATCTACACCGCCAAATTTCACATCCTCGCTGAAGGAAATGGTCGTACCACTGTTTGCACCGGTACGCCAAACTGTTCCGTAGGGGGTAAGGAAGTCTGAACCGGCACCAAAGATCTTGCGTCCCTTTGCTTTCGGACGTGAATATTCAACCTTGACATCCGTCAGACCAACGACTGTAGTGACAGTCGCTGCAGGACTTGGTGCTGGGGAAATGACTTGGGCTTGTGTCGCCAGGCTTACTGCAATAGCGAGTAGAATAAGAACTCTTTTCATAATTGTTATTTTTGTTTGTTTACGGATTGAGGGGTCAAAAATAAGATACTTTCCCTTAGCTAAAAAATCCGAAGCCCGAACCTCCATCATGGTGCTAAACGAAGCGTTTTATCAACGAAGCAGCGTCACCCGGATCGCGCGGGAGTTATTGGGAAAAGGCCTCTTTACGAGAATTGATGGGAAAATAGCAGGTGGCCGTATTGTTGAAACTGAAGCCTATTCCTGGAAGGAACAAGGCTGCCACGCCTATAGAAACAGGATGACGGATCGGAACAAGATAATGTTTGGTGAAGGGGGACGGGCATACATTTATCTGTGTTATGGCATCCACCACCTTTTTAATGTTGTGACCAACCAGGCAGGAAATGCCGAGGCGGTGCTTATCCGTGCACTAGAGCCGCTGGAAGGAATTGACGAGATGACCAGGAGATCGGCTACTTCGAAAGTAAAGGGGATTACTTCTGGGCCCGGGAAGTTGACCCGTGCGCTGGGTATTGATCGCAGCCACAACGGGATTCCTCTAACATCAAAAAATATCTGGCTGGCTGATTTAGGTCTAACCCTGCGCAAGAAGGAAATAATGGCAAGCCCGAGGATTGGCATAGATTATGCCGGAGCGGATGCGTTGCTTCCCTGGCGGTTTACAATCTCTGACAGCCCATGGATTACACACTAGACCTTAGCCTCTTTAGCGCCAACGCATGATCTTTCCATTCAGAATCCTAATATCAGTTTTTTGCCTGTTCTTGTTCACGGGCACGGCAAAGACGCAACCGTTTTCTCAAAGGAGTCTGGAGCATCCAAATTCTGTATACGATGAACAAGCTCCATTCGTAGACCCTGGTGGCAGGGTCTTATATTGGACCGTCGCCAACCATCCCGACAACCTGGGGGGGAAGAAGGATCCGGGTGACATCTGGTATTCCATTTGGACGGGCGAGCAGTGGTCATTGGCCATTCATGGAGGCCCATTGATCAATAACCTTGGATACAATGCCATCCTTGGTTTCTCCCACGATGGCGAGCGGATGTTTCTCGCTGGACACTACAGCACACAGGGACCTCCTGCTACGCAAGGGATTTCCATGTCACTGAAAACTCCTGATGGCTGGTCCGCGCCGGTGAACATTTCAATCCCGTATTTCCTGAATCGCGCACCCAGCACGCAGGGATTTCTGTCTACCACGGTGGAAGCTTTCGTGTTTTCTGGCGAATCGTTTAGCACAATGGGCGGCGAGGACTTGTATGTCTGCTTACTCAACCAAGGCAAGTGGTCGGAACCGAAGAACCTGGGTCCGGGAATCAACACTGCCTTTCAGGAGATGAGTCCAAGTTTGAGTACAGATGGAAAATACCTTTACTTCTCTACCAACGGTCGCAAAGGCTATGGGAGTTTCGATGTCTATTTTGCAGAGCGACTCGATGATACATGGATCAACTGGTCTCAGCCGGTAAACATGGGCGCAAATGTAAATAGTGAAGGCCGAGAGCTTTTTTACCGAACGATCCCTTCCGCTAAATCAGCCTTGTTTACTACGACATTGAACAGCGACGGATACGGGGACATTCAGGTGTACACGCCCCCAGTTGACTTGCGGGATTCACTCATCGCCCAACGGCCTGACACAATCGTGAAGATGGTAGAGATTATCCGGGATAAGCCCATTGCTGGGGATGAAAAGGTGTTCCGGGTATTTGGCCGGGTAACCGATGTGAAGACAGGCAAACCTGTCCGGGCAACAATTTCATTTCATAGTGACAGTTTGTTTTCTACCCTTGCTGCAGCCGATGGAAAGTTTCAAATCAGATTTCCATCTGTAAATTCATATTCTGTGCGTGTTGAGGCAGCGGGCTATGTAGGGAATTTTGAGAAGCTCGATGTTCGCACCTACGAGTTGAAGTCCCTTGAGATGAACTTCAAGATGCAGCCAATAGAAATTGGTGCCACCGTCAATTTGAAGAGTGTACTCTTTCAGCAGAGCACCTATAACCTTTTGCCGGAATCGAATGACGAGCTTGATCTTGTCGTTAACCTCCTGAAGACAAACCCCAAAGTGGAAATCCTGTTGTCGGGACACACGGATAATCGGGGAGACCCTACCCACAACCAGCGGTTATCCCAGAAAAGGACAGAGCGGGTGAAGGCCTACCTTGTATCAAAGGGAATCAGCGGTAAGCGAATAGCCGGAAAAGGCTTTGGCGGCTCCAAGCCCATTGCCGACAATCGCTCTGAGGAAACACGTCGCCTAAACAGGCGCGTTGAATTCACAATCGTGAAGGATTGACACCCAGTTCCCAGTACCCAGTACCCAGTTACCTAGTACCCCCTCGCACTATCATCGGCTCGGGTACCATCAGCGCCGCCTTCAAGCTTGCCGTCTGGACGGACGAGGATTGCATCCACACGGCCAATGTTGGGTCTGGGTAAAATCTTGTGACCCATCTGAGTAAGTGTAAGGCTGTCTTTCGTGGAAAGCGCCCTGAGCTCGGGAGCAATCAAGTCTGGAAGCCACTGGCTGTGAACACGCCGGGCGTCAACGGCTTCTTGCATACCCATGCTGTGCTCAATGACGTTTAGAATCACCTGAAATACGGAGGTGATGATGGTTGAACCACCTGGTGAACCAACCACCATGTGAAGTTTACCGTCTTTCTCTAAAATGGTAGGGGACATAGCGCTCAACATTCGCTTGTTGGGTTCAATCTTGTTTGCCGTCCCGCCGGTAACACCAAAGACATTGGGGACACCTGGCTTTGAACTGAAGTCATCCATCTCATCGTTAAGAAAGAACCCAGACCCTGCGACGACTACTTTATTGCCGAACCAAAGATTTAATGTCGTCGTAACAGCGACAGCATTTCCATCCTTGTCTACGACTGAGAAGTGCGTTGTTTCTTCTGACTCATAACCTGGAATTTTTCCGGCACTCACCTCGGTGCTGGGGGTCGCTCGCTCGGGATTGAACGAAGCCATTCGATCCGCGATGTATTGATTGTCGATCAGATTCGTAACCGGAACGGTGACAAAGTCAGGGTCACCCATAAACTTCGACCGGTCAGCAAATACGCGACGTTCGGCTTCCACCATGGCGTGAACGCTCTTTGGCGAATTGAAGCCCCAGTCCTTAAGCGGAAAGGGTTCTACTGCCTTGAGTAGCTGTACGACGCAAAGTCCGCCACTGGAAGGAGGGGCCATAGCGATCACTTTATAATTCTTGTAATTGGCAATGACAGGATCGCGCCAAATGGAATGGTAGTTCTTTAGGTCTTCCAAGGTGATGAGACCTTTCCCCCGCTGCATTTCGGCCACAAGATCGTCGGCAGTTTTTCCCTCATAGAACCCGGCACGACCTTGATCACGGATGCGCTCCAAGGTGTGGCCCATATCCTCCCAGCGAATGGTGTCGCCCACCTTCCAGCTGCGCATGAGGAATTCAGGGCGCACGGTGTTGTATTTTTCCAGGTCGGCCTGAAGTTGGTTGAGTGAAGCCGCTTCGCGTTCGGAGACTGGGAAACCTGTTAGCGCAAGATCAATGGCAGGTTGAACGAGGTCTTTCCATGGGAGTGACCCAAATTTCTTGTGAGCTTCCACCATTCCGTCCACAGATCCAGGAACCCCGGAGGCGAGGTGACCGGCCAAACTCAGGTTTTCGATTATGTTTCCGTCCTTATCAAGGTACATGTTTGTTGTCGCCAGCGCAGGAGCCTTTTCCCGGTAGTCAAGGGTGGCTGACGTTCCGTCTTTCATGCGAATAACCATGAAACCACCACCTCCAATGTTACCAGCCGCGGGAAATACTACAGACAAGGCAAATTGTGTTGCAATGGCAGCATCAACGGCATTTCCACCTTTTTTCATGATGTCAACACCAACTTGAGACCCGTACGGCTGGGCGGAGACCACCATGGCGGAATCGACAACAAGTCCAACAACCTTAGTTTTTTTTCCGGTCTGACAGCCAATTACGGCAATGGTCAATAAAAGAAGGAATAGACGTTTCATGGATTTAGAGTTTGGGTATTTGAACCTAAATGTATTATTTCCGTCCAAACTTAGTATGAGTCTTAGAAAAGAAAAGGCAGCACGCCTGAAATTGTCCGTGTTGGAGCATACGCTGAAGCTTGTTGGAGCACGGCCCTTTGAGGATTTGTATGTAGATGATATATGCAAGCGAGTCAAAATTTCCAAGGTTACGCTATTCAAGTACTTTCCTGTGAAAGAGGATATCCTCTCATATTACTTCCGCGTGTGGTGCCTTCGACGGGCAGTAGAACTCAAAGAGCGGTCCCGGGAAGGAATGCAGGGCGTCTATTTCTTATTCGACAAACTCAGTGAAGCTTTTGACCAACATCCAGGGATAATTTTGAGCCTTGTCGCGTATTTATCAAACCCCAAGAGACCACCAAAGCCATTTCCTTTGAAAGTAGAGGAAAAAAGGCTGTTGTTCCCCGAGGTATCCGATGTCCACACAATCGATATTCAATCGGTCGATCAAATGTTTGAGAAATTTGCTTTGGAAGCAGTTTTCAAAAAGGAGATAACGAAGACGTCATCCACGCGGGACATCACGAATATTTTAACAACCTTATTCTTTGGGTGCGTGGTAACACTACAACTAAATCAAGTCAGCCCCTCAAAGCAATTCATCCGCAGAAATGTGGAGTTGATTGCGAAGGGGTTACAGTGAGTCTAAATCTGTATTTGCGAGTCAATGACCTAATCACCGGATCAATCACCCCTTCATTTTCACGGTCCTGGCACCTTGCCTCTCGAAGATGTGAAGATGAACGCGTACAGGCCCAATCTGTTTCCTATGCCAGCGGCTGTTCTTGTACCAGGTATGGTGATAGATGGGTTTCTTTACGCTAACCGTATGATAGGTCTTTGACCCCGAGCAAGAATCAAAGAGTAGGAGCAAACCGATGGCAAGCAGGAACTTCATGGCAGGTGTTAGTAAAAGTAGCCATATTCCCCTAACTGTCTCCTACCGCCTTGCAAAAGGCCCAAGTAAACATGATAAATAGAGACAGTTGCACATTCTTAGGCTCGCCCAAATTTCATTTCAGATGTCATAATGAACTTTTTCATTTTGAAAATGAATTCATTATCAATACTTTAGCAGTCTATATCTCACTTTTTGGTATAACTAACATTTTTTGCCATGAGAGCCATTTGGAAAGGTCACATCCGATTCTCGCTGGTCACTATCCCCATCCGGGTTTACAACGCGATTGATTCTGGTCAAACGATCAGCTTTAACCTCTTGTCCAAAGAAGGGCACAATCAGGTGAGCTATGAGAAGAAAGACAAAGTGACGGGCCAGACGCTGCGCCAGGAGGACATTGTGAAGGGATACCAGTATGAACCAGGGCAATTTGTAATCATTGACGATGAGGATTTTGGTAAGGTCAAGCTCAAGAGCACACGGGTAATTGACATCGAAGGATTTGTTAAATCTACTGAAGTACATCCAACCTTGTTTGATGCCCCGTATTTCATAGGGCCGGACGGTGAACTGGCGGCAAAGACCTATGCGCTGCTCTGCAAGACCTTGAAAGAATCCGGGAAGGTAGGCGTGGGGCGTGTGGTGCTCAGAGATCGTGAGACAGTGGTCTTGTTGACCCCCGAAAAGAACGGCATTCTCTTGTACAAACTGCGTTATCCCAATGAAGTAAGAAGTATAGGTGAGGTACCGCAACTTCTTGAGGATGTAAAGGTTGACAAGGAGCAAGTTAAGATGGCTAAAATGCTGGTTGACAGTATGTCCAAGCAGTTTGTGGACATTGAGATGAAGGATAACTACCAGGATGCCCTGCGTGGCATGATCCAGGCGAAGATTGAGGGAAAGGAGATCATTACGATCGCAGAAGAGGAGACGCCTGTTGTTGATATTATGACTGCGCTGAAGGCCAGTATTGAAAAGGCGAAGAAGCCGATGGAGAAAGCCAAGGGCAGCGTCGCCAAGGAGAAGAAGAAGGTTCAGAAAGAGACCAAGGTCAAGCGCAAGGCGAGTTGAGGTTGGAGAAAGATGCCGGAACCGGTATCTTTGCACAATGGCAAAGGTTGTTCAGTTTCCTATCCAGACACCTGAGAAGTTCGGCTTCCGGCCCGTTCGAAAGAAACGTGAGTTGGCGCCCCCGCGGCACGGCCAGCTTAACCTTTTTACCGGAGGGAAGGTTGTCAAGCTAAATCAACTTAGTGCATTTGAAGAAGCGCTACTTCTGGATGAGAACGACGATAAGGCTGCAAAAGACCATTACCTGAAGGCTATCAAAGAAGGAGATAGTGTGGCAGACGCTTACTGTAATCTGGGTATTCTCGAATCCAAGCTTCGCAACTCAGCCAAGGCAATCGACTGCTTTACCTTATCCTTGAAAGAAGATCCACGCCATTTTGAGTCGCATTATAACCTCGCCAACTTGTATGCGGAATTAGGCAACCTGCCACTGGCCAAGGTGCACTACCAGATGTCGATAAGCATAGAACCTGAGTTTTCCAATAGCTATTTTAACCTTGGTCTCACGTTGGCCATGAACCAGGAAATTGACGAGGCCATCAAGACCTTGCTGGAATACCGTCGCCTTACAACAGCGGAAGATCACTCGCAAGTGGATGAGCTCATAGAATACATGACACGAAGCAAGTAATCGTTATTAGTCCTAACCTTTCAGAAATTGTCGAATTTCCACGGTAGCCTCTTCGGGTAGCTGCTCAGCCATCCAGTGTCCGCAAGGAAGGGATTTGCCGGTGACTTGAGAAGCTCTTTCTTTCCATGTCTCCAACACGTTGAATAGTGGATCCATGGCGCCGTGCGACCCCCACAAAACAAGAACTGGGCACGCCACTTTCGTAGTAAGGTCAGCCTCATCGTGCTCAAGGTCTATTGTGGCTCCGGCCCGGTAGTCTTCGCACATGGCATGCAACGTTGCCGGGTCACTGAAGTGTTTCAAATACTCCTGTAAGATATTTTCCGGGATGACCTCTTTAGGAATTCCTTTAAAGGCCCATTCATTCAG
The DNA here is from genome assembly GCA_031423035.1 of Cyclobacteriaceae bacterium. Classification (GTDB taxonomy): domain Bacteria; phylum Bacteroidota; class Bacteroidia; order Cytophagales; family Cyclobacteriaceae; genus ELB16-189. The sequence goes on along the minus strand of JANPES010000392.1, from coordinate 961 downwards.
TACAAATGTTGTATTGTTTTGGATAAGCGTCTCGGGAAGTGGTGCATCCTGGATAAGGAAGAACCAATGGAAATACCATGTCGCGAATTGCTTCGTCGTATTCGCATATAGTTTGTGCGTTGGCACATATCCATAACGACCAGCTTCTTGACCTGGTTTGGGAAATCCAGGGCCATCCGATGAGCCACCCGGGCACCCCGATCGTGTGCGACCACGCTAAACGATTCAAATCCAAGTTTACGCATTACTTCAACTTGGTCTTTGGCCATTGAGCGTTTGGAGTAACCCAGGTGGTTTTCGCCATCAACCGGTTAGCTGCTCTCACCGTAGCCGCACAGGTCTGTGATCACCAACGTATATTCCTTTGATAGCAGGGGTGCCATTTTGTGCCATTCAATATGGCATTGTGGAAAGCCATGCAACAGCAGCAGCGGTGGACCAGAGCCGCCCATGACGCCATTGATCGTGCATTCGGAAGTATTCACGGAAATCTTCTTGAATCCAGGAAAAAAGTCTGTGTTCATGGCATTTTGATTTTCTGGAGATCGCCCACTGGTTGGACCGGACAGTAGAGAGCCAAGGAACAGCCCTCCGGTTTTTAGCAAAAATGTTCTTCTTTGGTTTTCAGTTTCCATAGCTAGTTTCACTCATTGGTCATAATAAAGATAACCAAGAATGTTGAGCTGCAGGCTGCTAGTTCCTCATACTCAGAGTCACAATGACCAAATCGTGATATAGAATAGGATGGCCCGATACGCCTCCATACAAATTCTTAACACGCCAACCATGATGAGGGTCCTCACAATCAGCTTCACTCCGCGATCTTCGTAAAACGTATATCCCGCACGCAGAAGGAAGTATACGTTCGTGGCAAGGAGGATAGAGGTCAGGCCGAACTCGCTGGTGAATGTTCCCAGGTTCAGCAGACGGACCGCCAGGGAGAGAAGAATCGTGTTGATAA
>JANPES010000391.1:0-15704 GCA_031423035.1 Cyclobacteriaceae bacterium | reverse complement strand
GAATTTGAAGCACGCATTGCCCGTGGAGAAAAAATTGAACCCGGCGACTGGATGCCTAAGCTTTACCGCAAGCAACTTATCCGGATGATCGAGCAACATGCCCACAGTGAAATCATCGGCGCACTCCCGGAAGGCACGTGGATTACCCGCGCACCGGGATTCAAACGCAAAATGTCGCTCATGGCTAAGGTGCAAGATGAAGTGGGCCACGGACAACTCTTGTACAGCGCTGCCGAAACACTCGGCAAGTCGCGTGAGGAAATGATTGATGACCTCATCACCGGGAAATCCAAGTACTCCAACATCTTCAACTACCCTACTTTCACCTGGGCAGACTGCTGCTTCATCTCCTGGCTTGTAGATGCCGGTGCGATCGTAAATCAATTGGCAAATGCTAAAGGAAGCTACGGCCCCTACTGCCGTGCCCTGGACAGAATTTGCGCTGAGGAATCTTTTCACCTAAAGTACGGCCATCACTGTGTCATTTACCTTGCCTCGGGCACCCCAAAGCAACGCGCAATGTTTCAGGAAGCTCTCAACCGCTGGTGGCCGCCCATGATGCACTTCTTCGGCCCTTCCGATAAAATTTCCGTCCATACCGAAGTATTGATGCGGTGGAAAGTGAAGATGGGTTCCAACGATGACATGCGCAACCAGTTCCTGGACATGTATGTGCCGAAGATCCGCGAATTAGGATTCATCATTCCCGATCCGAAACTGAACAAGAATCCGGAAACCGGACGCTGGGATTATACCGAACCTGATTGGGAAGAATTCAAGCGCGTCATCAACGGCGGCGGACCCTGCAACAAAGAGCGTCTTGAGGTGCGGCGGATTGCAGAAGAACGTGGCCGCTGGGTGCGCGAAGCACTTAAGACTCCCCGTACTGCTTATGTTACTCCATTGGCCTAAATGTGGTGATTTGCTAAAGGGTTGGATCTTTGTATGGACGTCCACCCCCATGAACAACTAGTAACGAACAACTAACAACGATTCTTGAACTCCCTGGATCCTCGTGTCAACAGACTTCCCGTGCCGGGTACGCCAGGCGTGATCAGCCCCAAGGCATCTCTCGACCAATTTGGTTCGTTTGAAGTATTTGTGCAGGGAAAAGAAGGAAAAGCGTTTCAGCACGAAGGAATTGTTCACGCCCCCAATCTTGAAATGGCTTTTGTGCTGGCCAAGGAGGCCTTCACCCGCCGGTTTACGTGCGTTTCACTTCATGTAACCGATACCCGCGACGTTTTCGTGAGCCCACTCACCGAAGGGGACAAGAATGCATACGATCTTATACCCGAAGTTGCGGCGACAGCTCACCCGGAGGGGTTTGAAATCTATCACCTACTCCGCCGTGGAAAGCAGCACGTGCATGCAGGCACAGTTTTGGCCGGCAGTCCGGAGGAAGCCATGTGGAAGGCCCGGCAATCGCTGAATACCAAACCCGTGTTTAACGTGTGGGCCGTGCGCGCAGCGTCCATCCGCAGAACCAGCCCGGAGGAATCCATATTGTGGGAAACACTTCCTGACAAAAAGTTCAGGGATGCTGCCGATTACAAAGGCGGTGAAAAACTCAAAGAATTTCTTGAACGACAAAAGTCATGAACGATCAAGCGCTCAAAGAGCTACTTTACAAAATGGCCGACGACCTGCTGATCCTCGGGCATCGCAACTCCGAATGGACCGGCATGGGTCCACTGCTGGAAGAAGACATTGCGTTTTCGTCCATGGCACAAGACAAGATCGGTCAGAGCTACGCCCTCTTTAAGATGCTACATCAGTTGGGAGAGCAAGCACCGGATATCGTAGCCTTCACGCGCAATGCCGCTCAATTTCATAATTGCATCCTCACTGAGTTACCAAACCAGGAATACGACTTCAGTCTCATCCGTCACTTCCTTTTTGATACGGCCGATGCATTGCGTTGGCAGATGCTGACACAATCAACTTACGAGCCCCTGGCGCAGTTGGCCAAGAAAATTCAGGGTGAACTCCGTTATCACACCCTCCACGCGAATACCTGGGTGAAGCAACTCGGGACTGCTACGGAGGAAAGCGTTACACGTCTGCAGCGCTCACTACATGAAGCGATTCCTTATGCGTTGGGCATCTTTGAGGAATCCCCATACGAGGCAATGCTCATCGCTGATGGGATTTTCCAAGGCGAGAAGGCCTTGCTGATGGCGTGGAAATCTAAGATCGAAGGAATCCTTTCATCCACACGGCTAGAAGTTCCTGATTGGAAGATCCAGGCCCCGGTTCTCGGTGGCCGACTCGGCAAACACAGTGAACACCTTCAGCCGATGGTCGATGAAATGAGTGAGGTGTTCCGCATGGACCCCACTGCCGAGTGGTAGCACTTACCGTATAACCACCAAGCGGCCGCTTTCAATAAACTGCTTTCCACTCGCCGTTACCGTAAACCGGAAGAGATAAATTCCTGGTGGCAATAGCCCCCCGGAAGAATCTTGCGCACCAACTTGAATCTCGTTTGTGCCTACATGCAACGCCGGAAGCACTTCATTTCCAAACATTCGCACAGGGGATCCCGTGGAGGAAAATAGCTCCAGCCGGAAGTCATCCGGCTGCACGCCGCCGATGATCAACTTGAAATTGAACACATCAGGTGACGGATTAGGATACACCGCCTGTAGCGCAAAGTCAACGTTATCGCTTACGTTGAACTGGAGTTCATAGGGCACATCGCCGCTGCTATTCCCGTTGGCATCAGTCGCTTCAACTTTTAGAACGTACGCTCCCAACCCCAATGCTTTCGGTTGGTAAAGAACCTGGAATTCCTCTGTGGCCGATGCGGGACTCCAGGATAAATCAGGATTCGTAAAGTCAATCCGCCTAAAAGAGCATTCGTCATCTTCAAGACATGGACCTCGAAGGAACAAGTTAAATCCGGTAGTATCAGTCTTTAGCAAGAAAGGGTTTCGGTCAATGACGGAAGCGCGGATTACCGGGGAAGAAGATACAACATCACCATTGATCGCATGACGGCCGTCGATTGTAACATCGAGAACCGGTCCCGTTTCATCGGCAAGCACATCCAGGCGCGCATAGAGTGGCAAAATGTTATTGTCATAGTACAACTCCGGAAGAACCCGCGGGTTGACATACACCGTGACATCGTTCAGGCCGCCCTTTCCTTTCGTGAGGACCGCAACGTCGAAGTCAGTTGTGTCACCCGGTGAAGGGGCTTTGATCCGAAAGGTCTGACTGTCCAGTGTTCGCCCTGTCCGGGAGAAAACATCAACGCGAACCGCCAATGAATCGGGGAATTGCCGGGTAGAAATATTCGTAAATCCGTAAGGGGATTGCCAGTCCTCTCCTTCTGCCAGGACCTCAGTTTCTGTTGAACCCTTGTAAACAAGGACACCTTCTGCCGTCGGCGTAAAGGTCACCATCCACTTGCGCAATTGCGCCGGCGTAAGGTCAATAGAATCTTTCAGATGAAGCACCAGGCGGAGATAGGGATACACCGAAGCATCAATATCACTCACCGATTGACTGCCGGCAGAAACTTGTCTGACCAAAGTTTCCTGGCCAGACAGGTCAATCCCGACGATATCAATTTTCACCACGTCCGGGGCCGCGCCTCCGGTAACTTGCGCAGTAAGCATCCCCCATTGTTGGGCCGGACCGATCGGGGCTGAGGAGACCAAACCTGCAGCGTACCTCCCTGTAATCGTGGCGTTGACAGTTAATCCTTGCGCATTGCCTGGCGATCCGGTTGGCCTGAAAAGTTGTGCTGATCCACCTACGGTACCTTTCTTTCCAAAAAGCACAAACGGTTCTCCCGCCTCAAGAACATCCAGTTGAAATGTGCTCACCCCAACTTGCTCAAGCTGTAGCTTCAAACCGGGTGACCACGAAGCATAGCCAGCATCACCGATAGAAAAGATCAGAACCGAGTCGCTGGGGCTGATATTCGCAATCCACTGGGCCAGTCCGTTGGTTGACAACTCCAGCTCGGCGACTGTAAAACTGTTGATCAGCTGGGGTGCCCGGCCACAATTTCGGGGATCGAAAAAACTGAATGGAATTCCTGCGTACGGTGCCGTCGAATTTTTATCAAAGGCAAGCAAGTTCAGGGTGTTGTTTCGACACGGCTGCCCCTGGGAGTCAACATTGAACTCCTCCTGGTTTATTTTGAGAGAGACGCCGGAAGGTGAGTTGGGATTTGCGCTGCCAAAAGTTTCAACATCAACTGTCGATACAGTCCCGATAAATTCCAGTCGGCGGACGACGCGGTTCCACGTCACTCCGGTGGTGTCGTTGTCAAGAAATTGGGGGAACTCCAGTTGGGCCCAACCCTCCGAACCGTTGTTGACAAAGGCAAAAGAGGATTCAGTCCATTCGGTGCTTTCTCCAGGAAGCGGGTTCTCTAACCGGGTACGCCAATAGTACACCAGCGAATCATTCGGGAGCAAGGTCAGTGAAAGTTTTGCAAGTCCTTTTCCTGATACGGTTTTGCGGTTGAGGTACGGGCTATCAAAAGTAGCAGCCGTATCGACTTCTACTTTGAATGATCGGATTGCGGAAGTCAAATCGGTATGCTGGAATACCAGGTTGATGTTGGTCAGCGGTATGATTGCAAACGGCGCCGGAAAAAGATTCTTTAAACCATTAGCAGGAATGAAGTAATTAACGGCTGAGACATTATTGTCCTCCTTCAGTTCAGCCTGATCCAAATCAGGATCCAGGGTCACGGTAAACACATTGTTGCCGAATTCATTGCCACTGTTTCCTTTCCGAATGATTAGCCGAAGCGTTTCCGTGTACATGACAGGCGCATAGACAGAATCATAGTTAATCGCGGAATTGTCACTCAATCTCCGCTCTACCCGAATATGGAGCGGCTCCGGATGTGCGCGTCCAAAATTCCTTACCCTGATTTCAACTGCAAAAGAATCCGTTTGAGCGGTTACGGCGGTGCCATTGAGCGAGACGATGGAAACGGCGCCAGAACTGACTTCATAGTCAGGCTTGTTTGCTCCGAAAAGTTGAACAGCAGGGTCACCCAGCAAAACCATTTGTTGCACCTGTGTTATCGAAAGCGTTCCGCTTCCAAAAGCGGCAAGGTACCGTCGGGCCGTCTCCTTCTGCACTTCACCAATTCCCTTATGGATATAGGTTGAATCACCGTAGGCGACGGAATAGAAAAGGTTGGAGTATTCCCGCAGCGCGTTAACAAATCCGAACGAACTATGCGCGATAAAGGCCTTTGCGCCCTTATTTGGCGTGAGCATCCAGTCTTCGCCAAAGGTCACCCGGTTGTCAAAGAACCGGCCTGCATTACAGCCGTTGATCAGGAAGCCGGGATACTTACCCGCGTTTTGATAGCCCAAGGTTGGATCGCTCACATAGCCGATATCAATATCAATCGTGCCCGGGCCCGAGTGCCCAAAAAATGTAATGAGATTAAGGCCCTTGTTTACCTGGTCCTTCACGTTGATCAATTCGACGTTGAGGGTCTGTTTTGAAATGGTTTCTGCCTTGCCACCGAGATAAAAATCTTCAGCAATCGCTTTGAAACCGTCGACATAACTTCTAAAGACCGCAGGCTCGGCCGGACTAATGCCTCCACTGAGGTGAAGCAGGTCCTTTCTCCACATTTCATTAAACGGCAAGGCTTCAGCCTCTTTTACTTTGTTGAGATAAGCAGCAACCTGACTCGGAGTGCTTGCCGTCAATCGGCCAGTGGGAACTCCCGGTTCATTCGTGGTGCCCCCAAGACCTGCAGTGAATGCCATATCACTTCCTGGTATTCCGGCCGAAGGCACAAGGTCATGAAAATCAGTCGGCAAATGGGACGTTTTCCGGTAATAGCCGTAAGAGGCCTCCATTCCTTTTCCGAGAAGAAAGAGAAATTTCGGATCACCTCCTGCGTCAAGGAACTTCATAAACTGATAAACCGCCCGAGGTGAAGTCTCGCCGTAATTGAATTGATTATATAGTTGGTCCATGGCCACCGTGAGCGTGTCGTATCCACCACCGGCTGCTGATGCGCGATATGTAGCATAGGCCTGAACCGCATCACTATACCCCAGTGCTGGCTTCATCAAGCTGCGATGGGATAGAATTATGAAATTGTGCAGGGATGGGGAAATAGCACGGAAGGTAACTTTTTGAAGGCCACTTGAGCGGGTCGTATTGGAAACCAAAAGAGTTCTACCAGCTAATGTATTCGGAACGATGGCACTCAACCCGCCAGCGATCGTTGTAGTTCCAATCAGGCTGACATCGTTGGTTGCCGTTACATCCCAGACGCGTGAAGCCGGAGGCGGGTTTTGTATTTCGATATATGACTTGTTGCCCGGATTCGGAGCGACAAGGATTATTTTCTCAGTAGCCAATTGCACATTAAAATTCTGAGGGAGGATGATGTTGATGTAGGAAACGCTTACCTGGTCACGCTGTCCGGTTGGTGTGATCCTCACGCGAACAGTCATCTTCCCGTCGCCGCCCAAGTCTGTCCACGCCAGCGGAAAAGATAGCAGTGATGTTTCATAGTTCAAGAAGCTGGTGTTTCCAAGTAGTCGTGTGGATCCGCCGTTTGCACCTGCATAGACTTCAACCAGATGGGGCATCTCACCGCGGCCGGCGAGAAGAATCTCCAACGAAGGCGTTCCGGCAGAAGGCACCCCGCCCGATAAGTTCTCCAACAGAAAGTCCTGTTGCCCCGTACATCCTGAGGATACGGTGCAGATCAAGCTTCCTGTCCACCCTTCGCCCGTTCCAAAAGAAGTCGGCTGAACATCACCGCCATAAGAGAATTCACCTGTGAAGACCTCCCGATGTTCATGCAGCTGGGCAGCTTCAACAGGAAGACCCAGGCTATTGATTTCGGAGAATGTGCTGATGCGCTTGCCAGGAACAGGCAGCGGGTTCCAGGTCAGGAAGTACGCGGTCGTGTCATTATACAAGTTATAGTACGTATGCGGCTGCGCGCTGGCCGGCGCATACAGATCGCCATCAAGGGATCCGTCATTTCGCTTTCCATAAAACTCAATGACATCCCCTGGATCAAAGACAGCGTCATTTTGCCCCGTAACCAGGATAGCCTGCTCAACTCCGCGATGGAATAGGTTCAGTCGACGCGGATCAATGGAACCCACTGGAGCACCGGCAGCCTGCAGGTCTCCATAAGTCATCCGGTAGATGCCGTCGGCGGCAACGGGGATTTTGTAATAGGCCTGGCCGAAGTTGATCCATTCATTGGAGTACTGCCCATGCCCTTGGATACAGGCCAATAGGACCAGCACAAGCGACAAACCCGAATTCCTGCCCCACCGTGCTTTCATTGAAGAACCACTCATTAAGAGGGTAGATACAAGGTTGAGTATGTTATGTAAATGGCCAAATCCATTCAAAACTGAAGGATTGGCAAAAATAGTTTAATTATTTTCAATAGTACTTGGCCATACATAGTACCTTTTGCGTATACGCCTAAAGAGCGCTAAAAACGTGGATGTATGAATCTTGAGAACACGCAGGTACAAATGAGGAAGGGAATCCTGGAATACTGCATCCTCCACATTATTTCCAGGGGTGAGGTGTATGCCTCCGACATGCTGGACGAACTTACTGCCGCCAGAATGATTGTTGTGGAGGGCACCTTGTATCCGCTGTTGACCCGATTGAAGAATGCGGGGCTCGTGGAATACAAATGGGTAGAGTCTAAATCTGGTCCACCCCGCAAGTATTACACATTGACGGAAACGGGATCCCATTTCCTTTCGGGGTTGACCGAGACCTGGGAGGAACTGATTCATTCAACGAATCAGATCACGCAAAAATCCAAAACCATAGTCTAGTTTACCCCATCTTCCAGTAGTGATATGAAAAAGAATATTAGCATCAACATCAGCGGCATCATCTTTCACATCGAGGAAGATGGATATGAAATTCTGCGCAAGTATCTTGACTCTGTAAACAAGTACTTCGGATCTTTTGAAGACAGCGCCGAGATCCTGGCAGATATTGAGAGCCGCATCGCGGAAATCTTTCTGGCCAGGCTGAACGAAGGCAAGCAAGTGATAACGGCCGAAGACGTTTCTGCCCTGATCGCTACCATGGGCAGCGTGAGTGACTTCAAGGCAGCCGAAGAACAAGAAGCAACAACTGGTGAGCCGGCCCAGGACTCCAGTAAACCATCTTCGCCATCGCGGCCTCCGGAACCACGTAAGTTGGTCCGCGATCAAAATCGAAAAATTCTGGGTGGCGTGTGCGCAGGTCTTGGGCATTATTTCAGTGTTGATCCCGTTTGGCCACGATTATTGCTGGCATTGCTAACTATCGGGACGAGTGGAGTATTTCTTCTTATCTACATCGTGATGTGGATTGTTCTGCCCGCAGCCGAACTTGAGGAAGATGCCGTGAAAAAGATGTACCGCGACCCGGACAAAAAAGTGCTGGGTGGTGTGGCCTCCGGGATCGCTGCCTTTTTCAACAGCGACCTGACGCTGATCCGATTCCTGTTTGTGATTTCGGCATTCTTTGGGTTTGGGATTGTAATCTACATCGTTCTCTGGATTGTATTGCCAGAGGCGAAAACCATCACGGAGAAAATGAAAATGCAGGGCGAGCCCGTGACACTGTCAAACATCGAATCTTCCGTAAAGAAAGGGATGAATGAAAAAGAAACGGCCGAAGAAAGCCTGCTCACAAAAATCATCCTCCTACCCTTCCGTGCAATTGCAGCCTTGTTTCAGCTGATAAGTCCAATTCTTCGCACCCTGGTCGATGTCATTCGTGTGGCCATTGGTATTGTGGTGTCGCTGACCGGCTTGCTTCTGATTCTGGTCTTCCTTTTCGCATTCGGAGTCCTGGCTGGAATCATGAGTCCGCCCGATTTGCACCTGTTTTCGGATTGGTACATCTCTTCACCCAATGTACCTCTTAACGCAATCCGGAACAGCTTCCCAACATGGATCATTTTTGTCGCCTTCTTCACGGTGTTCATTCCCTCATTGTTTGCCATGCTTCTGGGAAGCTCTATCATTGCGCGCCGCATTGTATTCAACGCCACGACCGGATGGTCACTATTCGTGGCATTCTTCGTCTGTGTCGCGGTCCTCAGTTTTAGTTTGCCCCAGCTAATCTTCGGATTCAAGGAACAGGGAGAGTACAAGACCGAGCAGACCTTTGACACGGATGGCAAGATTCCAGTCTTCCAAATCAACGAAACGGGAATGGATGACTACAACGTTACTTCGTTGTACCTGCGCGGACATGAGGCAAAGGACATACGCGTCATCAAGCGTTTCGAATCTCAAGGTTATTCGCGCAAGGTAGCCGCCGAAAATGCCCAAATGGTCGATTTCGCAATCGTCCAAACCGATAGCCTGGTTCGCTTTGACTCAAACATAAGTTTTAAGAAGGATGCCAAATTTCGGGCGCAACGACTGGATGTTGATGTGTACATTCCTTTCGACCAATCCGTTGTCATCGAAGGCGGACTGTGGCGAATTATCGACAACCAGGACATCTTTGACTTCACGCACAATAACGAATCCCAGACAATCCGGATAACAAAAGACGGCTGGAATTGCATCACCTGCCAGCAGAGCAGTCGTGAGGCACCACTAGACATTCAGGATCAGTATGGCTTAGTGGATTTTACTTCCATCGACTTACAGGGCTTGTTTGACGCCAGGATTGAGAAAGGAGATTCCTTTGCAGTGGAAGTGGATGGAATGGAAGATGAGCGCAAGCGATATGATGTGTATGTCAACGGGCAGACCCTGGTGATCGACTATCAAGACAACCGGAAAAACTTCTGGAAACGGGAGTTTTTAGGCGACCAGAAAATGAAGATCCGCATCGTCATGCCCGAGCTACGCGAACTGGAAGTAATGGGCGCAGGCAAGCTGACTTTCAGAGGATTTGACGAACAAGAAGTTGACATCAAACTCACTGGAGCCGTCATAGGCGTGGGAAGCATTTCCGCTGATCGCCTTACTGTAGCGTTGACCGGTGCCTCTTTTCTGGATCTAACCGGCAGTGGCAGGTTTCTGGATGCCGACATTACCGGCGCCTCCGGCTTGCGTGCCTACGGGTATGATGTGGCTCACTGTATCGTTGAGGCTCATGGTGCATCATTGGCTAAGGTCAATGTTTCCGAAACCCTCGAGATCAGGAAAGGGATCGCCAGCAGCGTATCACATCGCGGCGACGCCGAAGTGATTAAGCGATAGATTCAGGTCAGGCTTTTGACGGATTTATAGTACCTTCAAGGGATGGATAGTCAACGACTTCCGTCCCTTGATTTTTTCCGGGGCGCAACAGTCATCGCCATGATCATCGTTAATAACCCGGGATCGTGGGAGACGGTATACCCCCCGCTTCTGCATGCGGAATGGAACGGATGTACGCCGACCGACATGATCTTTCCCTTCTTTCTGTTCATCGTTGGCGTCTCAATTCACTTTGCCTACCAAAAGAAAAAAAAAGAGGGACTTAGTCCATCAAATTTGGGCAAGATCACGAGGCGCTCGGTGACGATCATTTTGCTCGGAATACTCCTGGCTTGGTTCACGCTGCCGGTTGACCGCATGATTGATCTCGAGCGGCTGGCAACTTTCCGCATACCTGGAGTCCTGCAGCGGATAGGCGTTGTTTTCTTTTTCTGCTCACTTATTTATTTATCCACCGGCTGGCTGACGCAGGTCCGTCTCGCGGCCTCGTTCCTTGTGCTTTATTATATCCTGATGACATTCCTTCCGGTACCCGGGTTTGGACCGGCCAACCTGGAGCCCGGAACAAACCTGGCTGCCTGGGTCGACCGATTTTTCCTGGACGGGCATCTTTGGTCGCAATCAAAAACATGGGATCCCGAAGGAATACTCAGCACAATTCCTGCGGTAGTCACCGGAATGCTCGGCATGCTCACCGGCCAACTTTTTGAAAAGATCAAAAATCCCTCAGATCGCGTTATATGGATTTTTATTTTTGGGATGGTCCTGATTCTGGCGGGATTGGTCTGGGACATGGCGTTTCCGATCAATAAATCGATGTGGACCAGCAGCTACGTACTGTACACTGGGGGATGGGCCATGCAGGCCCTCGCAGTAAGTCACTGGCTTATCGACATCCGGGGATACCAATCATGGATAAAACCTTTTCTTTATTTCGGTATGAATGCCATTTTTGCATTCGTAGCTTCCGGGCTTTTAGCCAAGATTATGCTGCGAACCCGGTGGACACGGGAAAATGGTGAGGAAGAATCGTTATGGAACTATATATATCAAAACGTGTATGCAAGTTGGATGGAACCCAAAATCGGGTCGCTGTCTTTTGCAATTACGCTCGTATTGATCTTCTGCCTGATTCTTCGCTTGATGTATTCCCGAAGGATTTTTGTCAAAGTTTAAGTGCTACCCATGGCGTACTAATGTGGTCCCCTGTATGAAATCTGTAGCCTTCCTGCTTTTTCTTATCTCTTCGTTCTCCGGTTTCTCACAGAAACAAGGCCTTCAGGGCCAGGTGTTTTGGGTGTCGGGCAACCAAATGCCTGGGCCTGAATCCGTGCTTTCCCCTAACCAAGGCGCTATCCGCGAAGTTCTCATCTACGAACTCACCGCTGTCTCAGACGCAACTCAAGTCGGGCCGTTTTTCAGGGATATTAAAACGCGGCTAGTCATCAGCACACAATCGAAGCCTAACGGCAGCTTCAAGGTAAAGCTCCCGATAGGCTCCTATTCCGTGTTCACCAAAGAGCGAAATGGGCTTTACGCCAACCTATTCGACGAAAACGGCAACATTAACCCCGTGGTTATCAAGCCAGGGAAGTATGCCTGGAAGACGATTACCATCGACTACGATGCGGCTTACTAGGGGAGTCCAATAAATCATCTGATTAAAAAAGTGACACAATAAAATTTACCGTTGCATTTTTGCATCTCCTTCGCGCACTTTGCGTGCAGCTTTTCACACAAAGGCCGCAAAGTTTCAGGCAAATTTCACGAAGGGACCAAATTATGTTTGGATTTTAGAGTTCGATCGTTACTTATTTGGACAGCCCCTGTTAGGCTGGAAGGCACCCAGTAGCCCCGTTTTCTCGTATACAATCCCCGATAGATTTATTTTCAAGCCATGCAACCTACGGCAAGGGGTTTGCATCTTATCCCTGAATCAAAGAAATGCATTTTCAGATTTACCGGGCTCGCGAATCGGAATTGATTGATGGGTGCCGCCGCAATGAACGGACGGCGCAAAAGGCTTTGTATGACCTCATGGCACCTAAGATGCTGTCCGTATGTTGCCGGTATGTCAAAGTGCGGATGGAAGCGGAAGATATCCTGGTGACTTCGTTCATGAAAGTATTCGACCGGCTTGATCAATTTAAGAACGATGGGAGCTTTGAAGGATGGATCAGAAAGATTGTTGTAAACGAGGCACTATCATATCTGCGCAAGAACAAGAATATGTACCTGGAAACCGACCTTGAAGTTGCCGACCGGGAGGCGGACATACGATCCCTTGACACCGACCTTGAAGCAGCCGATCTGTTGAAACTGGTTTCAGAATTGCCAACTGGATATCGCATGGTATTCAATTTGTACGTCATCGATGGATATTCCCACAAAGAGATTGCCGAGCAAATCGGAATAACAGAGAGTACGTCAAAGTCCCAATTGAGCCGCGCCAGGATGCACTTGCAGGCAAGGCTACGCAACATGGAAATTAGTTTGAATTCAAAACTGAAAGCAAAATGAAAGAACTGGATAACCTATTCAATGAGAAACTGGCCGATCATGCTGTTGCCCCAAGCGAGGGAGCATGGAACCGGATCGAGGCAGGCCTTTCAAAAAAAAATAGTTCATTAACTTGGATGCGATGGGCGGCAATCCTCGTACCCGTAGCGCTTGTCTCACTGTTCTTCCTTTACAAACCGGATCAGGCGCCACAGCTTGCCAGGCAGAGCCCAAAGCAAATGTTGCCCACAATCCCCGTTGCCCCCCGCGTCGCTAGCGCTGAGCCAACAAGCGTGATTCAACCAGTGGCCGGCAAACCAAACACATCTCACAAGAAGAAAAGCACATCCCGGGTTGTGGATGAAGGTAATGCTCCGCTACAAACGGCAGCTTCTGTACCAGAAGAAATGACGCTCACTACAGAAATAGTCATCGAACCAGCAGTTTCGCAAGCCCAGCTTAGTGTAGTCGCAGAGTCCAAACCCATCGTGCTGGTATATACGCTGGACCAAGTTACTTCACCGGTGCTACCAGAAGTAAAGAGAACTTCTCTCGGTCGCGTAGTTGAATTTGCAAATACAGTAAAGCATAGTGATCCGCTCAGTGATCTCCGTGGAATGAAAGATGAACTCCTCGCCATCAACTTGCGTAAAAAATCGACCAAAAAGAACTGATCTATGAACACACCTGCCAAATCGCTTATTTTTGTTTTATTCTTTCTGGCTTCCTGTTTTACACTCAACGCCCAGCCTGCTGATACAATTGTCGTACGTGTTGGGAAAGAATCTAAAGTCATATTCTCCATCAAGGACAAACAGGACCTTGAGACCCTGAAGCACTATAATTTTCAGGCCTTAATGGATGATATGCTTAAGAAGCTGGAGATGAGAGATACCAGTACGCTCCCCAAGGCAGCATCCGGGTACTTGAAGGACTCCACAACGCAACTTAGTACGGACCAGAAGCCGGAAGAGCCTTGGGTCCGCGACCAGCCGCGAAAAGATGACTGGCGTGATTGGAATGACGACTACCGAAGTGAACGCCGACGGACGAAGTATTCACGACGGGCCTATCATTCATTTAACATTGACCTGGGCATGAATAACTACCTGGAAAACGGAAGCTTTCCGGATGGCGCTAACCAACTCTACACGGTAAAACCGTGGGGCTCCTGGTATGTTGCCCTGAACTCCACACTCAGAACCCGGGTGGCCGGCAAGTTCTATATTGAGTGGGGAGCCGGTGTGTCATGGTACAATTTCAAGTTTACCAATTTCAAAGTAGGTATTACAAAAGATGACAGTGGAGTCATTTTCTATGAAAACCCCAATGCCGTTGAGTTCACCAAGAGCAAGCTGACCGTTGCCTATGTCAATCTTTCGATGGTTCCAATGTTTGATTTCGGTGGCTACAGTCGAAAGCCCATGGTCTTCAACGGTGATCGTTTGAATTTTGACAGGCGTGGCTCTTTTCGCTTCGGTGTTGGCCCCTATGTAGGTTACCGGCTGGACAGCTATACCAAGCAGGTATGGGAGGAAAACGGGGATAAGTACAAATCGCACGATCACGACAGCTATTACCTGAATAACATCCGGTACGGTCTGCGGGCTCAGATCGGATTCCGCGACACGGACATTTTCTTTAACTATGATCTGAACGATCTTTTCATTGAGGACAAAGGCCCCAGGCTCCATGCGTTCAGTTTTGGAATCACTTTGTAGCCACGGAAAAGAAGATTATCGATTTATTTCCGCCTTGCCCTTCCGGGCAGATCCCGATCGTTCAGAACCATGTCCCGTTCTAAGCCCCGCAGATTGAACACCTTGCAGAAAGCGCCTGGCGTTGGCCACTGGGTGATCAAAGCTAACATGAGAATGAGGAAGGCACCTGTGAAGAAGACAAACTCTGTCAGATAGAAGCCCATGGCCATAATAAGAGAACCGGCAGCGTAGGCGCCGTTTCTCATGACGACCAAAACAAAAAATCCATCCATTTTTATTGCCAGTTCATTCAGCGTTTTCAAGCGCCTTACGCGCTGACGCCATAACAAGTGAACGATCGTTAGGGCAACTGCAGCAACTGCACAAAGGACAAGGAATAGAACTGTTTGTTGGTCTTCGTCAACGATTGCAGGTTCGGTGGTAAGTGCATGAAAATACAAATAAACAAACAGGACCAGCGGCAGCAGTAGGAGGATGAAGCCGATAGTATTAAGTTTGTAGAAGAATTCCTTGACGGAGAAAAAATTCATTCTGGTTTGTTCTGTCAAAGATAGCAAGTTAAGAAGATGGAAACGATCGCCACCCTATCCCGGAAAGAACAAGTCATCCGAAAAGCTGCAGAGCTATTCAGGGAGAAGGGCTATGCCGCCGCCTCCATGCGGGATTTAGCGCAAAAAATGGGCATTGAAGCAGCAAGCCTCTATTCTCACATCCGTTCCAAAGAAGAGATCCTGCAGCACCTGTGCTTTGATATGGCAACCGAATTCAGGAAGTCGCTTTGTGAGGTTGAGAAACAGAAAGGTCCCGCCAGCGAAAAACTCCGCAACGGGATCGTGGGGCATATCGAGGTCATGGCTAAAGACCTCACCGCGTCAGCCGTGTTTATGAATGAGCATCGGCATCTAAGCCAGCCATACCTACGCGAATTTTTACTCCTCCGCATCAACTATATCAATCGCTTCAAAAACATTATTGAAGAGGGAATTGCCTCCGGAGAATTCAAAGCCATTGACAAGAAGCTTGCCGTGATGACCCTGTTCTCCTCCCTCAACTGGATGCCTCAGTGGTATGATCCGCACAGTAACATTGTCCCTGCCGACCTTGGGCAGCAGTTGTCCGACATGCTGGTGAATGGGCTGAAGAAATAGTTTCGCTACAAGGATTCTTTTTGGCCTTCTAATTTCCTGGACCCTGCTGGCCGTGGATCAAGGCCACCCCAGGTGTTCAGCGCCGCGGAGAATGTTCCGGCCTCTCCTACGCACGTTCCGGTGTTAGGTTG
>JANPES010000390.1:0-6265 GCA_031423035.1 Cyclobacteriaceae bacterium | reverse complement strand
GTTGGTCCGGACTTGCAGTCCGTGACCCATTCGAAGCACACTCTCCTTCGGAGGCGGACCTTTGGTCCTTCCCGCACATTCTCCCCACACCGTCCTGGGCTCGGATGGTACCACTTTCTAAACGGTATAAATCATCTATTCAATATAAGAAAATATCTTAGCCTCGGCGCGCTGAAGATTCCCTCTTCGCTTTCCCTTTCATTGCTTCATCCACGTCCCGGTCGGACCAAAGGTCCACCTTCGAATCAGGTCTCCCCTTCGATCGGGTCTGGACCACAGGTCCCGACCAACTGGGTCTTTGGCTGGTGGCTACAGAAAGGCCAACTCAAGAATGTAAAATGCAAAATGTAGAAGTGTTTATTCGGGGCGACTAGCACTCATTAACAAACCAGCACCCCAAAATTACTTCAGCCTTTGTTCCAGGCTCGACCACCCGCCGCCGTTGTGAACTTCTGTGAATCCATGGCTTTTCAGGAAACTCTTTGCCTGGCCGCTGCGCATGCCAGAGGCGCAGCAAGTAATCACTGGCCTGTCTTTTCGAATTCTGCTATAACTATTAGGTAAACTTCCCAGCGGAATATTGACAGAACCCTTTACATGGCCACTTTCATACTCCCCTTTCGTCCGCACGTCGACAATGGTAGCACCAGTTTGCACAAGTTGCTTGTAGTCTGCCTGGGGTCCGAGACCCAGGAGGTTCATCAGTGATTGAATCATGGTATTCTTAGTTGGAAGATTGTCCTGTGTTTCTATTTTCTCTTTTGAATGAGCTGAACAATAGCCCACCCATCATGGCTCCGTACAGTGTACTGTTTACAGGCTGAGAAGTGATCGCACATGTTCCCGATGTGCAGCCGATAAAATGGTAGTACAGATAACCCCCTACGGCTCCGACCAGGACACCTATGACAGCACTTTTGTTTTTTAGAAGATAATCAAGGATCATATTGTTTCGCTAAATGTAGTTGGGGGTTATTGAAAAATGATTATGCCCCGATGCAAAGTTAAAATAGGTACCCACTTTCAATTGGCAGGACATCACCCCGCAACTGCCTTCAGCGTTTGTTGGCAGCTGGGCGCTTTGTTGTCCTCTTCTTAGCGAAGTAATCTTTTATTTGTTCGAAGTCCATATTAGCGATGTCCTTGCTAATTCGGTCACGCTGCTGTCGCATAAATGCTACTGCGTCAAAGTCCTTCTTGAGCGATGTCGTTTTTGTTGTCATTTCTAAATCTCTTTTGGGGTCCTTATTTCCAACGTATGATGCCCAAGTCTCAAATTTACGGAATTATACCCCCTAATTCTGCTAATGTTTACTATGTGTTTAAAGTTCCAACTTACTAAGATATCGACTTTATGTATTGTGGCTAAGGCAATATGGATACAGTCAGCTCTACTCGCTTTTCCGACGACCTTGTCTCTAATGTAAGTGTCGGCCAGGTTAACAGCTTCGGGGGTGATTTCAACGAATTCTTTTTGCTGTGAGCTTAATTGTTTTAGGTAGTTTCTGACTTTTTCGGGGGCGTCCGCGAGTTCGTCGTTAGTAATTTCTGAGTATACAATTTTGATGGCTCCATTTTCAACTTTATCAAAGAATGGCTTAGTATCAGCTGAAAATTCGGTGTCAAATAGTCCACCTAATACGGATGTGTCGATATAAATTCTCTGTGTCATTCGATAGGTTACTCTTGTTTAGCACCTTGCCGCCAACGTTGTTCTATAAGGGCACAAAGTTATTCGGATGTAAGTGAATACACCGCAACTTTTGTTACACGCGCCCGAATTATTCCGGTTTTGTTTCCTTGGGGCGCGTTGACAAGCCAAAAGGCAGGTAAAGCGGGCAGAAACTTATCAGGCTGGTTGCAATGAATACTCCTGCGAAAACGAGTAGTACAATCGCAACGGTACCTGAAATCAGGTTACCGAAATAAAGCGCTATAATAACAACAGCCGCCAGGATGCGGACGGCTTTGTCAACAGTACCCATGTTTGCTTTCATACAGTTAGATTTTGGTTAGTTGGTTAGTAGAGCTTGATGATACCGTAAACATAGCTTAACAAGAATGCGTTCCACTGCTACTATTGTTACATAAGCGTAATCTTATTTCGCCCCAGCTGCACCAGTCCGGCTCCCTCCATCTGTTTTAACAGCCTGGAAACGACAACACGGGCTGTTCCAAGCTCACTGGCTAGTTGCTCATGTGTTACAGTAAGCGTTCGGCTACCTGCGATATCACACTTTCTTTGGATAAAACCCAGCAGCCGCTCGTCCATTTTCTTGAAGGCGACGGCATTGACTACGTCCAGAAGTTCCTCGAAACGCTTATGATAAAGACGAAAGATGTAATTCAGCCATTCGGGGTTTTCCTTGATGAGTGCTGTTACCGTATCGATAGGAAGAAATAGAATTTCCGAATCCTCTTCGGCAACTGCGACAACTTTGCTTGTGTCATTGTGGATACCGCCAAGGAACGACATGATGCAGCTTTCGCCGGACCGGATATAATACAGCAGGATTTCTCTGCCCTCTTCATCGCGGCGCATAACCCGCACACTACCCTTCATAACAATCGGAATCGCCTTGATGTAGGAATTTTCATCCAGAATGACCTTACCCTCAGAAAATGTTTTTGAAGTGCCATGTCGCAAAAGTGCTTCCCGGACTTCCGGCATGGTCCTGAATTCAGCCAGCGTATCTAGCGTATCCATAAAGTCCTGTTAATGTTTGCAGGCAGTTACATCCACCCCTTGCGTCGAAACCAAAGGTAGATAGTAGCAGTAACAAAGGCCATAGACAAGACGGCATACAGGTAGCCGAATTCCCACCGGAGTTCTGGCATGACATCAAAGTTCATCCCGTAAATACCCACAATAAAAGTGAGGGGCATAAAGAATACGGAAAAGACCGTCAACACGCGCATTACCTCGCTGGTCCGCTGGGTGGAAAGTGATATATAAATATTCAGCAAGTTGCTCACACTATCTACAATCTGCCTGGTGCTGGTCTGCAATCGAACAAATTCATCCTTGAGGTGGTTGAAGTGTTGAGGAGCGATTTTACCTTTCATGTTCTCATGAATTGATTTCGACAACTCAAGGATATGATCCATAACCGTTGCCCGCCGCTTCATGTAGTACAGGTTCTTTAACAAATCAGGGGTCTTCTTCTGAAGAAATATCTTCGGCTCATACACATCAATTTCACGAACCAAGGCCGCCAACGGGGCATCGTAGGTGGAGACAACATGAGAAAATATTCGGAAAAGCACATGGTAGGGTGTCGGACATTTATCCTTATCGATAAATTCGGTTTTAATTTGTTCGAGAAAAGCAAATTGCGGACGGTGAACTGTAAGTATGAAATCGGGACCAAGAAAAACAGCTACCTTGTCGGTAACCTCCTGGATGGTATCAGCTTCCTCGGATGCATTCATGTTGAATGCACGAAGGATAATAAATTGATTTTCGCCAACGGCCTCAAGTTTGGGTAAGTGGTCTGGTTGAAGGCAGTCTTCAACCAGGGCTGTGCTCAAGCCATATTTTTGAGCCACCTCATTTAGTTCTCCTTTGACCGGGTTCGTCACATCGATCCACTCAAACACTCCCTCTTTTTTCTCTTTCAGCAC
This sequence comes from Cyclobacteriaceae bacterium, assembly GCA_031423035.1. Classification (GTDB taxonomy): domain Bacteria; phylum Bacteroidota; class Bacteroidia; order Cytophagales; family Cyclobacteriaceae; genus ELB16-189. The sequence goes on along the minus strand of JANPES010000390.1, from coordinate 2,641 downwards.
AGTCAACATAAAAATGTATTATCAGTTTATCGGGCGTTAATATAGCATTTTTGGGAGGCTCAGTTCAAATTCAAACTCAATGTCGCTCCATACCATGGTGTATTCTGGTAAATCCAGATGTCTTTGTCTCTGTCCGTCAAGTAGTCCCAACCAACAGCCACACCAAAAGTCAGGATTTTTATTCCAACCATAGCTGAGATTCCGTGGCTTAAGACAAAGCCGTTGTATTCGTCCGTTGTCCGATAGTTGGTGGTCCAGGGACTTATGAAGGAAGTACCGAGACCGGCAAATCCACCTATTGCAAAGGCTCGTTGCCTAACCCGGCGCAAACGGCCTGCCGGCGTCTTCTTATCCTCAATGGCATAATGGTCCAACCGATAGCCCAAAAACACATTACCGTTGAAATCGGCTGTCAGTTGACTTGGAAACCCAAAAGAGCTTGGTCGGTATTTGAATAATACTACCAATACATCGATGTCAAAACTTGGCTTTCTAAATACTTGCCCTGGCGCAAGGCCAATCGGCTGAAGTCCGTTCCCCTCCTTGTCAAGCGGAATAATGGACACCGAATCCCTCGTACTGACATGCACCTTGGTAAACTCCTTTGACGGTGCGTCGGAGGGCCGGAAATCGTAAGCACCGGTAGTTATCTGGGACTCGGAAAGGCTGCTTACTGTTGTGCAAGATGGTAGTGCCAAATAAATCACGAAAAGGGAAAGATACTTCACAGTACCAAGATAGTTGACATTCAGCAAAAGGCAATTCATGCCCCTAAAAAGCCACTGAAAAATCGGAATTGGATTCTCTTTTTTTTCTCATCTTGAACGCTGGCATGGACAATCAACCCCCTTCATCATCCGCCAATAGCGGATTGTCGAGACGACTCAGCTTGCTTGGCTTGGCAGCGACAGGAATCTGCTCCATGCTCGGCGCCTCTATCTACGTTGTTCCCTTCATGATCCAGCGAAACGTGCCAGGCATCGGACCCTATGTACTACCGGCATTTTTATTTGCCTCTGTGCCTGCAATCCTCGCTGCATTTGCATACGCGATACTCGCGTCCGCCATGCCACGTGCCGGCGGCAGTTACATCTATGCCAGTCGAGGTCTCCATCCGTACCTGGGCTTTGTAGCAAGCTTCTCACAATGGTTCGGACTCTCCATCGCCATCGGCGTAGTTTCTTATGTGATCGTACCATTTATCCGTGACATCGCGATTGCCATGGAGTATCCGGCCACAGCGCAGTGGCTTGAACTTGGTTTCGTCCGCGTGGGATTGTCCTTGACGATTCTCTGGTTTTTTGTTTGGGTCAACATCCGGGGCTTGACGCTATACGAACGCACGCTAATACCCTTAATGTACCTCATGTTTGGACTAGGCGCAATCGTGATTGTTGTTGGATTTGCATCAGGGCCCGATGCCTTTGCGGCCGCACTTCTGTTAAAACAAAATCAAACTATTCCAGCCAACACCAGCACATTCGACCTCATGACTTTTCTCTCAGCGGCTGCTGTGCTCTTCTCCAGTTTCATTGGCTTCGACAGTATCGCACAAGCCGGTGGGGAAGCAAAGAATCCGGGACGTAGCCTACCTCTGGCCATTGCCATAGCGGTTGGAACAGTAGGAACTTTCTACATGCTTTTCTCCGGCGCAGTCTACCATGCAGTGCCGTGGCAGTTCGTAGCACAGCAAGCACAAATTACCGATGTCACCGCTCCCGGGCTCATGAGCCTGTTGCTAAGTCCTGGCTGGACTGTGGCCATTGTAGCGGGAGCTGCTGTAGCCCTAACCAATGATCTGCCTGCTATGCTCTTGTCAGTTTCCAGACTCATGTTTGCTTGGGCAGAAGACGGTATCTTCCCAAAGCAAGTCACACGGGTGCATCCCACTTTCAAGACACCGCATGTAGCCATTGTGCTTAGTGGCTTGATGGCAAGCATAGGTATCCTCGGAAGTCATTTTGCCGGGGACTTTTTTCTAGGGATTGACATAATGGTCACCTCCATGCTGGTGAACTTCCTGTTCATGTGCCTCGCCGTGATCACATTGCCTTCACGGAATCCAGACATCGCGGCTGAGATAAAGGTAGTACGGTCCCGGCCCTGGCAATTGGTTCTGGCTTGGGCCGGAGTAGTTATACTTTCAGGATTTCTGACTATCCACCTGATCAAAGACCTGACGGCAGATGTCAATGCCTGGTATTTCCACTCCACTCCCGTTTGGCTGATGGTCATGGCAGTAGCCTCTGCCCTCTATCTGCGTGAACGAAGCAGGCTCCGTTCCCGTGGAATTGATGAGCACAAATTATTTTCAACCCTCCCTCCTGAGTAATTTTGCGATATGGATACCGAACGAATCGAGCTTGCACCGGGCCTTACTATTTCGCGTGTCATCACCGGCCTCTGGCAGATCGCCGATATGGAACGCGACGGTCGTGTGCTTGACATAGCGGGGACTGCCAATTCGATGCAAGCTTATGCCGAGGCGGGATTGACAACATTTGACATGGCCGACCACTACGGCTCCGCAGAGCTTATTGCTGGGACTTTCAAGAAGCAGGTCACAAAAACTCCAGTCCAACTTCTTACCAAATGGGTTCCTACTCCCGGTCCGGTTACACGTGATATCGTTAGGTCGGCT
>JANPES010000389.1:0-1552 GCA_031423035.1 Cyclobacteriaceae bacterium | reverse complement strand
GAGCCCGTTGGGTTTTGCCCGAGCGCTACGCTTAGCACATTTACGCCTAGCTGAGCGGCCATCTGCTGGCTCATCCGCTCCCGACCGTGGTTGGCAATGGCGTGGGCCACTTCATGTCCCATAACTATGGCCACCCCGGTTTCATCCTTGCAGACTGGTAAAATCGCCGTGTAGAAAGCAACCTTGCCCCCGGGCATACACCAGGCATTCACAGTTTTGGGATCTTCGATGAGATTAAATTCCCATTTGAATCCCGTCAACTCGGCCGAGCGTCCTGCGGTAGCCATATACTTTTCAACAGCCTTTTGAATACCGGTACCCACCCGACGGATCATCGCTGTCTGTTCAACACTGGTTGACAGCGGACCCTTTTGGATAACTTCAGCATACTGCTGCGCGGCCATGGGCATCAACTCTTCGTTGGAGACCAGGTTCAACTGCTTGCGGCCTGTTACGGCTACCGTTGCGCACCCGGTGAGCAAGACCAGGGCGGACAGAATTAGTGTGGTTCTTATCATATTCATCATGTCAGAAAACGCACGAAGTTAAATAGGATTGTAAGAAAATCTCGAATTGTTAATAGCTTTGTAAAAAAAGCGAAACATGCGGATTTTTGCTATCGGCCGTAACTATGCAGAGCACATCCAGGAGCTTAACAACGAGCGCCCGGAGGAGCCGGTGATCTTCACCAAGCCGGATACAGCGATCTTACGCAATAACGCCCCATTCTACTATCCCGGATTCTCCAAGGACGTCCATCACGAGGTTGAATTGGTATTGCGGATCTGCAAGGAAGGAAAGAACATCGAGGAGAAATTTGCCTCCCGGTATTTCGATGCCATCGGAATCGGCATCGATTTTACTGCGCGTGACCTTCAGCAGAAGGCGAAGGACAAGGGGTTGCCCTGGGATATTGCCAAAGGCTTCAACGGCTCTGCTCCGATCTCGGATTCTTTCCTTTCTCTGGACAAGTTTCCGGATTTAAAGAACATCAATTTCAAATTGGAAGTCGACGGCAAACTCAAACAGCAAGGCAATACAAGCCTGATGCTCTTCCCGTTTGATTATATCATTTCGTATTTATCTAAATTTTTTACACTTAAGACAGGTGACTTAATTTTTACGGGAACTCCAAAAGGAGTTGGTCCGGTCGCCCCTGGCGACACATTGTCCGCCTACATTGAAAATGAAAAACTATTGGAATTTCAAGTTAAGTAGCCTGTTCCTGCTCGCTGCCTTGCCGGGCAGCCTGCTCGCACAGTTCAATGAACTGGAACCCCCTCGCGACGGAGGTTCCAGTGGCTATCTCTTTCCCATCAATCCAGGCCAGGCCAATTACCTGGCAGGAACCATGGGCGAACTCCGCAGTTCACACTTCCACGGAGGCATCGACATTCGCACAGGAAACCGCATTGGGCTTCCCGTGCTTGCCACGCAGGAGGGATACATTTCCCGTGCTCAAGTCAGCACGTCCGGTTATGGCACCGCACTTTTTGTAGCACATCCCGATGGCAAAGTATCTGTATACGGTCACCTGGACCGAATCACGGGC
>JANPES010000388.1:0-4940 GCA_031423035.1 Cyclobacteriaceae bacterium | reverse complement strand
GCCCCTCCCATCGAGGACTTCACTAAGCCTTTGTCTTCCAGCCGGTACAGCGTCACATGGACCCCGGAGAGGTTTACCTCACGCTGCGTTCGTTCCTTAATCTCGTTTACAATAGCGTTGCCATACGCATCTTCCTGCAGGATGCCAACCATGGTAAGCACCAATTCTTCAAACTCTCCGAGGTAATCCTTATTCATTGACTTCTATTTGTATACGTTTTGTAAAACAAATATACGTAGAGTTTCTATTTTGGTTGTCAATCTCCCGTTGAACTTTAGTCATTCCGTAAGGTTTTCGCCGGCTCTGTCGACGCCGTTTTCAACGTCTGATAGCCAATTGCCACCATTGCAATCGCCAGGGCAACCGCTCCCGTAAGCAGGAATATCCCCCAGCCAATGGTAATCCGGTATTCAAATGAAGAAAGCCAGCCTTTCATGGTCCACACCGTAAGTGGGATGGAAAGGACAAGACTGGCTAAAATCAGGACTACATAATCCTTTGATATCAAAAGCAATAAAGAATTCACCGTTGCTCCCATCACTTTCCGGATACTAATCTCCTTCGTGCGCGTTTGCATCGCCAGGGACGCGAGCGCATACAACCCGAGGCTGCCGATTAGGATGGCTAATGCAGTAGCCAGGCTTACCATTTTACCGAGGTTCTGATCATTTCTGTATTGCTGGTTGAGGGCTTCATCAACGAAGGAGAACGCAAATTCTTCAGATCCATTCAGCTTCTGCCAGGCTTCTTTGATTCGGTCAAGTCCCGGCGTAAGCTGACCGGCTTTGATCCGAATCATAAGTTTTGGAATGGGTGAATTGTCAATATTGATATTTTCCATTCCACTCAAGGCAATTGCAGCATCTTCTACGATAACCAGCGGCGGCACGGCCGTGTATAACGACGTGAAGTTGAAATCCTTGACTACGCCAATGATTTCGTGGTCTACGAAACCCTTGCCAGGTATCCGCTTTCCTATCGCGTCTGTCCAGCCGTACTCTTTCACAAAAGCTTCGTTGACCAGAATGGAACGGCGTTTGTCAGAGGGATTCCTATCTGAGAAGTTTCTTCCAGATGCCATTTCCATGCGCAAAACGGGAATGTAGTCCTCGTCAACGATATTCAGGTTGAAGTTGCGATATACACCTCCGTCGTCGGTATAACCGATGTTGGTCCATGAACCGTTGCCAAAATCATGGGCCGAAACACATATGGCATCAATCTCAGCATACGATGATAACTCGGTCTTGAATTGCTCTCCGATATCAAAACCAAGTTGTATCCGTTGCGGCAAGCGCTGGCCCTGAGGTACTGCGAGTTGAACAACGGCAAGTTGTTCTTTATTAAATCCCAGGTTCTTCGATTGGAGAAACTGAAGTTGCTCCCGCATGATCAGTGTACTGGAAATCAGAAAAATGGAAAGTACCAGTTGTACCCCCACAAGGGCCTTTCGAAACCCTTGTTTCCCCTTGGGGAGTGCTCCTTTGAGAATGGTAATGGGTCGAAACGACGAAAGCACGAAGGCCGGATAACTGCCTGTGACAATCCCGATTACTGTCAGCAAGACAAAGACCGTGGCCACCAGAAATCCATTGAATGGAAACTCCAGTTGCTTACCGGCAAGATCATTGAAAACCGGAAGACTCAACCGAGCGACGACAAGACCTACAAGAATAGAAATTACTGTGATCACGACCGACTCTCCAATAAATTGAGTAATGAGCTGCCCGCGCTGGGCTCCCACAACCTTGCGGATGCCTACCTCCTTTGCCCGGTGAAGTGATCTGCCCACGGAGAGCGTAACAAAATTGATGCAGGCTACGAAAAGGATCAACAAGGCAATCGCTGCAAGTATGAAACTGTACTTCGGATCGCTTACAGGTGCAATTCCAACGGGCAACGAAGTATCCAGGTGAATGGCGCGCATAGGCTGCAGATTGACTGCATATTTGCTATTGACGAAATCTTCCTCTCCCAGTAAGGTTCGGAACACGGCAGGGAATTTAGCGGTGAGTTCTGCGGGATTGATTCCCTCTTGCAGAAGCACATAGGTTTCCGGAATAACATTGAACCAAGCTGACGTTAGCGTTCGCTGGTTGTAGAGTCGAGGATAATTCAGCTCTGAAATTAGGAGGTCGAAAGTAATACTGGAATTGGTTGGCACCTCAGCGATACCCTTCACGGTAAAATCCTCGAATCGCTCCTCCAACTGGATGGAAAGTACTTTGTTGATAGGATTCTCCGAACCGAAATACTTCGTAGCCATACGGTCACTCAAAATCACATTACTCTGGCCTCGCAAGGCCGAGGCTCGGTCGCCCTGCAGGGGAAAGTCGAATACATCAAAAAGATCCAGGCCGCCAATCGTCACCTGCTCATTGAAGCGCTGCGATCCGACCATGACCTGTGCGCCGAAGTTATTCACGCGTACCTGGCTGATCACTTGAGGAAAATTCTCTTTCAAGACGGGGCCCATGGGAAAAGGTGTCACCGTATTGATGAACAGTTGCTTCTCTCCCCAGTCCTCCCTGACGTGAACACGGTAAATGCGATCCACCTTGGCATGGAAGCTATCAAATGTCCACTCATCGTTGACAAACAAGGCAATAAGCACACAGCATAGGACACCCAGACTAAGGCCTACCACCAGGATGGCTGAGTGGATTTTATCGCGCCAAAGCGTGCGGATAGCAATCGTCAGGTAGTTTTTAAGCATGCTGGTTGTGTTTGGTAGCCATCTCCTAATTATCGGCCAATCTTGCCAAAAGATTTGACCTATGCTATTAGCCCCTCATTAGATGACCTGAAGCGCGGAATAGTTGTAGTGAGTTAGGCAATTGAAAAGCAAAATGCACAAGTGCCCGAAAGCGGGCAGCTTCTTACCTCAATTGGGCACAAAAAAACGGGGGCAGATCAATTGCTTGATTGCCCCCGTCTTGTTGCACGCTAGCCGTAGCCCACATACAACGCCAAGCCAACTCTCGAAACTGAAACGTGCCCCAACAACCTTGCGGCTGCTGTTCTCGGTCTCGCGCTCATGCTTGTTGCCCGAAGGCCCTTACATTTGCGCAACCCGACCACCCCGATTTTTTTAGCATTACTTTCCGGAGAAAATAACTTTTGTTTATCGGATTTGCCTGATCAATCTGTTACGATCGACTTGATGATATGAAGATACTTGGAGGATACATTCCCACCAATAAAATCTCAAAAAAGAACTGCACAACTTTTCAACCGAGTTATGCACACAGTTTGTCCAATAATTGGATGGAGTTTCCCTGTAGTGATTATTAAGTTTAAATATCGATATCATTACCGCTTGAAGTCAGTATGTTACAAGTCCTTGACTATGGTGAAGTTCCTTTTCCGTACTTTGAGATTCAAATCAAATACCTACGATTATGCGGTGGACTGGCAGGAGACAAAGTGGCAACGTAGATGATCAACGGGGCAAATCTGGTGGAGGATTTCCGGGAGGGTTACTCACTGGAGGCGGGCTTGGGGCGCTTGCGATTATACTTATTCTGGGATGGCTGACGGGAACCAACCCCCTCGCCTTGCTCCAGCAAGTTGATTTATCCACGGGTGGTGTGCAGGAACAACCGGTCGCCGCAACCCCGGAAGAGGAACAGCGGGCGCAGTTTATCCGTGTAGTCCTTGCCGATACAGAGGACGTATGGCACACCCTCATGCCAGACTACAGGGATCCAACGCTTGTTTTATTTACTAGCCAGGTCCAATCTGCCTGTGGCCAAGCGAGCGCATCCTCCGGGCCCTTTTATTGTAGTGAAGATGAACGCGTCTATATCGATCTCAGCTTCTACGATGATCTTAGTAATCAGTTGGATGCACCTGGAGACTTTGCGCAAGCCTACGTCATCGCCCATGAAGTAGGCCATCATGTACAGCACATTCTGGGGATTACTGACAAGATTCACGAAATGAAAAGCCAGGTAAGCGAAGAGGAGTACAACAGGTTGTCAGTCAAACTAGAACTTCAGGCCGATTTCCTGGCCGGAGTCTGGGCACACCATGCCAACCAAATGAAAAACATCCTGGAACCCGGTGATATCGAAGAGGCGCTGAATGCTGCCTCTCAAATTGGTGATGATCGCCTTCAGCGAAAGTTCCAGGGTACTGTTGTTCCTGATTCATTCACCCACGGAAGTTCAGAGCAACGTGTTATGTGGTTCAGAAAAGGATTTGATACAGGAGATACTAAACAAGGCGACACGTTTTCTTCGGATATCCTTTAAGTTTCAAACTGTCCCCAAACTTCAATATTCACTTTTCGCTGCTTATTCATACCGCAGCGAATTCACCGGATTGTCCACAGCCGCTCGCCATGTCTGCGAACAAATTGTCATCACCCCCAGGACGCTCATAAAGGTTACTCCCGAAAGCAGTACCCAAATAGAAATGGGTGATTTGTAGGCATAGGAATCCAGGAAGAGATTCCCCATTGAGTAGCCGATCGGCGTCCCAACTAAGGCAGCGATCCCAATCAGAATCAACAACGACCTACTCAGCAACAGAACAACTTCAAACGAACTGGCGCCCATGACTTTGCGAATTCCAATCTCCTTCCTGCGGGTCTGTGTGGCGTACATGGCCATGCCCAGCATACCAAGACAAGCAAGCACAATAGCCAGAAATGAGATGTAACCTACGATCTTTACAACATCAAGAAAACCGGAATCCGTATAGGCCTGATCAATTTGGTCCTCCATCATCTGCCACTCCAGTGGATGAACAGGATCCAATCGCTTCCATGCTGGCTCGAGAGCGGCAACAACGGCTGCCTTTTGTCCTGGCGCAATACGTATGCTCAGGAAACTCAAGTCCCGCTGATTGTAGCGAAGAGCCAAGGGACCTATTTCATAGTTCATCGGTCTGAAATGAAAGTCCTTGACAACACCAATCACCGACAACAAGGTGCT
>JANPES010000387.1:0-23119 GCA_031423035.1 Cyclobacteriaceae bacterium | reverse complement strand
GTTGCTCAATGAGGTCATCTGCGTCATGTTCGTCTTCGATATCGCCAAAGATTTCTTCAATGACGTCCTCCATACTGATCAGTCCTGCGGTCCCTCCAAATTCATCGACTACAATCGCCAGGCTTCGGCGCTCTCGGATTAACTGTACCATGAGGTCATTGGCCATGCTCGTTTCAGTGACGATACTGATGGGGGTCAGTATTTCCTCAAGGGCCTGCGGATTTTTGAAAAGGGCTGCAGAATGGCAATACCCGATGGGGTCGTCTATGGTGTCCCGAAAGATGACAATCTTGGAATGACCACTTTCAATAAAGACTGCCTTCAGGCGTTCAATTCCCTCTTCAAGTGAAATGCCGATGATTTCAGTTCGGGGGACCATGCACTCACGTACCTGAACCGTTCCAAACTCAAGCGCGTTGTGAAGGATTTTCTTGTCCAGCCCAATTTCCTCGTCTTCGTGACTTACTTTATGCATATTTCTGAGAAAGTGATTGAGGTCAGTCAACCCATACACAGGTTTTTCTTCTGAATATTTCATACGAAAAACGTGCTTGAGCAAAAGTGTTGAAAGCCCAAGAATCATAAATGAAATCGGCTTCAGCACAACATAGGTCACCGCGAAAGGAATAGCGAGTGCTGAGAGCATCAGATTTGGATTAATCAGAAATAAACTCTTGGGCAGGAACTCCGCGGTGGCCAGAATGATCAGTGTGGAGACTATCGTCTGAATCAGGAGGATTGAAGGTTCATTGTTTAGCGATTGGGGCAGGTTTTCGAGTAGTACCGGTTCAAATAATACGGCCATACTGTTTCCAAAAATAACAAGAGCGAGCGTGTTGCCCACAAGGCATGTTCCAATAAACCGGGACGGGTTGCTAAGAAAATAAGAAATAATCTGCCCTGACCATTCTCCTTGCTTTCCCTGAAGCTCAATTTGTAAACGATTGGCAGAGAGAAAGGCAATCTCAATTCCAGAGAAAAAGAATGAAAATACGACCGATAGAGCAATCCAGAGACTAAGCGAGTCCATTAGGCTTTGCTTTTTTTCCGGTATAGAAACAAAAGGAATATGGCAATGGCTGGCATGAGGAAGGTGTAAGCATGCAAAAGATCTGCTGCCATTACTTCGTAGATCCCGATAATTACCAGGACGACACCAAGGGAAAGCAAAAGCGTGTCAACAAGATTCATAGTAAATGTCCCATTATGGCCCATAAAGTAGAACTGAGGGGTGGTGGGGGAGTAAAAATACAATTTTTTCGGCGCTCGGACACTTGCGGGAGCTCAGTCCTTAATTTCAAAGTCCCCTTCCGGCTTTTTGATGGTATAGGTTGAAAGGTCCTGAACCGCATCCAGCCCTGTCCCATAGATCACCTCGGTCTCCAGTTTGATGGTGACAAATTTCTCAGTAAATATTTTTTTCGTTGCTGGGCTCCAGAAGAGCTCTTCCGTATTCAGCTGCTGTTTCCTTTCCAGATTAATTACTTCCACTTTCCCGCGCCCCCGCCATTGATTCTCTTTCTTGAAGTAATAGGCCTGATTGGCTTTCAGGGTAGACGTCATTACACCTAGCTCATTGTAGAATTCGAGGTATAGCCCCTCTGGAAATTCCTGATCTCCATTTTTCAATTCCAGGATCCGCTTGGCTTTCATCTTCACTTTGATGCGGTCTTTTTCTGAATAGAGCATATCTACATCGTAGGCCTCACGCAGGGGCCCGCTGTACTCGACAGGCTCGCTGGTCTCCTTTGGTTTACAGGCTAGCGCAAGTAAAAGGATGCAAACAAGGAAGTGGTTTCGCATAATAGAAAGGCCCCTTGACGGGGCCCTTATATCTTTTTGGGGATACTTAATCCCTGGTTCTCAGGATCACATTTTCTCCGATCCAGCAGCCCACTTTCTGGGCCGAGCCAGCCTGCCAATTGAGGAGAAAGATTTCCTCCTTGGATGGGAATTGGGCTTTTGCACGAGCCATGCCCGCAGTGTTAGCTGCTTTCTGGTACATTTCATAGGCGGCGAGATAGACCAGCCGGTCTTCGGCAATGTTGTTCCGCTTTGCGCAGTCATCGAAACTGTTGTAATACAGATCGCCAATCTTATCCCAAGCCTCTTTGTCGCCAGGGTTAGCTGCGCCAGCCTGACGGAAGAGATCCCGGGCTCCGGCAAAATTTTTCTTCTTTGCTTCGACAGCTCCAAGGTAAAGTTGGATGTCCGCTTTTTCAGCGGAAGAAAGTTTCAATGCGAGTGCTTCGTTCAGAAGAGTTTCGGCGCGATCATAATTTCCATTTTGCATATGAGTAACCGCTAAAGCCTTGAGTAGGCCAAAATCCTTTTCAGGACTTAATTTGTGAACGGCTTCTCCGGCCTCAAGCCAAAGTGGATCATCGGTACATTTGCCATTCAGCATATACTTGAAAATCTTCTTGGCAAGATTCAAATCATTTGGATTCTTCTTGAATTTAGGGGCCAGGTTCTTTCTCACAAAATCGCAATCCACCTTTACCATCGAGATCAAATCAGCATCAATCTTCTCCTTGGTGAGATTCAGACGCGTAACATCTGCCTGATTATTCTGTTCATTGGCTTTCTTCATCTTGACATCAATAGACTCAATAATTTTATCATATCGCTGCAGGATCTGCTCATCGGTCAAATTCTTGTAGATCGTCTGATAGTTTTTTATGACCGTCATATACGCATTGAGATTATTATCGGAAACAGTGGTGCCGCTGATCTCATAGACTTTGTCAAACAAAGCGAGGACCTCAGGAAGTTTGTCCTTGATCTTCTGGTTGTATTTGAACGAGGCAAGGGCTTTGCGATTCAGCACATTGACTTCATCCCCGCACGTTTTGATTCGCAGGTCGTAAATCATCAAGAGTGAATCAACAAGGATTTTCTTTTTGACAGGATCAGTCTCTACATCCGCTAGTTTGTCATAAAGCGTTGCCCCGTCAATGTATAGTTTGGTATTCCATTGGGGTGCGTTTGTAAGCATCCACTGAAATGAGGATACACCACTGCGGTATGTTCCCTGCTTCATGGCATCGCCCCAAATGGCTACACATTCATCCGCTTTTTTGCGGTCTTCAGGCCATTTGAACTCTTTGCACTGCGCCCAAACTGTAACATGGGTAGTCGCGATAAGGGCCACTATTGCCATCAATGATCTGACTTTCATAAACATTCTGTTTTTCATATTAATCGAATCGACGTTTTATAAACCACTGGTCATTAAAAGTTATTCCAAAATAAATCTTGAAGTAATTTTCCTCTATCCCATTTAGTGCTTTGTCTCCCTTTTTCCCCCACTTAACCGCTAGGTCGAGGCTCGAAATCCGGTTGACTGGCATAGAGAGGCCAAAAGTAATGCCAAAATCTCTAACTGTGTTCCCATTCGCCAAAAAGGGGTAATTTTCAATACTAAGGCCCGTTCGGTATGTCATTCGCTTGAGGTACTGGCTCAGGGAGTTACGGTCAGGCGTGATTTCGAAACCACCCGCAAAACGCCAGCTGTTGGATTCGTATTGGTTTTTGCCTTCCAGATTTCGGTACTGAGTGTAGTCTGCAAAAGAGCCGTCCATGGCCACAGTCCAGCGATAGGGGTACGGGCTGAATGACAGGCCGACCATGAGATGGGCAGGAATGGTAATCGTACCTGGCTGATTTGAAATTACTGTAGTGGAGTCAAGCAGTCCTGACGGGCTCCACCGCTCAATTCGGCGATTGAATTTAGCATCAAGGTTGGTCTTGAAATCATAGATCACGCCAAAGTTCACCCGATGGTTCTTTCGTGTCACCGAATCCAGGTGAATGGAGACGGCTGAAGTAAATACAAAATCAGAGATAAACGTGCGGTCTGCAATGCGGGCTGAAATTGGAACCTGGGTGTCGGTCAGGAGATTGGCATAATTATTCTCCGTAGAACTGAACAGGTATGCCGCTTTTACACCGAGCGATAGCCATTTGTTAAGAGAGACCCCATTGGACCAATAGAACTGGTTAATACCTCCCGTGCCGTCTTCGATGATGTCCGCATAGTTCGGGGAGCCGGAAATGGGTTCAGTATAATTCAGCAAGAAGTTTAGCCTGGTATAGGGCATGAGCGCGAAAGAGGTTGTCCACCAGCCTGCCTTAACCGGGAAGGAAATGGCAAGGTAGTTCAGGTTACCGCTTCCACTTTTTTCAGAAACAGAATCAGAAGATTGTTTTCGCTGTTCCCCGATAACGCCAGCCTGGAACGTGGTAAAACGGTTATAAACCAGCAATGCAGGGTTTTGGTTGTTGATGTAAAGAAACTGAGGATTGCTGAACCCCACACCGCCCATACCCTGAGCTGGAGCCAGGGCCGTGCCATACTGTTCCCCGAGCCCGTAAGATGAGAAGGGGCTTCGGGCGGCTTGCCCAAAGGCAGCGGACCCTGTGAGGACTAAGGTGACCAGGAATAAGAAACGTTTACCGGTTGACATTATGGAGTAAAATGCTGTTCAGACCAATCAAGACCAATTCGGGGGCTGCAAAGATGGGAGGTTTCATACCTTTTTCAAAAAAATGGACATCGCCGCCGGTTAAAATCACCCGTATATCGGGGTAGTCCTGCCTGTAACGTGCGCATATCCCGTTTATTTCCTCCTGCACTCCGTTCATCACCCCGGTTTGAAGGCATTGGAGCGTTGTGTTTCCCGTTAGCGGTACGTCGGCAGCAGCCTCGCCCAGTGGCAACAGGTCGGTGAGCTCGTTCATGGCCCGAAAGCGCATGCGCACCCCGGGAGAAATGGCGCCTCCGAGGTAGCGACCCTGGGCATCGACGCATTCGTAGTTGATGCATGTGCCACAATCGACTACCAGAACTGCTTCATTTGGAAACATTTGCCAAGCTCCGCAGGCAGCCGCCAGCCGGTCCGCCCCAAGCGTATTTGGCGTGGCATAGGCGTTCTGGATCGGGATCGGGAGGGATGGAGCCAAACGAACCGTACGGCCAAGGACCTTTACCAATCCGACGAGCTCAGTCCCCGAGTTGGTCACCGAACTAATCAAAAGGTGGTTTACCTGTAACTCACTTAGGAATTGTTTTGCAGCATCCGTATCTGTAAATACTTCTTTTTGCTTCAACGTAGCTCTTTCGAAAATACCTACTTTGGTACGGGTGTTTCCTGCGTCAATAACCATGTTCATGGCGGCGAAGCTATAAAGAGGTTTTGAGTTTTTCTATGTGTCATTGGGCAAACGTGTCTATTCAATATGGCAACAGCTAATAAAAAATATCGAATCCTTGGACTGATGTCAGGCACTTCTCTTGATGGATTGGACCTGGCCTTGGTTGAATTTACTGTAGGTAAGAGCTGGCGATTTAGCATAATTGCCTCGTCCACGCAGCCCTACACCAGGACCTGGGCTGATAGACTGGCTTTGGCACACACCCTGCCTGGCGTTGATCTGATAGCGATGCATTCCGCTTATGGAACCTACCTCGGAAAGCAATGCCAACTATTTCTGCGCAAGAGCAAAATTCGTTCGCTTGACGCCATCGCATCACACGGCCACACAATTTTTCATCAACCAGATCGTGGATTCACTTTTCAACTTGGCGATGGGCAGGCGATCCATGCCATGACGGGAATCAAAGTGATTTCCGATTTTCGCTCGCTGGATGTTTTGTTGGGGGGCGAAGGGGCTCCGCTCGTTCCAATCGGTGACCGGCTTCTTTTTGCTTCGTATGATGTATGCCTTAACCTTGGTGGAATTGCCAACCTTTCGATGGAGGTAGGCAGAAAGCGAAAAGCGTTTGATTTGTGTTTCTGCAATATGGCATTGAACTACCTCATGAAGGAAGTTGGCAAAACTTTTGATAAAGGCGGTATGCTGGCCTCTCGGGGAGAAGTGGATCAGGATCTGCTTGTCGACATCTTGTCTGCCTATCAGGAGATCAGGAAGAAACGTAAATCTATCGGAAGAGAATTCTTTGAACAGGCCATCCAGCCTATTCTGGAGGGCAAAAGTATTCCGCTGGTCAACCGATTGCGCACGGTCTGCGAATCCGTGGCCATTGAAGTCGCCGGAGCCCTTCCGGCGTCGGGAAAGAATTTGAAATTGCTGGCTACCGGGGGAGGTGCATTGAACCGATTTCTGATTCAGGTGATGCAGGAAAGGCTTGAAGGCAAAGCCAGAATTATCCTTCCGTCAATGGAAATTATCGCGTTTAAGGAAGCGCTGATTTTTGCTTTCCTTGGCTTGCTGCGCCTTCGGAATGAAATCAATGTGCTGAGCAGTGTTACACGCGCCCGACGGGATTCTTGCAGCGGTACGGTAACGGGATGAATTATTCCCGTGGATCATTCATATTAGATGCAGGTCACGAAGTCCCAAACAACCAAGAAGAGCCTGAAGCACTATTTATCTTAGCGAATCTCCGTGTCACCTTAGTGGGCTTGGTGACGTGCATTGCTTAAGCACTAATGGATCATCTGGTAAATCACCAGGTAGGCGCCACAGCCGGCAAAATACCCGAGCATTGCAATGAGGCTAATGCGCTTGAGGTACCAAATAAAATCGATCTTTTCCATTCCCATAACGGCTACGCCTGCCGCCGACCCAATGATGAGAATGCTGCCGCCCGTTCCGGCGCAGTAGGCAAGGTATTCCCAGATGAAATGATCCATCGGATAGGTTTCGAGGCTGTACATGCCCATGCTCGCCGCAACCAGCGGGACGTTATCGATCACTGCCGATAATAAGCCAATCAGGGTGACGATGACAGACTGGCTCCCAACCGTGTTGTCCAGCCACATCGCAAATTGCTGGAGCACATGCATGGACTCCAAGGCACCGACTGCCAGCAGAATTCCGAGGAAGAATAATACACTGGAGGTGTCAATCCGCTGCAAGGCTCCTGCGGCTGTGTAGGGTTTGCGCAAGGCTTCGTCCGCATGGGGATTAATCAACTCGGAGACCACCCATAAAACACCGAGTCCGAGCAGCATCCCGAGGTACGGAGGCATGTGCGTAAAGGTCTTGAATATCGGAACGAAAATGAGAGCCCCTACACCGAGGAATAGCATGGTTGATCCGCCCTTCACTTTTTCGTTGCCATAGCCCAGGTTGTCATTTGCCGTATTGGTGGCCTCACCAAGGGTTCCCTTTAAAGTAAATGTCAGGTAAATCAGGGGGACCAACATGCAAAGCACACTGGGGACAAAAAGTGCTTGCATGATATTCACGGTTGATATCTGACCCCCGATCCACAACATGGTCGTGGTAACGTCCCCGATCGGGGTCCACGCTCCACCCGCGTTGGCTGCAATCACAATCATGCCTGCAAAAAACATCCGCATGTCCTTATCCGGAATCAGCTTTCGGATCAGGGAAACCATCACAATGGCGGTGGTCAGGTTATCTAGTATCGAGGAGAGGAAAAACGTTACCCAACATACCAACCACAATAGTTTGACTGGATTCTTGGTTTGGATACGGTCAGTCACCAGGCGGAACCCTTGATAGGCGTCAACCAGTTCAACAATCGTCATCGCCCCAAGCAGGAAGAAAAGAATCTGGGAGGTCTGACTCAAATGTTCGTTCAGGTGATTGCTAACTTCTTCGACGTTGTCGGAGGAGAGTGCGTACAAGGTCCAGCAAAGAACTCCGGTGAGTAGCGCGGACGCTGTCTTGTTTATTCTGATTGGATGCTCAAGCGCGATGGCTAGATACCCCACCACGAAAACGAGAATGATCACAACGTCCATAAGAGTTGAAGGTTAGGTCTCTCATAAAGATATATGAAAAAACCAATCCGGACAGGGCATGAAATGATAATTCTTTGCTAATTCGGATGGGCGGTGGACCCGTGCGGCAATAGGAAGGCGTTATTCTCCCAGTTTGAATAACCCCTGGTTGAGTAACCGAAGCGACTGCTCCTTTTGGGCGGTGTCAACAAGAATGGAAATATTGTTCTGGCTGCCCCCAAATGAGACCATGCGCACCGGCACGAGTTCGAGTGACCGAAAGACTTCGTTCAGCACGCCTTTCCTTTCGGCGAGCTTGTTTCCCACCACACAAATGATGGACTGATCGCGGTCAACAGTGATGGTGCCGAAGCGTTGTAGTTCCGTTACGATAATCTCCAGATTTCTGGGTTCGTCGATGGTCAGTGAGACTGCTACCTCCGATGTAGAGATCATGTCGATCGGTGTCTTATGGCGTTCGAAGACTTCAAACACCTGGCGTAAGAAGCCAAACGCCAGCAGCATACGGGATGACTTAATGTTAATCGCAATAATTCCGTCTTTGGCCGCGATAGCTTTAATCTGTCCTGCACTTCCCTTGTCACTGATGAGCGTTCCGGGGGCATGTTCATCAAGCGTGCTTTTGAGACGCACGGGCACACCCATTTTTTGGGCAGGCACAATAGTAGAAGGATGCAGAATCTTTGCGCCGAAGTAAGCAAGTTCAGACGCCTCGTCGAAAGTCAACTCAGCAATCGGTACTGTTTTTTTGACGATCCGCGGATCGTTGTTGTGCATCCCGTCGATGTCGGTCCAGATCTGAATCTCTTCGGCCTGGATAGCGGCGCCGATGAGCGATGCCGTGTAGTCGCTGCCACCACGCTTCAGGTTGTCAATTTCATTGAGGTGATTGCGACAGATGTAGCCCTGGGTAATCAGAATGTCCTGCTTCACCATGGAGGGCAGCAATGCGTTCAACCGGTCGCCGATCTTGTCAAGCTCGGGCTCCTGGTTCTCGTCGATGGACATAAAGTGGAGGGCAGGCAGCAACCTACAGTCGATGCCGCGTTCGCGGAGGTGGTAGTAGAAGAATTCCGTGGAAGCCAGTTCGCCCTGGGCAAGAAGTTCACGGTAGCTGCGATCATCGAAACGGCCGGCTGACAAGAGGCGAATGAGGCTGAAATAGCGGCTGACGAGATCCAACCCGATGGTTTCATATTCGGGCGAGGAGAACAATTCGGCGGCATACGTTTGATAGTGATGCTCGAGCCTGATGATTTCTTTCTCCGCTTCTTCCTTTCTTCCGACAAGCAAATGTTCACCTATGGCGACGAGTGCATTGGTCGTGCCACTCAGGGCGGAGAGAACAACGATTTTCCTGCCTGGTTTCCGAAGGACCAGGTCACCGACTTTGTGGAGTCGGTCAGGGGTTCCCACGGAGGTGCCGCCAAATTTGATGATGTACATAGCCTTTAAACAGCAAAGGCTGCAAATATAGGGTGATGGAAACCGATCGACCTACTTTTGAAAGTAGTAACTGGCGCGTTCCATTTCTTTTAGGGATTGAAATGGCCTGGGAGGGCTGAGGTACCCGTTGATAAATTTGTAGACTTTCAACCGGATTTCCTTTCCAACCCTGGTATCAATGCGGTCAAAGATGTGGCCGCCCTCGATATTCTCATAGATCTGGTACTCGAACTTCTTGTTTTCCGCCTTGAGGGATTTGATTAGTTGCTCCACTTCCAGTGAGTTGACATCTTCGTCGTTGGTGTTGGTGTGGATGAGCAGTGGGGTCTTGAGTTTTTGAGTGTTCCAAACCGGCGATCGTTTGCGGTATTCTGCCACGTTCTCATTAGCGTCTTTGCCGATGTGGTAATCGGCGGCGAATAGGTCGCGGTAGCCCTGGGTTTTGTAGCCCATGCGGGCGATGAGGTCGCTGACGGGAACACCGGCGTAGGCGACTTTGTATTCCTCCGGGTTGGCAAAAATATCGAGCAACGTGATCATGCCGCCGTGGCTCCAGCCGATGGATCCCACGCGGTCCTTGTCAACGAAAGAGTAGTTATCGACGATATAGTCTCTCGCCGTATTCGCATCGACCACTTCCTTGTCGCCGTAGTCGATGGCTTCATAGTATCCGCGGCCGTAGCCTGTACTGCCGCGGTATTCTGGAGCCACAACCACGTAACCCTGGCTCGTCAGCTCCCGTACGATGTGCGCGGAAAAGGTGTTGAAATCGCCGTGCACGCCGCCATGAGAATAGACCACCATTGGATATTTCTTGCTGACATCAATATTCCTTGGGATGAACACGTAGGCATAAATAACCAAGGGGTTTGCCGCTCCCTGAGCCGTTGGGTCCTTGGCTTTTGCGGGAGGCCCCGTGATAGACACCTTGTCGATCCAGGCCACGTCTCCCACTTTCTCGTACCAGAGGATGTCATCATTGGCCTTGCGGACATGGTCGAGCTGGAAACTTAGGTTCCTCAGCTGGTCTTTGAGGTCTTTGATATCGTCGGATGTGTTGTTTTGTGCGGATGCGGCCGTGAAGAGGAAGAAGGCGATAGTGTAAAGCGTGGCTCTCATGGCAGTTGATTTTTGACAAGCTATTCTTTTGAATCAAACCGTGCAACACGGTTTTGTTGAGTGGTTGAATCAGGGAATGGTCAGCTGATTCATAAGCTTCTGGTAGCGAGGGCCTTTATGAACGCAGCTCGATATTTAAGTCCATCCACGGAGTGTACTTCCAAGGCCTGGAACCCGACGATGTTGTTATGCACTTAATGAAGAAGTCCGGCCTGGGACTTTGTCGCATTTACAGCCCAATCAAATCAAATAAAAAAACCCTGACAGTTTTCCCTGTCAGGGCTCTCGTACCCTGTCGGCCTTGCCTCCGATGAAATCAGGGTTACTTCTTCACTTCTTCGTACTCCACATCCGTGGCATCGGCTCCACCGGGGCTTGCGCCAGCTCCGGCAGAGGGGCCAGAATCATTTTGGCTGCCTGCATCAGGCTGCGCACCTGCTGCACCAGAGGCTGCGTACATCTCCTGTGACGCTGCCTGCCACGCTGCATTCAACGCGGCAAGTGCTGTGTCAATGGCTCCAAGGTCCTGACTCTTGTGCGCCTCCCTGAGCTTTTCAAGAGCGCCATTGAGGGCAGTCTTGTTTCCATCAGAAAGTTTCTCGCCATATTCTTTCAACTGCTTTTCGGACTGGAAAATCATAGAGTCGGCCTGATTGATTTTTTCAATCTTCTCCTTCTCTTTCTTATCGCTCTCTGCATTGGCCTGGGCTTCCGACTTCATCTTTTGAATTTCGGCATCCGTCAACCCGGAAGAAGCTTCAATCCGTATTTTCTGCTCTTTACCAGTTCCCTTGTCTTTGGCCGCTACATGAAGAATGCCATTGGCATCGATGTCAAAAATAACTTCGATCTGAGGCACGCCACGGGGAGCAGGAGGAATACCGTCGAGGTGGAATCGTCCGATCGTCCGGTTGTCTTTCGCCAGCGGTCGCTCGCCCTGCAGCACGTGAATCTCCACAGAAGGTTGGCTGTCCGAGGCTGTTGAGAACACTTCTGATTTCTTGGAAGGAATCGTTGTGTTGGATTCGATCAATCGGGTCATCACGCCACCCATCGTTTCAATACCGAGTGATAACGGGGTAACGTCGAGCAGCAACACGTCTTTTACTTCACCGGTAAGCACGCCTCCCTGGATGGCAGCGCCAATGGCAACCACTTCATCCGGGTTAACACCCTTGGACGGCTTCTTGCCAAAGAACTTCTCAACTTCTTCAACGATTCGCGGGATACGCGTAGATCCGCCAACGAGAATCACCTCGTCAATTTCGGAGACACTAACACCGGAATCGGCGACAGCCTTCTTGCAGGGTTCCAGCGTGCGCTTGATCAGGTCATCACAGAGCTGTTCGAATTTTGCACGACTCAATTTCTTTACCAGGTGTTCCGGTACGCCATCTACGGAGGTGACGTAGGGAAGGTTGATTTCTGTTTCGTTGGAGCTGGAAAGTTCAATTTTAGCTTTTTCAGAAGCCTCTTTCAAACGCTGAAGTGCCATCGGATCCTTGCGAAGGTCGATGTTCTTATCGCTCTTGAATTCGTCGGCAAGCCAGTTCATGATGCGTGCGTCAAAGTCATCGCCACCCAGGTGTACGTCACCGTTGGTGGACTTTACTTCGAACACACCGTCGCCCAATTCCAGGATGGAAATATCGAATGTACCGCCACCCAGGTCATAGACGGCGATCCTCATGTCTTTATTTTTCTTGTCGAGGCCATAGGCCAGTGCTGCGGCTGTGGGCTCGTTGATGATGCGTTTCACATCCAAGCCGGCAATCTGACCTGCTTCTTTTGTTGCCTGACGTTCGGCATCATTGAAGTAGGCCGGAACAGTAATGACCGCCTCTGTGATGGTTGTTCCGAGGTAATCTTCAGCCGTAGACTTCATCTTCTGAAGAATCATGGCGGAAATTTCCTGTGGGGTGTACATCCGGTCGCCGATGCGTACGCGTACGGTATCGTTGCTACCGCTTTCTACCGTATAGCTTACCATCTTCATTTCGCCACTCACTTCCTTGAACTTCTTGCCCATGAAGCGCTTGATCGATTGAACCGTATTTTTCGGATTGGTAATCGCCTGGCGCTTGGCAGGATCGCCTACTTTGCGCTCCCCTTTTCCGCCATCCAGAAAGCCTACGATAGACGGTGTTGTGCGTCTGCCTTCGCTGTTTGCAATAACCACTGGTTCACTGCCTTCCATGACGGCAACGCACGAGTTCGTGGTTCCCAGGTCTATTCCTATTATTTTTCCCATAATCGTTGTTGATCTCTTTAGCCCATGGGCTAAGGTCAAGGATTATGCCAAGGGGGGAAATAGGGGGTTAAGTGACAGAGTGGCAGGATTGGCTAATTTTGGCCGTTTCAGACAACCCATAATGACCGTATGGCAACTGAGAAGGTGGACAATTGGATCAGGAAATTCCTAAAGACGGTTGTCGCGGAGCTAGCTATTTTCTGCGGCAGGCATCAATTATTCGCTCCTTGAATTCAGCATTGTTTTTGAGTATCGCATAGAATTCCTCTATGAATTTTTTCAAATCGTTGTAATCACGTGGTAGAAAATCTTTTTGGTATTGGGCAAGCACACCCATAACATCGGGTTCAACGGCGAGGTAATGTTGTCTGACGGCCTGAACAACAGACTCATTCCGGCAAAATCCACGATAGACCCGGTCGCGCACGGTAGTCTGCCCCATATCAACATTGACCTCCGCATAAGGCGGGCTTACAAAACCTGACATATCAAAGTCGTAGGCGAGCGGAATGTACCGGCTTACAGGCTGAAGCATCACCTTCGAGTTGTGAAGGAAGGTGGTGGACCAATCAAGATTGCTGATCATGTACTGAAACAGATCGTGCTTCAATGAACTCGTATCGTTCAGCCTTAAGGGATGCAGGTTTAGGTTTTCCTGGATTTTAGCATTGTAGCGGTTGGCCACCAGGTCGTCATCTTCTATGAGAAAGGTTGACAATTGATGCGTCTTTTCCTTTTTGCCATCCTTTTCAATGAACGTCATATTTACGAGGCGCGTATTGAAGTGGTAGGGGGTGATCTTCTCAAACATCTTGTAACAGATGTACTCTTTGAGTACCAGTTCATTCTTGTCACTACTGTTCTCACAAGGCATCACCAGTTTAAGGGATTTGTTCCCTTCAAGGATAGTGCCTTTTGCAAACTCCTTCTTGACTTTGATCCGAATGGGGGTGAAGTAGCAGTTTTTTCTCCGGAAAATCCCGCGGGCCCGAACCTCAATCTGGATTGAGTCCCATCCGCCGCCGGCGTTCTTCACATAGAGATGTGCGGGGAGGTAGGTTGAATCGTTAGTTTTTTTTCTAATATCTTTGATCGAGGCGGTAAGTTTTAGGTCGAGCACCTCCTGATTCTGAAAGAGTGCCGTGACGACCTTGTCTTTCTGGCTATCTTTATCCTTATCTTTATTCTTATCTTTATCCTGCTGGGCTGTTAGGGGAAGGGAAAGCAGAGCAAGCAGGAAAAGAGAAAATAGATTTTTCATAAACGTGTGGTTAGATTTAAAAGCCAGATCAAACATATGACCCGATACGTACAGATTATAAATATCAGGACTTTTACGGTCTTAATCATCTGCCTGACCACATCTTTTTGTGTGATTCAATACCAGATCAAGTACAATTTTGACTTAACTATCATCAGTATTGCTATCATTTTTCCCCTCGTTTTCACCATTCGTGCGGCTTTTCGCAGGCGTGAAAAGGCACTGGACCACCTTAGCCGCTTCAAGGCCTCCCTGCTTATTGTACACCGGTGCTTTGAGCGATGCAAGAAATTGCCGGAAGACAAGATGATTTCTATCAGCGCGCAACTCCGCGGCGTATCCGATGCCATGCTTGCCTATCTGGGGGCGGGCAGCAATAGCCAGGCCGACTTGCGCAATAAACTTCGTGGCATCTCTGAATTTCTCATGACTCAAAAAGAAGAGATTGGCTCATCCGAAGCCTTTAAGATTCTTAGGTTTATGAAGGATGTGCACTCAAGCGTTGAGAATACCATTGCCATTTATACACACCAGACGCCGGTAAGCTTAAGGGCTTATTGTCAGATTTTCATTTATGTGTTTCCTTTTATTTATTCTCCGGCGCTGCTTCACCGCCTGGACAATGACTCGCCCGATTGGGTGGTCTATACCCTGAGTTGTGTTACCGGGTTTATTCTGATTTCGTTGTTTAACGTTCAGGATCAAATGGAAAATCCGTTCGACGAGCATGGACTTGACGACGTCAAGGTCAAGTCATTTGGCATGGAGCTTTAGCCCTCAAGGCTCCGTACTTCCTTTTCATTTAGATGACTTATTCCGGCGGGAATCTTTAGATTTGCGCCCTTTGCTTCCAGCATGATCATCGAACAGGAAATTGCCCGCCGCAGGACATTCGGCATTATCAGTCACCCGGATGCGGGTAAGACGACGCTTACCGAAAAGTTACTTCTTTTCGGAGGGGCTATTCAGAAGGCCGGTGCGGTTAAATCGAGTAAGATAAAGGACCATGCCCGCAGTGACTGGATGGAAATAGAGAAGCAACGAGGGATTTCGGTTGCCACCTCGGTCATGGGGTTCACCTATCGGGATGTGAAGATTAATCTCCTGGATACACCGGGTCACCAGGATTTTGCGGAAGATACCTATCGGACCCTGACCGCCGTTGACTCAGTCATTATGGTGATTGATTGCGTTAAGGGCGTTGAGGCACAGACCGAGAAATTGATGGAGGTCTGCCGGATGCGAAGCACGCCGGTAATCTGTTTCATCAACAAACTCGACCGGGAAGGAAGGGATCCCTTCGACCTGCTAGACGAAATCGAGGAAAAACTCAGCATCAAGGTTAGGCCCCTGAGCTGGCCGATCAGTATGGGCAAAACATTCAAGGGGGTTTACAGCCTTTACAACAAGAGTCTTCACCTGTTTACCGCAAGCAAAACAGTTGTGCTGGAGGGAATGGAAATTTCTGACATTCATAGTCAGGAATTGGATAATCTGGTTGGCGAAAACAATGCCAGGCAACTTCGGGCCGATGTTGAACTTATCGAAGGTGTATATCCGGATTTTTCAATAGCGGACTACGCGGCAGGAGTTGTTGCACCTGTATTCTTTGGAAGCGCGGTAAACAATTTTGGCGTTAAGGAGTTGCTGGACACTTTCATTACGATCGCCCCGGTGCCCCGGTCACGGGATACCACGGTCAGGGTTGTGGCACCCGTAGAGAGCAAATTCACGGGTTTTGTCTTTAAGATTCACGCAAACATGGACCCGAAGCACCGCAACCGGATTGCTTTTGTACGCGTTTGCTCCGGGTGCTTTCACCGCGGGAATACCTACTACCACGTCCGTCACAACAAGAGCTATCGTTTTTCCAATGCTACAGCATTCCTTGCGCAAGACCGGGAGACCATTGATGAGGCGTGGCCCGGTGACATTGTAGGGATCTACGACACGGGGAATTTGAAAATAGGTGACACCCTGACTGAGGGAGAAAAAATTATGTATACAGGCATCCCCAGTTTTTCACCCGAAATTTTTAAGGAGGTGATTAATAGGGATGCCATGAAGAGCAAGCAACTTGAAAAAGGACTTCTCCAGTTGATGGAAGAAGGGGTTGCTCAGCTGTTTACGTTTGATGTAGGCAAGCGCAAAGTGATCGGGACGGTAGGCGCTCTGCAGTTTGAAGTCATTCAGTTTCGCCTGCTGCACGAGTACAGTGCAACCGTAGAGTTCCATCCACAACACATTCACAAGGCGTGCTGGATCAGCAGCATTGACGAGCAAAAGTTGAATGAATTCATCCAATCAAAGTTGCGCCACATTGCGCGGGATAAGGACGGCAAGCTCGTCTTTATGGCAGAGACAAAGGCCTGGCTTCAGATGGTTCAGGATAATTTCCCTGAAATCAAATTTCACTTTACATCAGAATTCTAGCAGAATAGAGCAGAATTAACAGGATTCCAGCATGACAGAATTAGGCTGCTGATGTAACGGTTAATACTAATTCTTGCGCTGGACGTAATCATAAATCATTCTCGAGACGGCAGCCATCGATCGGATTGCCGCTGGCTCGTCTTTTAGATTTTTTGAAAGGATGACCAGTGAATAGCGCTTACCGTCGGGCAGAATAACGATACCCGAGTCGTGCTGAACGCCACGAATCGAACCGGTCTTGTGGGCTACCGTGACCCCTGCAGGCAATTGAGCGGGAATTATTTCATTAAATTTCTGATCGCGCAGAATAGCGATCATTTTCTCAGATGTGGGCTTGTCAATCATGACTCCCCGTGCCATCTGATCAAACAGAATCATCAGGTCAAAAGCAGTTACCGTGTTGTTAAGACCTTTAGCAAAGGCTTTTGAATCTTCGACACCACGCAACACGACAATATCCCCGGCTCCAAGCGACTGCATGGTATGTGTCACATTTCGGGCGTCTACTTTTTCGATGATGAGGTTGGTGGCAAGGTTGCTGCTGGCAATAATCATTTGATACATGATATCGTAGAGCGGCCGCTTCTGGCCAATAATTTTGTAGTACTCCTGTTCACTGTCATCTTCGACGGAAAGTTGGAACGGGCTGCCATCTACGATGCTTTTGAATTCATTCTTGATGACAATTGAATCGGAAAGTGTGAAGCGGCGGGCTGCCGCCTGCTTATAGACTTCTATCATGACCGGGGTTTTCATTGTGCTTGCTGCATGAAAGGACTCGTGCTCATGGATCAGAATCTGCTCACTTGTCGAGGCATCCCTCCACGCAAGGGCAAATGTCCCCTGATTCGTGGCAAACTCCTCCTGAATTTTTTGAATGAGATGCTGCGTGTCAGAAGCCTGACCCTTGCCTTGAAAACAGCCAAAGACGAATATCAGTGTGGGTAGGAATCGAAAAGCAATGCGTGGGGGCTTCATGCCGATTTAGTTAAAAGTTTTACATTCGCGAAGGTAAGTAATCCCGATGACGCCGCTAGAAATCCTCTATGAAGACAATCACCTGCTGGCAATCAATAAAGTTCCCGGGATTTTGGTGCAAGGTGACGAAACAGGCGATGTCCCGCTTGTAGAGACAGCCAAGGAATATATCAAGTCAAAGTATCACAAGCCTGGTGACGTCTTTCTCGGCGTCGTTCACCGGATAGATCGACCCGTGAGCGGTGTTGTTGTCTTTGCCCGAACTTCAAAGGCCCTGGCCCGCATGAATGAATTGTTTCGAGACCGGAAAACGGAGAAGGTGTATTGGGCAGTAACGGATGTATCTCCTCGTTTGAACGAGGGGAACCTTGTGCATTGGTTGAAAAAGGATGAGAAAAAGAACAAGACTACGGTATACATCCGGGATACACCCGACTCGCTCAAGGCAGAGCTTAGCTATAAAGTAGTCAGCGTCTGCAATGGTAGCTATCTGCTTGAAGTACGTCCCATTACGGGGCGATCACACCAAATCCGAGCCCAGCTGTCAGCCATCGGGTGCGCTATTCTTGGTGATGTAAAATATGGTTCCGCGGTCCAAAGCAATGACGGGAGCATTGCTTTGCATGCGCGGCAGCTAACATTTGTGCATCCGGTGCGCAAGGAATCCGTGACCGTAACTGCGGCCCCTCCGAAACGTTCCTGGTGGAGAGTATTTGAAGACTAAATTGTCTGTACTTTTGACTGACTTTATGAATCATGAGCAGGCTGACTGACAAACTAAGAGACCGATGGCAAGTAAAGAGTACTTTTCAGGTTTTTGTGATCCTCCTGGTTTTTGCACTTACGGGAACAACTGTCGCCCTCATTGCCAGACCGCTTCTGCATTTCATCTTCGAACCTAAGGAAGTTCCCACCTGGGCCACGGTCCTGTATTATCTGCTTATTTTGCCTTTTTATAATATTCTCTTATTAATGTATGGCTTTATGCTGGGTCAATTCACGTTCTTCTGGAATTTTGAAAAGCGATTTTTCAAGCGCATTTTCGGATCAAAGCAAGAAAAGTGAAGCTGCATAGGTATTTCATTGTGATTGGATTTGCATTCTCTTGCGCACCGCTTCGGTACAACTACTATTTTGATTTTCAGCAAACAGCGCCCAGTAAGATTCCTGTAAGTGAATCAAACCGAATAATCCCGGCTCCCAGGCAGGACGCCCTTGGGGTGAGCACCGTGAGGGTTGCGGACTTGTCAACGACTAATGCGTCAAGGAAGACCATTGCTTCAATAAAGTCTCTTTACGATCGAAACCAGCTGGCGCCCATTAGGACAACAAAGGGGCAGAAGAAGGAAGCTGTCAACTATGCTGTTGCAGAGAGTTCCGGTCGAATGGATACAGACGTCAGACGGTCCATCATATTTGGTGCCTCCGGGTTGGTCGCTTTGTTTATTGGCGGACAGCTTTTTTGGGTATTGGGAAGCCTTTGTTTGGTGATTGCCCTCATTTTTGGCATCAAGTGGGTTCTTCGCCACTAGATAAAAAAACCACCCGGGATATTTGGTTTTTTTTCAGAAAACTTATTTTTGCATCGAATTACATCAACCCATTGCCTATGGAAATTCAGATTGAAAACCTGTCGAAAAAATATGGCCATCAAAGAGCTGTTGACTCAATTTCATTTGAGGTCAAGCCCGGGGAGGTGCTTGGTTTTCTCGGGCCAAACGGCGCAGGAAAAAGTACGACGATGAAGATGATCACTGGCTATCTCTCTATGGGCGAGGGTGATGTGCGGATTGATGGTAAATCTATCCGAGATCACGGGGATGAATTGAAACGACATATCGGGTATCTTCCTGAAAATAATCCACTGTATCATGACATGCCAGTCATTGACTATCTCGCTTTTTGTGGGGCGCTTCAAGGAATGCGAAAGCAGGCAGTTAAGAGCAGGCTAAGGGAAATGGTGAGTGTTTGCGGACTCAACACAGAAAAACATAAGAAGATCGGTGAACTATCGAAGGGATACCGTCAACGTGTTGGTCTGGCGCAGGCCATGATTCACGATCCCGAAATCCTGGTCCTGGATGAACCCACGACCGGGCTTGACCCTAACCAAATTGTGGAGATAAGGAACCTGATCCGCGAGTTAGGCAAGGCTAAAACGGTGGTGCTCAGTACGCATATTCTTCCGGAAGTAGAGGCCACTTGTGACCGCATTCTCATTATTAACAAAGGGAAGATCGTGGCAAATGGTACAGCCGATACCCTGCGAAAGCAAGCCACCGGCCAGGAAATCGTGCGCCTGCGGATTGAAGATGGGCTGGCGGAGGAAATAATTGGCGCTTTAAGACGGATGCCTTCAGTTGACACTGTAGAGGTGGTGGATAAGGAACTGAACAGGCTGGAGGTCCAAAGCCGCACAGGAAAGTCATCAAAAAGAGAAATATTCCAGCTCTGTGTTCAAAGAAGTTGGATCCTGAGTGAATTGATACCGCTGGAGACACGGCTTGAAGATATTTTTAGAGACTTAACTACAAAGTAATATGCGCGCAGCATGGATTATTGCAAGGAAGGAATTGCAATCCTATTTTGATTCCCTGATTGCCTACATCATGTTGATCCTCTTTTTGGGATTCAGCGGGTTTTTTACCTGGCTTTTTGGATCGGATGTCTTTATGGTCGGCCAGGCGAGCCTCCAGTCTTTTTTTGGCGTTGCCTATTGGACGCTTTTCTTCTTTACACCTGCACTGACCATGCGCTTGCTGGCAGAGGAAAAAAAGACAGGCACAATCGAGCTCCTGCTCACCAAAGCAGTGACTGACCGCGAGGTGGTGATTGGAAAGTTCTTGGCAGCGTTCCTCCTGGTGATGGTTGCATTGTTCTTTACGCTTCCCTATGTTATAACACTCTCGATGATTGGCGACATCGACGCCGGAGAGATTCTCTGCGGATATGCCGGGCTGGCCCTGATGAGCGGCGCATATATCAGTTTAGGACTTTATGCAAGCAGCATTACAAACAATCAAATTGTCGCATTTCTTCTGGCGCTCACGATTGGACTATTCTTTCATGTGATTTTCGAAGTACTTGCTGGAAATTTTACCGGGATCACGGCGCAGTTGTTTTCCACCCTTAGTCTTAGTAATCACTTTCAGAGCATTTCCCGAGGCGTGGTGGACACGCGTGATGTAATCTATTTCGGATCTCTCATTTTCCTGGGTCTGTTCTTTTCGGAGCTGTCATTGACCAAACGTAATCTGAACTAAGCGAATGAAAAAAAAGCTTTTCACAATAACCCTGTTGGTGGTCGGAATTATTCTGGTAATCAACTTTCTTTCAAACGAACTGCATCTTCGGGTTGACCTCACGGATGGTCATCAATATACCTTGAGCAAAGCAACAACTGATTTGCTCCTGGACCTGGAAGAACCAGTGACCATCAAAGCTTATTTCTCGAAAGACTTGCCTGCTCACATAGAGCAGACACGGAAAGACTTCCAGGACCTCTTGGTGGAGTACACCAGCCTTTCTCGTGGTATGATTGCCTATGAGTTTATAAATCCCAACGAAAACGAGACCACAGAACGCCTGGCTATAGAAAACGGCGTACAGCCCGTAATGATCAATGTACGCGAGAAAGATCAAGTCAAACAGCAGAAGGCCTTCCTTGGTGCTACCATTAGCCTTGGAGAGCGAAACGACGTGATTCCTTTTGTGCAACCCGGATCGGCCATGGAGTATGCTTTGTCAACAGCCATCAAGCGGATCTCTGTAGAGAACAAGCCCAGTCTTGGTTTTATTCAAGGCCATGGGGAGCCTTCGCTTAGCGATCTAGGTCAGGCTATGGAACTGCTTGGCATCCTATACACTCCGCAGGAAATCACTTTGGATTCTGCAGATATACCAGCCTCCATTAAAACACTTGCGTTGTTGCGTCCGACCGATTCCATTCCGCAATCCCACCTGGATAAGTTGGACGCATTCTTGGGCCGTGACGGTAGACTACTCCTGGCAGTCAACCGGGTAGAGGGGGACATGCAGAGAGCGTACGGCATGCCCGTCTCAAATGGGCTTGAAAACTGGCTAGCCCAAAAAGGAATAGCCGTGGAGGAGGCTTTTATTGTTGATGCCAAATGCGGATCCATCACGGTGCAACAGCAACAAGGGATGTTCAACTTTCAAACCCAGGTATCCTTCCCTTATTTACCCGTAGTCGGTCGATTTGCTGACCACCCGATAACCAAGGGATTGGAAACCGTAATGCTCCAGTTTGCGAGTCCGGTAAATTTTATCGGGGACTCAGCCACAAGGTTTACACCGCTTGTCTTTACCTCAGAACGTTCGGCAATCCAGAAGGCTCCGTTGGGTTTTGACATCAACAAGCAATGGACGGAGAATGATTTTCCGAACCGCGGCATTACCATGGGTGGATTGCTAGAAGGGAAACGACCAGGTCAGGAATTCAAAATGGTAGTTATTGGTGACGGGGACTTCATGATCAATGGGGCTCGACAACAAGCGAGAGCCCTGCAGCCTGATAATGTGAATCTTCTCGTTAATGCCATCGATTGGCTTTCTGACGACACGGGCCTCATTGACTTACGGACAAAAGGGGTCACTTCAAGGCCGATTCATCAACTGGAGGACACAACCAAAATGATTCTGAAGTATGGCAACTTTCTTGTTCCGATCCTTTTGGTGATCGTCTATGGACTTGTTCGTTTGCAACGTAACCGTATGAAAAGATTATTTAGAATGAGTGAAAACTATGAAGAACGCTAGTTTATGGAAACTGGTCGCACTTTTTGGCGGCCTCGTCATTTTGTTTGCCTCAGTAAGAATCTTCCGCTCTCCGAAGCTAGAGAGGAACCTGCCCGCGGTTCTCGTTGAAATCGATTCAAGCCGTGTGACAGGGCTGATCATTACGCCGGCCAAGACCCGGGTACCTGTCCGGCTGGTTGAGAGAGGGGGATGGAAGTTAGAGGGGAATGAACAGGAGTTGCGTCTCGAGGAGGGTGCAGCCATTAGTGCACTTCGGAGGTTAATGAGTTTGAAGCCTGAGCGCCTGGTGTCAAAGCGGAAAGATAAATGGGATGAGTTTGGCGTTGGAGACAGCACAGGAACCCGGGTACAAGTCTTGGTAAATAATTCTGTGGAGACTGACTTGGTGATTGGCCGCTCGGGATTTTCCAAAACAGCAGGTCAGCAGTACGGTGGCACCGGGTACAGTTATGTCCGGGTCATTCCGGAAAATGAAGTCTATGCGGTAGAGGGTTTTCTAGATGTCCAATTTAACAGAAGTTTGAATGAATGGAGGGACAACAGTTTTCTTCGGTTGAAGCGTGATTCAGTTGATCGCATTCAGTTTCGTTACCCTGCGGACAGCAGTTTTGTAATAGAAAATCGTATGGGAAAATGGATGGAGGGGACCCATCCGGTCGATTCTGTTGCCGTGGTTGTGTTTCTTACCGGCATGGAATACAGGAACAATTCCTCTTTCACCGACGCCAAACCAACGGGCAGTCCGGAGGCCATGATCACATTTGAAAAAGGCGCACGTACTATCGCCACGATTGAAGCGTGGCCAGGTAATGGGATATGGACAATGCGTAGCTCCCAGCAACCTGAAATATTCTTTGAAGCTGACGCGACAACACGCCGGGATATATTCGTTGGTAAAAGTAAGTTTAGCCCCACCTCCCGATAATGGAAAAAGGCACCCAAGGATGCCTTTTTTGTGTGCGCTGCATTCGGTTTATTCTTTGACTCCGTCAGCCAGAACGACTACTTTGTTTTTCAGAACCTCAACAACGCCGCCGGTAATTCGAACGCGCTGTCGTTGCTGGTTTGTCTTGTATTCAATAACACCCTCCGCAAGCAAGCTGACCAGCGGGG
>JANPES010000386.1:0-6883 GCA_031423035.1 Cyclobacteriaceae bacterium | reverse complement strand
CCTGAGATTCTCTTTTACAGAAACCACAAAATTAGAAATCATTTTACTGAAGTACTCCCGATTTTCCCGGTCCTCACGGGGAAGGAAGGCATTCATCTTGTGCGCCAGGTTTCGTGTATTGTTGACCATGCTGCCCCAAAGCTTGCGGCCCTCCCACCACCTGTCATAGGCCGAGTTGGTGCGAAAAACAAGAAACAAGCCGAGTACTACACCTAACAAGGAGTGCATTCCCATTGTACCATGAAACTCCTTCTCACTCACGTGGAAGAAATCAAGAAAAATGTAGCAAATCACGGCAGAGTATATAGCCATGAATATCAGTACTGGCCGTAGTGTCTTGACGACGTGCTTGCTATAGTCGTGCGTGATCAGGGAATACCAGGCTTTGGGGTTGTAGTCAATCATATCTTAAAATTGGTAATAAGTGGGCTCTTTGTAAAGCCATAGGTCTAAAGTAGTTGTAAAATTGTTTTAAACTTGCACCTCAATCTTGCTCGTAAATGAGATTTATTTCTGCTGTCGCCCTGGCTGTTTGCTCACTTGCTGTAAATGGTCAGGACTTTGTCGTAACGAACCGATTGGACACACTCCCGGGGAAGGTGCTGATACGTTCATACCCCAATATGGACAAGGTGCAACTCAATACACAAGAGAAGAAGAAGGAATACGCTGCAACTGCCCTATCCACCGTTTTCCTGGATGGTCAGATTTATCGGCCGGTGCTCGTCACAGATGGCTTCCGATTGCTAAAACTCGAGCGGTCCGGAATGGTAAGCCTGTATATGGGCAGGCAGTCGCCAGGAACACCCTATAATATTCCATTTCTTGTAAAAAGATCCGGGGAGTCCTTGGAAGTCACCGTATTGAGGTTCAAAAACACAATGACCAAATTCCTGAGCGACTGTAGCTCCATCAAGCAAAAAATTGAAGAAGGTAAATTGGGAAGGAAGGACCTCGATCAGATTATTAATGAATACAACCTGTGCATTGAGAGCCAGACGCAGAAAGCGTTTTTGTCTAGCAACGACCCCCGACTTATTGCGTTAACGGAATTCAAGAACAAGCTTCAACTTGATTCAAGTATCCCTCCTGATGCGCTCGATATCGTGACCGACCTTTATTCAAAAATAAAAGAGAACAAACCGATACCCAACTACCTCACGGAAGGATTACGCGAGCTGCTTAAAAATCACGCAATCTTTCAAAGTGATCTGGAAAGTCTGCTCCTGAAACTAAAGGGGTAGGGATGGTATTAGGTATTCACCGAACATCGAAGTGAGGATGCCTCCATCCTTGGTTATTGGATATCCGATGTTGGATATTTTTCCAGATTAAATACAAGTCGCGCTCTGGAACCCACCACAGTGTCGCCAACTATCGCCCCATTACCCGCTTGATCAACTCCCGCACTTTCCCCTGATCTACCCAGAGTACAAAAGCGGAACACAGTGACACCGCTAGCGCAAGGAAGAATAAATACCCTCCGTCGCCCTGCACTTCGATGCCCAGGATGGTAAGGTGCATCCCCATTGCTCCCACCATAAGGCCAAGGGCAAGGCCAGCGCCAAGCCATGCGGTCGACGTGATGAGGAGAAAGCCAGAAGCGATTAATTCCATAATTCCAACGCCAATCCTCCCCCACGGCTCAATGCCCACCGTATTAAAAATATACACCGACTCGGGTGCACCTGTAAATTTAAAATAGAGTGTCTGTAACAATATTACCGCAGCTATGAGCCGCGCTGCCCAATAGGTAAGTGTAGCTATATTCATATGGTAAAGTAACGGTTTTACCGGCAAGGGGTTTGTCAGCCGCCGGACATAGGGTGTCCTACACCTTAAGATGTAGGACACCCAAATTCCATCTTTTTGCGGAATTCATGAACAGGGCCTAATGACCCTATCGGTCCAGCCAGGTCTTAAACTCCTGGACCCGCTCCCGCGCAACCACAGCGTCCGTCTCTTCACTTGTAGCCAGAACCAACCGCAGCCGGCTATTGCTGTAACTCACCATATCCCGAATGGCCGCTACCGCTACGAGGTATTTTCGGTTGATACGGAAGAACCTACTCGGGTCTACAACACCTTCCAATTGATCCATGGTGAAATCGATGACATGCTTTCGCCCGTCCCGTGTTTGGGCAAAGGTTGCTTTCTCAAGGCTAAAGAAAAATAAAACATCGGCTACCTCCACCGATTTGAGATGTTCGCCGACTCGTGTTACAAATCGTTCTTTATACTTCCGCGTGAGCATCTGCATAGCCAGATTAATACGCTCCAGCATTCGGCCGGAATTTTCTTTCGCCTGACCGGTTACTGAGATGAATTTATTCAGGGCGAGGTTAAGCTCCCCTTTATCGATGGGTTTTAGCAGGTAGTCTATGCTGTTTACCTTAAAGGCTTTTATGGCATATTCATTGAAAGCAGTTGTGAATATAACCGGAGAACTCACCGTGCATTGTTCGAAAATCTGAAAACTCAGCCCGTCCCCAAGCTGAATGTCCATCAGGACGAGATCAGGTTGAGGATTGGAACCGAACCACAGAACCGATTGCTTGACCGACTCCAACCTCCCTACGACGAGTGCATGGGGAATCAATTCCACCAACAGCGATTCAATCCACTGCACCGCCTGGGGTTCATCCTCAACAATCAATACCCTCATATCAACCAAATTTAATCATTATGTTCGCTATCAATAGCAGCATCAACCATGAAATTGAAATACCCGATCAACCTTCACAAGGGCCTTACTTTCTTTGTGGTGAGCGGCCTGATGTACTATTTCAACAATTTCTCCATCACCGCTCAACTTTACCTGGCGCTCCATGGCTCCTACGGATTCCTTTGGCTCCTGAAAGACTGCTGGTACCCGGATAAACAATGGGAAAAATCAGTTTCAGTTCCCTATGCCGTTCTGGTCTTCTCCTCCTTGTGTCTTTATTGGGCGGCGCCAGTGATCTTGATTAGTCAGGGGGTCGAACCACCCAATTACATCCTGTTTCTCGCGGTCCTCCTGAACGTGTGGGGCGTATTTCTTCACTTCGGCAGTGATGCACAGAAGTTCTATACTCTTAAATACGCTCCGGGCCTCATTACGGAAGGGTTCTTCGCCAGCAACCGCAACGTCAATTACCTCGGTGAATTTCTCACCTACTTCAGTTTTTCCCTGCTTGCCTTTCATTGGATTCCATTTGCCGTGCTGGGCGCTTTCGGTGCCTTCGTTTTTCTTCCAAACATGGTTCGCAAAGACAAGTCACTCGCGCGCTATCCGCAATTCGAAGCCTATCGAAAATCCTCAGGCTTCGCTTTGCCTCGCTTGTTCTAGCTTAGCCACTGGCCTGATCAGCGGCAGACGCACGCTGAATAATTGGTCAGTCTGCCCAATGACAACTTCCTTGTTGGTAAGGAACTCGTATCGCTTCCGGATGTTTGCCAACCCAATCCCTGAAGTTTCTTCCGAAAGAACGGTACGCTTTTGAAGGCCGTTGGTAATATCAAGATAGTCCCCGTCTTCAACGATCCGAATGACGAGCGGGGCTTCATCAGAAATAATGTTGTGCTTAATCGCATTCTCCAGGAGCATCTGTAGTGCCAGTGGCGGTACCTGACCGTTCAGATCCTTGACATCAATGGTCACCTGTAGCTTTTCACTAAACCGGATCTTTTGCAGATACAAGTAGGAATTCAAGAACTTTAGCTCCTCAGAAAGCGGAACTAACTCGGTGTTGCGTGTGTCGAGAACGTACCGATATACTTCCGAGAGCTGTTTGATGAAGGCCGCCGCTTTGTCCTGATCTTCATATACCAAATTGGTCAGGGCATTCAGGCTGTTGAAGAGGAAATGGGGGTTGACCTGACTTCGCAGAGATTCATACTGCGCTTTTATACTCGCCTGATTTGCGCGTTCAGCATCAATGGCCGCCTGTTTCCAGTTCTGAAGAAACCCCCGGCTGTGCATGAACAATGAAATGACAAGCGTTACGATTAATGATCCGTAAAGCATTCCCTTCAGATCTCCGGGATCATCGGCTATGTCAAAGTTAAATGCAATTCGAAAAAGCCATACCAAAAGAGTTACAACCGTGATGGTATAAACTACCATGACTAACATACCAACCAGAAACCGCTTTATCGGCTCTTCGGTCCAGGATATCCAGTTCGAAACCCAGCCACTGGTTTGGGCATTCCCCAGCCAAAGGAAAACCCACAGGCAGGAGGTGAATGATCCGAACTTGAGAAATAGATTGAGTTTGCCGTTGTATGGCGAAAAAAATACCAGGGAGAGAGCAAAACTTCCCAGTACCAACCAGATGGCTGTCGTATAATTCTCCTTACAAAATTGCTTTAGCATTCGCCCTTCAAGATAATGAACAATCACTTACAATTGGCGAGCATCCCTTCCACCATACCCTTGCCCCAGGCTGGCGCCAAAGGATCAGTGGCTGATTTCGGCGCCGCAAACAACGCCTGGGCTTTCCTTGCAGTCGCGCAAGCCTCATCGGTTGAAGAATTGAAGAACCGGGCTGTACCAAACTGCATCTGAGCCATCATCCCCATCGCCCGTGGATTTTCGGGATTCAGGCCAAGTGCCTTTCCGAATGATTGCATGGCAGCTGCGGAGTATTGCTGACCTCGTGTTCCCGGATCGACGGTCAGACGGACCGTGCTCACGAATCCCTCAAGTGTGACGATCTCGGAATCATTGGGGCGAAGTTCTGAGGCTTTCTGCAACTGGTTCGCTGCCTGGTCAAGTAAAGCGTCCTTCTTTGAACCGTCTTGTTCCTGATTGGCCATCATGATATAACCAAATGCCGCGTAATAGAATGGCTCCCATTTGGTCTTCTCCGCATTCCCTATTCGCTCAAATACGTTCACGGCCTGTTGAATTTCCTCAGGAGCCTTCGCCTTATACACCTGCCCAATCGCCTTCGACATGGTCTCGGAATACTTTGCGTCATCCGCAAGAAGCGGACACAGAATAAAGGAGAGAAGAAAGGAAAGAATCATCGTTTTCATAATGTTTGTGGTTAAAGGTTTGGTAGTTGATTGATTGACTTATTTTTTGAAATTGTAATGAACACACCAAGAAACAAGAATCGGTCAGCCGGCTGGCGAACCGGTTGACGGGCATAGACTCCATCCGAACCTGGTGAAGAGGCGTAGGTGTATCCAAAAATATTTTCCCGGCCGAGCAGGTTCGTGCAGGAGAAGTAGATGATTAACCAATTCTTCGGCAGGTAAGCTACGTTGATGCTTAGGTCCTGGTAGCTTGGAGTCCGGTTGCTATTGAAATCACTCGTATTCGGATTGAAATAAGGACGACCGCTAGTGTACGAATAGGTAAACCCCAGTTGTGATTTGATGGCCGAAACGAAGTGCTTGTACACAAAAGAGAAATTATGCTCCGACGCAAAACTGGGCATTGCTGCTTTGGGGAAATTGAGGTAATCCCGTTGTGTATCCAGGTAGGAATAGGACACCCAATAGTCAACGTTGCGAACGCTCGCGTTGTCGCGCCAGAAAAGTTCAATGCCCTTCGCATAGCCGGTGCCGGAGTTGGCACTTTGCCTGAGGTCACCGTTCGGGTATTTTACAAGGTCATCATACTTCTTATAATAAGTCTCGACACGAAATGTCCGGCGTCCAGAAAGGAACTGATAATTAAGTATGAAATGCTCTGCTTTTTCAGAACCAAGTGAAGTGTTAACGCGCAGGTAGGTGTTCTTCGGAGACTGCCGGAAGCGGCCATAAGCAAAAGCAAACTGTCCGAGCGTGCCCGGTTTCCAGGCCAGCGACAGGCGTGGGTCGATGTTTGATTCCCGGGTCATCGAATTGTGCTCCACCCTCGCCCCTGCTTTCGTAACGAACTTCGGGCTGACATAGACCTCTCCCTCTGCAAAAGTCGCCGTGACTATTTCACGAAATGATTGTGAAACCATTGTTCCCGTAACCGCTTCGGGCGTGGAAGCAACATAGTCGCGCCAGATTGATTCAGCGCCAACACGTACCTCCACCTTGTCGGAGATGGTGTGTTCAGAAACAAGTTTGGTATGCATTCCATTCTCGCGCTCATTGTACGGCGTGCCATCCAAACGGTAAGCGTTTAAGTTATGATTGTAAGAAGCCCCTCCCCGAATGGACCAGTCCTTGGACAACGATTGCTGATAGGTCCCATTTCCATAGCCGAATGTATTCGACAGTTCTACCAATGACTTGAGCTCAGGCTGAGCGATATCGTGATTATACATCGCGAAGCTTGAGTGATTGTAATTTCCGTAGAACTTAAACAACCCATCCTTGCCGGTTTCCTGCCGGAATGCACCACTACTCTCAAAGGATGTAGGGGCAGTATGCCAATCAACGTATTGATTGATCAGGTTGAAATAGGGACGGATATCCGTGTATTGAACTTTGGCCGATGCCGATGCCCGATCCCAGACCTGGGTATGCGCAACATCAGCGCCTACCGACATCAGGCCGATATCGGTTTGCGTCATCTCTGCTTTATCTTTTGAGTTCAGCACCAGGGCGGATGACAACGCTTGTCCGTATTCAGCAGAATATCCCCCCGTGCTAAAACTGGTTCCCTTAAACATGAAGGGCATGAATCTTCCCCGAGATGGCGTGTTGGGAGCGGAGGGGCCGTAGGCATCCAGGACTACCATCCCGTCAATAAAAGTCCGGGTCTCATTGCCATCACCGCCCCTGACAAACAAGCGGCCACTTTCTCCTACTTTGGTTGTGCCCGGCAGCGTATTCAGCGCACCGGCAATGTCCGCTGTAGCCCCGGCGGTAGTCGCAATGTCAACCGCCTTCAAAATCGTCCTTCGCTTTTCTTCCCCGGCGGTAAACGATCCTGCAGAGATTGTCACCGCATCCA